>CAZLXD010000265.1:0-4161 GCA_964563185.1 uncultured Chitinophaga sp.
GCTTCCCGACAAAGCGGGACGGGGTCTATAAGGTTATAAGGCATGAACCAAGGCTGCGGAACGGGTCTTATAAGCTTATAAGGTGCTTCCCGACAAAGCGGGACGGGGTCAATAAGATTATAAGGCATAAACCAAGGCTGCGGAATGGGTCCTATAAGCTTGTAAGGTGTACGTTGTCAAAATAAGTTTGTGGCGTGGCAAGTGCGCGAGGGGTGCGAAAAGGTGGAAGTTGCGGAATGACAGGGGGGGGGGGGTAACCACCTCCGCCCGTTGGGCACCTCCGGCAGAGGACAAATACAGAACAGTCACCTCACCTAAATCCTCTCCTAAAGGAGAGTACTTAAACAGCCGAATACAAAAGGGCTTTTTGTTTCCCTTTTTTCTACTTTTAGGGAATGCTCAAAGAGTTTTTCACTTTCAGCAAAGGAGAGCGGAATGCCGCTATAGTTTTGGCGGTGCTTGTGGTAGGGGTGTTTATTGCCCCGCGCGTTTATTTTTATTTCTATCCGGTAAAAGATGCTTTAGCACAGAGCGGGGAGGATGAGAGTATTCAGCGATTTATAACTGAATACAATGCGCGCAGGAAAAGCGATTCTGCCATGGCGGAGGAACACCGCCCCTACAACCCGTTTGAGAACATAGGGCAAGCTACGCAAAGAGCAAAGCCTGTGGTTGCTTATTTTGACTTTGACCCGAACAGGATAGGAGAGAAGGAGTGGCAGCAATTGGGCTTTAGCGAAAAGCAGGCAAAATCTATTGAGGCCTATAAGGCCAAAGGCGGCAGGTTTTATAAGCCGGAGGATATGAAGAAGCTGTATGTGGTGGACGAGGAGGTTTACCAGCGGTTGTTGCCTTACATTAAAATAGAAAGCCCACAGGCGGCTAAACACACTTACGAGGTGAAGCCGGTGGCGGAGAAGAAGGTTTTTACTATTGATATTAATACCGCTGATTCATCGTTGTTTGAAAGGCAGCGGGGGATAGGCCCATCGCTGGCAAGCAGAATTATAAAGTACAGGAACCGGCTGGGCGGGTTTGTATCGGTGGAGCAGATAAGAGAGGTATGGGGTATGCCCGACAGCACTTATCAGTTTTTGAAGGACAGAATGGTTTGCGCGGAAACCGAAGTTGCCCGCATAGATATTAATGCCGCTGATGTGGAAACGCTGCGAAAGCACCCGTATATTAATTACACGTTTGCACGCCCTATTTATAATTACCGACAGCAGCATGGCAACTATAAAAGTGTGAACGACCTGAAGAAAATAGCGGTGATAACGGATAGTATTTTCCTGAAACTTCAGCCTTATGTAAAAGCGGAGTAGAAATGTAACTCCCGCAGAATGCGCTGAAACCAGCGGATTGGGTTTTAGCATCTCGGTTTTGAAAGAGGAAACTGCCAATGGCAGATTTGAAAATGTAGCGTTTATTGCGAAGCACAAATAGTATAAATTCGCCACGGTATGAATTTGAATTTAGACCCCGATAAATCGCACTTAAGTTCCGAAGAAACGGAAGTGGAAAGAGCCCTGCGCCCCAAAGCGCTGGACGATTTTATGGGGCAACCGCAAACCATTGACAACCTGTTTGTTTTTATTGAGGCGGCTAAAAAGCGAAGCGAAGCCCTGGATCATGTGTTGCTGCATGGCCCTCCGGGATTGGGCAAAACCACCCTTTCCTACATTATAGGCAACGAAATGCAGGTGAATGTAAAAGTGACCAGCGGCCCCGTGTTGGAAAAGCCCGGTGACCTAGCAGGCTTGCTGACCAATCTGGAACCGAACGATGTGTTGTTTATTGATGAAATACACCGTCTTTCGCCTGTGGTGGAAGAATACCTCTATAGCGCCATGGAGGATTACAAGATTGATATAATGATTGATACCGGCCCTAATGCCCGCAGTGTGCAAATAGGGCTGAATCCGTTTACGTTGGTGGGGGCCACTACCCGTTCGGGCTTGTTGACCTCCCCTTTGCGCGCGCGCTTTGGCATTACTTTTCGCATGGAGTATTACGATGCCAATGTGCTGAAGAATATTGTTAAGCGCTCGGCAAAAATTTTAAAGGCTGAGATAAGCGATGAGGCCGCTTACGAAATTGCCCGCAGAAGCCGCGGCACTCCGCGTATTGCCAACCTGCTGTTGCGCAGGGTGCGCGATTTTGCTCAGGTGAAAGGCGATGGCACTATCACTTTTGATATTTCCAAGTACTCGCTGGAAGCACTGAACGTTGACCAGCACGGATTAGATGAAATGGACAACCGCATTCTTTCGGCCATTATTGAAAAGTTTAAAGGCGGGCCGGTGGGCATTACCACCATAGCTACAGCCGTGGGCGAAGAAGCCGGAACTATAGAAGAGGTGTACGAACCATTCCTTATTAAAGAAGGATTCCTTAAACGCACCCCCCGCGGCCGCGAAGCCACTGAGATTGCTTACCGGCACTTAGGTAAAACACCGCCCAGTGTAACTGGCGGTTTATTCTGAGGTAACATTTTACAATTCTGTGACAATTGTTTGGCTACAGGCGGCTACTTTAGGGCTATGAAAAAGCTATACCTACTCCTACTCAGTTTTGCTTTTCTGTTTACCAAAGCCCAAACTGATTTCCGCTTTGCCGATTCTACGGCACAGTGGAATGTGTTGGGTGTTCAGTACGGAGTGTCATTCCCAAGCGTATCATTTAGTACAGATGTGTATTCAATTACTAAAGACACTTTAATCAAGAACATAAGTTATCAGGAGATAAAGACAGGGTATAGACGTTTTTATTTGCGAAGGGATAGCCTACAGGATGTTTACATGTTTGGTTTCCCTGACACTTTGGAAAGGAGGATTTACTCGTTCACGAAACAGCCTGGGGATTCATTTGTAGTTACAGCACATTTTGCGAATGAATATCTGGGTTGTCGTATAGATTCGGTCGATTCTTTGATGATGGATAAAGTGAGAAAGCGATGGTTTGTTACATATTTCAGGAGCGGCTTTGCAGGTGATGTAAGGAATGATATATGGGTGGAGGGAATAGGGAGTACTTTTAGACACTTTTTGTATCCTGCATCAAGTGCATTTACAGTTGATTATTCAGAAAGCCTTCTTTGCTTTTCTGAAAATGGAGATGTCCTTTACCAAGACACAACTCATCAAACTTGCTATTTAGATACGGTAGTATGGCTTGGAGTCTCTAAAGACTTTAAACTTCATCCATGCATTACTTACTTGTCTCAATTAAATAGCTTGGTTGTAGACATGAATACCAGTATGAAAGAGAATTTGCTATTATCAGTATATAACCTCACCGGCCAGCTGCTTCTTCAAGAAGAACTTACAGAGCAAACAACCCGTATTGATGTAAGCGCCTTGGCTAAAGGAGTTTACTTGTACGAAGTGGTTTCCGGTAAGCAGCGGGTAAAATCAGGAAAGTTACCGGTACAATAGGAAGCATTTCATTTGCCAATTTTCAAATCATCAAATTCTCTCATTCTCAAATTTTCTAGTTATGTCATTCACTCCTTACTACGCAGTTATTTTTACCAGCACCCGCACACAGGCCGATAACGATTATGCGGCTATGGCAGAACGCATGGTAGAACTGGCCAAACAACAGCCGGGTTTTATGGGAATAGAATCGGCAAGGAACGAAGTAGGTATTACCGTTTCGTACTGGAAGGATTTAGAAAGTATAAAGCAGTGGAAACAACACAGCGAACACCAGTTGGCGCAAACCCTTGGCCGCGAAAAATGGTATGCGCACTACAAAACCCGCATTTGTAAGGTGGAAAGGGAATATGAGTGGGAAAAACCGTAAAAGAAACTGAAAACGCCATCTGCGCACAGTGAACCGGTTTTTAGCAGGTAAGCGAAAGGCCGCTGGGCGCAGTTGCCCTCTTTGTGCGTGGAGCGGGAAACTCCTTACTTTGTCGGTACGGTCCGAAGGACTCTTTAGACGGAACCTATTTATCAACGCTTCGGATATAGTTTTGAATTTTGCCTGACTGCCCATGCTGCTTTTATAATGTGCATAGCCTTTCGGTAAGGGCAGGCTGGCGGTAGCCTTTATTTACTATCAATCCTTTTTTGCGCAGGCTCATCAACAGTTTGGCCAGCCCGCCTTCGGAAATGGAAGCGGCCTTCTGCAAGGCCGGGTAGCCGCCCTCGCCTC
>CAZLXD010000266.1:0-4088 GCA_964563185.1 uncultured Chitinophaga sp.
TAGTGCCCGATGAAGGCTACTTGGCTAAAGCAAAATTCCTTTGCGAAAAAGCAGGGGTGCTGTTTATAGCCGATGAAGTGCAAACCGGCCTTGCCCGCACCGGCAAAATGCTGGCCTGCGACTGGGAAGAAGTGCGCCCCGATATATTGATACTTGGCAAAGCCCTGAGCGGTGGCACATTGCCCGTTAGCGCAGTATTAGCCGATGACCCCGTAATGCTTACCATTAAACCCGGTGAGCATGGCAGTACTTACGGAGGAAATCCACTGGCCTGCAAAGTAGCTATGGCTGCCTTACAGGTTATTAAGGATGAAAACCTGGTTTACAATGCCTTCTATCTTGGAAAGTATTTTCGTAACGAGTTGGCGAAAATCAAGCATCCGCTTATTAAAACTATCCGCGGCAAAGGCCTGCTGAATGCCATTGTGCTGAACACCGATGATGAACAATTCGGCTGGAACTTATGCCTTGCCTTAATGGAAAACGGACTGCTGGCAAAGCCTACCCACCACTACATTATCCGCCTTGCCCCGCCTTTGTGTATTACCAAGGAACAGATAGATGAGTGTGTGGCTATTATAGCTAAAACACTGAAAGCTTATTAAAAAGTATCGCTTCGATAAAAAGGCTCCGCAAGGGGCCTTTTTTTGTTGAGGGTGGATTTTGTTTGGTGCTATTTAGTGCTCCTGCCTGTATCTGCACAGGCGAGTCAACTGATTGACGGCTATGGTTATACAGTCTATAGCATTAGTGTTTATTTCTTAGGGAGAGAAAGCCTAGCAAAAGGATAAGAAAACTGTAAATATGTACGCCAATAAATTGGATCATTATTACATATCCTCTTAACTTGGAGAACTTATAGAGTTTTAAAATATTTATCCAAAGAAAGTGTAGCTCAATTCTTAAATTAATCAATTCATGTTCAAAAAAATTTTCGTTCTGGAATCTTCATGGGATAAGGCTGAACCCTTGAAAAATTCCTCCGTGATGCCCTTTGTCAATGAATTTGCTAAGCAAAGACAAATAAAGGCTTATCATCAGATTTTTACCGATTCGAAATCATTTGTACACTGGATAAAGCAGTTTAACAATGCAAGTAACAAAGACTCTTTACTCTACATAGCCTCTCATGGTAACTTTGGTAGTTTACAAGCCCTTAATGGGCGGATCAATAGAAAAACAGTTATTGAAAGTATACGCAAGGCTAAGAAAATTCCTTATGTGCATTTCGGTTCTTGCCATTTTGGGAACAGGGTTACTCTTGATTTGTTGATGAGCAAAGCCAAGCACCTTAAATGGACTGCAGGCTATATGGAGTCTGTAGACTGGGTTGAATCCACCTTGTTTGATCTTTTTATTTGGAGCCGAGTATCACCTAATGGTAGAATAATAAAGAATGTAAAAACCCATTCAATTGTTGACGAATTAATGAATGTACATTTGATTTCTTTTGCAAGAGAATTTCAATTTAGGTTCCTATATCGAAGAGGTGGAGTTGTTGTTGAAAATATTATTGATGGATAAAGCTAAACTGCAATATGGTTGTAAATTAGAAAAACTAATTGTCTCATTTTTTTAAAAACTTAATTAGCCATGCCATATTTTGTTTTGGTCGGTCGCGATGATAAAAACCTAAGTGGTAATACATCTAAAGGATATTTTATCAGACGCAGCGGTAATGTAGTTACTGTAGATTTTGGTGCTATTCATTGCCGAAATCGCAAATACTATTGGGCAGGTCATAATTTACCCATAAGGAAAACCAGGAAATTTAAAACAGAGGAAGAAGCTATTTGGCTTTACAAAGACAGGACAAGACGAAGAAAAACTGAGGGGTATTCTCAACTAAGATCTGATGCTAGGATATATTCCTATTCAAGATTTGAGAAGTAGATGTAACATCTAATATCTCACTATTTCAAACCAAAATATAAATCGAAATAATTGCGGACTTGCGCGCCTACAGCCCTGCCTGTGTCTGCACAGGCAAGTTAACCGGTTGACGGCAGTAAAGACACCGCTTTGAGCGCATAATAACTCTTGTAAAACCTCTTTGCTCATGTTAGGCGCCCGCCCGAAATGCTTTACTCAATCCCCGCTTTTCCCTGCGCAATAATTCCCTTATTTTTCGCTTACCAACATTAAACCAATTGATAGGTTATGGCTATTCATGTATTTGAAAACTACGTTTCGGTTGAGGAGTATGCTGCACTGTGCGGGGTTAAAAGGCGCACCGTTATGGACCGCATTAAAAGCAAACTTATTTCGGCTATTAAGGTAGATGGCTATGTGGCTATAAACACCGCCACCAACCCGCCTCAAAAGTATATACACGCCAGTTGGAAAAAGCCCGGGGGCGGGGTGCATGTTTCGCACCCTGAGTTGCGCTGCGTGGTGTATTGGTGTTGGGGAAAAGAGGTGCGCTGTTATCCGTACCTGCGCGCTATTATTACCGGTAAAATGGAAGGCTGGGTAATAGGCGGGGAGGTATTTGCCCGCGCCACCGACCTGGAAGCATTTAAAAAGAGCCTGTGAATTTCCCTTTCGGGACTTGCCTTATGGCTTAAAATCTTTACAAACAGCATTTCCCTGTCGGGCAACGCTTTATAATGTCACTAAATAACGCTGCGAAATTTGGCAACGTTATTTACACCGTTAGTTAGTGTCAACAGTTAACGTTCCGTTTAAAGGAAACGTTAGTTAGTGTCATTAAACATCGCTCCGAAAAACCGGAGCGTTAGTCAGTGTCACTAACTGCCGTTTCGGAACAAGGCAACGTTAATAAGTGTCATTTACAGGCGTTCCGAAAGTAGGTGACAGCTATATGACGGAAGAAAACATCCGGCTATATTATCACAGCTATCCGAATCTTTTGTAATTTAGTTAAAAGGAGAGTTGAAAGCCACGCCAGTATTGAGGTGGGTGTTGCTTTGGCCGGAAAATAAGTTGGGCGGTTTTAGGGGGATGTCTTTAGCTTACAACGGGCTTTTCTTTTTTTATGGCTTTCGGATAGTTATGAATTTTCAATGGAGCGCTTCGTACCGCCATATATTCCCTAAATGGGCCGGTGGAAGAAATTCAGAACTTAACGCCCGTGTAGTTTTGCGGAGTAACAGCCAGCAGTTCGCTTTTTACTTCCTTCGAAACGTCTAATGTTTCAATAAAGGCTGCTATGGTTTCTTTATTTATCTGTGCTCCGCGGGTTAGTTCCTTCAGTTTTTCGTAAGGGTTGGAGTAAGCCTCTCTGCGAAGGATGGTTTGTATGGCTTCGGCCACCACTGCCCAGTTATCTTCCAAATCGTTGTGCAGGGCGGTTTCATTCAACAGCAACTTCGACAACCCTTTTTCAATAGAAGAAAGGCTGATGAGTATATGCGCATACGGAACGCCAATATTTCTCAAAACGGTAGAATCCGTTAAGTCGCGCTGCAGGCGTGAGATGGGAAGTTTGGCCGAAAGGTGTTCCAATAAAGCGTTGGCCACGCCCAGGTTTCCTTCGGCATTTTCAAAGTCGATGGGGTTTACTTTATGCGGCATGGCCGATGAGCCTACTTCATTCTTATTCACCTTCTGCTTAAAGTATTCCATGGAAATGTAAGTCCACATATCGCGGCAGAGGTCAATTAATATAGTATTTACCCGCTTCATGGCATCAAAACGGGCAGCCATACTGTCGTAGTGTTCAATTTGGGTGGTGTATTGCGCGCGCTTTAAGTGCAGTTTGCGGAAAGTGAAATCGTTGGCAAAGTCAATCCAGTTAATGTGCGGGTAAGCCACATGGTGCGCATTAAAGTTGCCCGTGGCTCCTCCAAACTTGGCGCAGTACGGGATTCTGTTCAGCGGTTCGGACTGCGATTGCAGGCGCTCCACAAATACCATCAGTTCTTTGCCTAAGCGCGTAGGCGATGCCGGTTGCCCGTGCGTATGCGCCAGCATAGGAATGTCTTTCCATTGTTCGGCTAAGGCTCCAATATGTTCTATTAAGCGTTTTAGTGCGGGTAAGTACACCTGTTCATCCGCTTCTTTTAATGAAATAGGAATAGAGGTGTTGTTAATGTCCTGCGAGGTAAGCCCGAAATGGATAAACT
>CAZLXD010000267.1:0-4064 GCA_964563185.1 uncultured Chitinophaga sp.
GAGGTGAACAAGACCTTTTCCCTCAATTACATTTTCGATATGGGAACCGATAACATACGCGAGTTGGGAGTTGCCTTAAGTTACCTCGAATATTTAGGAACGGACAAATACAGTGCAGCGCAACTGAAAACGGAGTTCTACAAATTGGGCTTAAGTTTTAGTGTAGCGGCCTCGCGCGACAGAGTGACGGTTTCGCTTAGCGGGCTGGAAGATAACTTAGAGAAAGGCCTTGAGTTGTTTGAATACCTGCTTGCCAACGCCAAAGCTGATAAGGAAGTTTATGAGGCAATGGTGATGGATATTATGCAAAACCGTACAAACGCCAAGCGAAACAAAAGCGCTATTCTCTACAACGGATTGGTGAACTGGGCCAAATACGGAGAGAGGAACCCTTTCAATAATGTAATGAGCGAAGAGGAGTTAAAGGCGCTTGATGTTCAAAAATTGGTTGATCTTGTTAAAACTGTTTCTTCATACAAACACAAAGTTTTCTATTACGGACAGCGCGAAGCACAATCAGTGTTAAATGTAGTGGCACAGTATCATAAAACCGGACAGGCCCTGAAGGATTACCCTGCGCCACGTAAGTATGCTGAGCTGCCTATTAAGGAGAACACGGTGTATGTAGCTTACTATCCTATGAAGCAGGCTGAGATTGTTATGCTGGGGAAAGACGGGCAATTCAATGAAGAATTGTATCCGTACATCTTCTTGTATAATGATTACTATGGCTCCGGTTTATCCTCCATTATGTTTCAGGAGATAAGGGAAAAGATGGCTTTGGCTTATTCTGTTTACAGCAGTTTCGGAGTTCCGCAGTATGCCAACGAGTCGCACTATGTTACTTCCTATGTAGGGACTCAGGCCGATAAAATGAAAGAGGCACTGGCGGAAATGAACAAGTTGTTGAACGCAATGCCGGAAGTTCCACAGCAGTTTGAAGGTGCCCGTGCCAGTGTGGTAAAAACACTGGAAAGCGACTGGATTACCCGCTCTGATATTTATGCAGCGTATGACCGTGCTAAAAAGCGTGGCCTGGATTACGATATACGCAAAGCAATTTATGAAAAAGCAAAGTTGCTGACTATAGCCGATGTTCACCGCTTTTTTGATGAGCATATAAAGGGAAAGAAATACGCTTATCTGGTTATCGGTAAAAAGGATGACATCAATCTGGATGTTCTGAAAGATTTAGGCCCGGTGCAGGAACTTGACTTAACGCAACTGTTTGGCTATTAGCAACGGGTTATTGCTTCCTTCTTAAATCAATATTGTGGAAAGCCGAAAGGCGGATGCCGTGTACCATTTCCCCTTTAGTTCCGATTACTGAAAAAACATTCAGATAACCGAGTTGCAACTGAACGGCAGGGTTAATGTTGTAAGTAAGGCCGGCAAAGGCACGGTTTTGGTCAAAGGCTTTTGCTTTATCTGTGGAATACGCATTCACAAATACTTCGTTGTTTAATACTATACCCCAACTGCCTTCTCTAAACTCTTTTTTATTGATGCAGTAAATAAACATTAAACTGGCACGAAAGCGTTGCCGGAAGTTAAACCCCTCAGCAAGTTCTTCACCTGTTGCTTTGCGTACCAGGCGTTGTTCGCTTCGCAGGTAGTTAGCGGTTCTGAAGTTTTTCCATGTATGCGTGTAGAACACTTGCTGCCAGGGGCGGTGTTCAGGCCGAACAAAACTCTGGCTATTTAGCGAAGGAAAATGCAGCACACCGGCATAGCCTACTGTAAAGCGCCAGTCGTTGTTTAAAAAGTAAGTTCCACCCAGGCGGAAAATTTCAGTATGCAGGTTACCGGCAAAGTTGTTTTTAGTGCGGTGGTGTATATCTACCCAGTAGCCCCAATGATTACTTATGCGCCCCTGATGGATATAGCCAAACCACAGTTGTTCATCGGTGTTAGCAAACAGAGCAGGATAGAAGGTAACCATAAACAGTGCTGTAACTATGCCGCGCAGATACAATTTCATAGTGCGATTATACAGGGTGTTTTATTGGCATCACAATGTCTTAACTTTTTAAAGGTTTTTTGGGTAGTAATGAGTTACAGATTATTGCCTGTTTAGCAATTGCAAAACCCTTTTACTTTAGTTCTATAATCATTCCATATGCAAACCATTTTGTTACTGATTGCTTCTAATGTATTTATGACTATAGCCTGGTACGGCCACCTGAAGTATAAGAGCGAGGCTTTATGGAAAGTGATTTTTGCCAGCTGGGGCATTGCCTTTTTTGAGTACTGTTTACAGGTGCCTGCCAACCGCATGGGCCACGGTATGTTTACCGCTGCGCAGTTGAAAATTATACAGGAGGTGATTACACTGGTGGTGTTTGCCGGTTTCAGTATAGTGTATCTTAAAGAGGAGATGAAGTGGAATTATCTGGTAAGTTTTGGTTTGATTTTAGGCGCGGTGTTTTTTGCCTTCAAAAAATTTGATTGATGGATAAGATACCGTTTAAAGATGCATTTCTGTTTTGGCTGAAGCTGGGCTTTATAAGTTTTGGCGGCCCTGCCGGCCAAATTGCCATTATGCACGAATACCTGGTAGAGAAGAGAAAGTGGATTTCGGAGAAGCGCTTTTTACATGCTCTTAACTACTGCATGTTGCTGCCGGGGCCCGAAGCGCAGCAGTTGGCCACTTATACCGGCTGGCTGATGCACGGCACTAAGGGCGGGCTTGCGGCAGGGCTGTTATTTATTCTGCCATCGGTATTTATACTGCTTGGGCTCAGTATGCTATATGTAACCTTCGGTAAAATACTATGGGTAAGTGCCGTGTTTAACGGTTTAAAGCCTGCAGTAGTGGCTATAGTGGTGGCGGCTCTTTATAAAATAGGCAGGAAGTCGCTGCATATGCCCTTCCATTACCTGATTGCCCTGGCTGCTTTCATAGCCATTTTTTTTCTACAGGTGCCCTTTCCGTTGATTATAGCGGGGGCGCTGGTGTGCGGTGTGCTTAACGAAAAATTTATTCCGGCACTGAATAGGCGACAAGAGGACAACGGCCATGCAGCCGAAGTGGATGACAGCCTCTACCTAGTTAATTCTTCTTCCGTTATACCCTGGACAGAGTTTAGTGCCCAGCGGTTTGCGGCACAGGCCGCTTTGGTGCTGGTGCTATGGCTATTACCTTTTGCACTGTATAAGGTGTTGTTTGTTAACGAAGCTTTCTGGCAACAGCTTTCGGTGTTTTTTACCAAGGCGGCACTGGTAACCTTTGGCGGAGCTTATGCGGTGTTGCCTTATGTGGCGCAGGTAAGCGTGGAAAAATTTAACTGGCTTACACATTACGAAATGCTCGATGGCCTGGCCCTGGGCGAAACCACCCCCGGGCCGCTTATTATGGTGCTAGCGTTTGTGGGTTACATGGCAGGCTTTCATCAGTATCATTCATTGTGGGCGGGGACAGCCGGTTTGCTTATAACGGTGTATTACACTTTTCTATCCTGCTTCTTTTTCATTTTTGCAGGGGCACCCCTTATTGAAAAAACACACAGCAATACTTTTTTAAAAAAAATACTGGAGCCGGTAACTGCTGCTGTGGCGGGCGTGGTGCTTAATCTGGCAATATATTTGGGCATAGCAGTGTTGTTTCCAACGGGCTTAGAGGTGGCAGGGTTTAACTACCCTGCTTTGGTGTGGGTGGGTATATCGCTGCTGGCCCTGTGGCGGTTTAATGCCAATATGCTTTTATGGATTTTGGTGAGCGCACTGTTTGGCGGCTTGTGTTATGTGGCAGGTATAGGGTAATAGCTACAGCACACCCAAAATTTTCCCTTATGGTTACTAAAAGTAGTTTCGTTGTATGGCTCACCAGTTGCATACACCATAAACGGTGTCGTTTAACCCGAGTTATTCAATAGGATACTCAATTGGGAACGATTTTTTGTGAGTGGTGTCGAAAATTCCTTTTATCCACTGCATTCGTTTGACGGGTAAACTGATTTTTAACTGTGTTTAATGGGCGTGTGTGCTTAGCCAAACTCCTAATGCAAAGTCACAGTGCGTAAGGTGACAAACCGCTTACTCTGTAGGGCTGCAAACTTGAACAA
>CAZLXD010000268.1:0-835 GCA_964563185.1 uncultured Chitinophaga sp.
ACATGTGGGCACCAACTTTAAGTTTGAATATGATTTTGAAAAGCACGGCACCATCCGCCTCAAAAATGCGGTTAACTACTTTGACCGTGCATTGAACATGCGCAGCTATTCTTTCGGGGGCAAACAACTGGCATCGCTTACCGAGTTTAACTACCACATAGCTATAAATAAAAACGATATAGTGTTGGGCCTTGATTTTCGCACGGATAAGTTTATGGAAGATACAAAGCCCGACAGCACCTGGCTTAACCGCAGTTACAGTTTACTTACCGCGGGTTTCTTTGCCCAATACACCTACCACTTTAATGAGAAGACCGCTGTGGGTGCAGGGCTAAGGTTCGATTATAATAATGTGTATAAAGTAAATGTGCTGCCGCACATTTCGGTGCTGCACAAGTGGAGCAAAACTTTTACCTCGCGCCTGAATGCCGGTATGGGTTACAAGCTGCCCACGGTTTTTCAGGAAGACAGCGAAGAGAAAAACTTCCGCTATGTGCGCCCCCTGGCGGATACGGTTAAGCCGGAGCTTTCAGCCGGAGGCACTTTAGATTATGTGGTAAACATTCCAAATCTGAACGGCCTGTCGCTTACGGTAAGCCAAATGATTTTCTACACGCACATTTTCCGCCCGGTAATGAGCGATACCGGACATTTGGAGAACTGCACCGGCTGCGAGACCACTTTTTACCGCAACGTAAAGGGCTATGTAAACTCACGGGGAATTGAAACCGGCCTGCGCCTTTCGTACCGCGGAGCCGCTTTTGGTATAAACTACACCTTTATTGACCACAACAGATTTATCAACGGAGTAAAGAGCATAGCCGAACTTACGGCC
>CAZLXD010000268.1:845-4057 GCA_964563185.1 uncultured Chitinophaga sp.
AACTGGCGTTTATGGCCGGTTACGAATGGAACAACCTTTTTAGCATTAGTGTTGATGCTTACTACTTTAGCCCGCAGCGCCTGAGCAGCGGAGTAACCACCCACAGTATTTGGGAGTTGGGGGTTAACACACAAATCAACTTAAAGTATGTGGTGCTGTTTGCCAATGCTGAAAATGTGCTCAACATACGCCAGACTACTTATGGCCCCGTAGTACAGCCTAATCCCGATTACTCCAATCCGCTTTTTACGCAAGTGTATGGACCCCTGGAAGGCACCATTGTAAACGCTGGGTTTAAACTTAAACTGGGCGAACTTTTTAACCTGAAGAAAGGGACTAAACCTGATAATGATTAACCGGGCATAACTGCTAATTTTTCATTTCCGTTGGAACTAAATCTGACTTTAAGTCATTGATTTCTATCATTCATCTGACAAACTGTGCTCAGTATTGAGTTGGAAAGCCTTTTGAGAGATTCGTTCGACTTTGAACACTAAACAACCGTAAACAATGAACGCAAACAACTTTACCACCAAGGCACTGGAAGCACTCAGTGCCGCACAGCAGGAGGCCTTTAATAACAGCCACCCGCAGTTAGATACCATTCACTTGCTGAAAGGCATGTTGGATGCCGATACCGATTCCCTTCCTTTTGTGTTAGAGAAAGCCGGAGTAAACCGCAATATTCTTTTAGGAAAAGTAGAGGAGCGCTTAAAGAAACTTCCGAAAGTTTCAGGCCAGGCGGCCGACTTAGTTCCTTCGCAGGCTTTCGGCAAGCTAATACTGCAAGCCAATAAACTGATTAAGGAGTTTGAGGACAGTTATGTGAGCATTGAAATTTTATTGCTCGCCCTGTTTGCTATTGGTGATGACACTTCGAAACTTTTAAAAGAAACCGGGCTGGAAGAAAAGAAACTACGTCAGGCCATTTTGGAACTGCGCAGAGGAACCAAAGTGAATGAGCAAAGTGCTGATGCCCGCTATAATGCTTTAGATAAATACGGAGTTAACCTCAACGCACAGGCTAAGGCCGGAAAGCTGGACCCTGTTATTGGCCGCGATGAAGAGATACGCAGAGTGATGCACATTCTTTCGCGCAAAACAAAAAACAACCCTTTGCTGGTGGGCGAACCGGGCGTAGGTAAAACCGCCATTGCCGAAGGGATAGCGCACAGAATAGTAAAGGGCGATGTGCCCGAGAACCTGAAGAACAAAGTGATTTTTACCTTGGATATGGGTGCGCTGATGGCCGGTGCCAAATACCGTGGCGACTTTGAAGAAAGGTTGAAGGCTGTAGTGAAAGAGGTGAAGGAAAGTGCCGGAGTAATAATTCTGTTTATTGACGAGATACACACCTTGATAGGTGCCGGTGCAACAGAGGGCGCTATGGATGCCGCCAACATTATTAAGCCGGAATTGGCGCGTGGCGAGTTGCGTGCCATTGGTGCTACTACGCTGAACGAGTATCAGAAATACTTTGAAAAGGATAAGGCCTTGGAAAGACGCTTCCAGAAAGTAATGGTGGAAGAACCGGGTGTGGAAGATGCGGTTTCTATTCTTCGCGGGTTGAAGGAGCGCTATGAGAACCACCACAAAGTGAAGATTAAAGACGATGCTATTATAGCTTCGGTTACACTGAGCAGCCGCTACATTACCGAACGTTTTTTACCCGACAAAGCCATTGACTTAATTGACGAGGCTGCAGCTAAACTTCGCCTGGAAATGGATTCGCTGCCTGAAGAACTGGATGAAACGGAGAGAAGGATAATGCAGGTTGAAATTGAGATAGAAGCCATTAAGCGCGAGAACGATGAGAAGAAGTTAGGGGAGTTGAACGAACAGTTAGCCAACCTGAAAGAAGAGCGCAATCAGTTTAAGGCGAAGTGGCAAAAAGAAAAGGAGATAGTAGATAAAATTACCGCCTGCAAGCGCAGTATTGAAAACCTGAAACAGGAAGCCGAACGTTACGAGCGCGAGGGAGACTACGGAAAGGTAGCCGAGATACGCTACGGTAAACTGAAAGAAGCCGAGGCCGACATAAAGACTTTCGAAAAACAACTGTCTGAAATTTCGCCCGACAAACGTTTGCTGCGCGAAGAAGTAACCGGTGAAGACATTGCCGCTATTGTAAGCAAATGGACGGGCATACCCGTTACCCGTATGCTGGAAGGCGAGAAGGAGAAACTGCTACACTTAGAGGACCGCTTGAGCGAGCGCGTAAAAGGGCAGGATGAAGCCATAGAAGCCGTAAGCGATGCCATCCGAAGAAGCCGCGCAGGTTTGCAGGATGAGCGCAAGCCGATAGGTTCCTTCCTGTTTTTGGGAACTACCGGTGTAGGTAAAACAGAGTTGAGCAAAGCGCTGAGCTATGTATTGTTTAACGATGAGCACGCTATGGTGCGTATTGATATGAGCGAGTATCAGGAGAAACATTCTGTGAGCCGCTTGGTGGGTTCGCCTCCGGGTTACGTGGGCTACGATGAAGGCGGCCAGTTAACCGAAGCCGTGCGCAGGCATCCGTATTCTGTTATCCTGTTCGATGAAATTGAAAAGGCACACCCCGATGTATTCAACATTCTGTTGCAGGTGCTAGATGACGGACGACTAACCGACAACAAAGGCCGCACGGTCAACTTTAAGAACACGCTTATTATTATGACCTCAAACATGGGCTCGGATATTATACAGCGCAACTTTGAGCATGTAAAAGAGGAGAACATGATAGCCGTAATTGAAACCACCAAAATTGAAGTAATGGAGCGCTTAAAGCAGGCAGTGCGCCCCGAGTTTTTAAACCGTATTGATGAAATTGTGATGTTCCGCCCGCTAATGCGCCAGCAAATACGCCAAATAGTAGAACTGCAATTGTCCGAGTTGAAAAAGTTACTTGCCCACAAGGAAATGAGCGTGGAAATAACCAACGAAGCACTCGACTACTTAGGCGAAGAAGGCTTCGACCCGCAGTATGGAGCACGACCTTTAAAGCGAGTAATACAGAAAGAAGTGATAAACGAAATTTCGAAGATGATACTAAGCAGCAAAGCCGACAAAGGCGATACTATAGTGGTAAGTGCTCAAAACGGCAAGCTGGAATTTGAAGCCTGCAAATAGGCCGAAGTAAAGGTGTAATGGTGGTTTGCCCCGTATGGCCGCAAAATGGCGCATTCTATGGTATTTCCAAATGTTCGTTCAAATAAATTAAGCAGCAAACT
>CAZLXD010000269.1:0-4051 GCA_964563185.1 uncultured Chitinophaga sp.
GAACTGCTGCTGAAACCATTAAACTGATAAACAGCTACGGGCAGTTGGTGAAAGAAGCGCGAAACTTAGCCAACGGAGAAATGTCGCTGCATGGCATACCGGCCGGTGTTTATGGTTTATGGATAGAAACCAATGCCGGAAGGGTGGTAAGGAAGGTGGTGGTGGAATAGGTTGCGCCCCTACGGGGCGCCATGTATTCTACCGGTGTTATGTGCCTACAGCACAAAAGCTTCGCCCCGTAGGGGCGAAATATCGGTAGGAAGGTTTTGGTGGAATAGGCTGCGCCCCGTAGGGGCGCAATATTGGTAGTAGTAGAACGAGAAAGGGCGCGTCCCGTAGGGACGCCATATCGGTAGAAGAAAGGAGGTTTGCGTCCCGCTCCGTAGGAGCGGAATATTGGTAGAACAAATGGAATTGAATTCGCGCCCCGTAGGGGCGCAACCTAAATAAAACCGAACATGGCCAACACCTATACACAAATACATCTGCAATTTGTATTTGCCGTAAAGTACCGCGCCTATACTATTGCCCCCCGTTGGAAAGATGAATTGTATAAATACATTACAGGAATTGTTCAAAACCACAGACACAAACTATTAGCCATAAACGGCATGCCTGACCATGTACATATCCTTACAGGGATGCGCCCCAACCAATCTGTCTCTGATTTAATGCGCGATGTAAAGGGCGACTCATCGAAATGGATAAACGAGCGGAACTTCGCACCGGGGCGCTTTGAATGGCAGGAAGGTTACGGAGCATTCTCATACAGTAAATCTCAATTGCCTGATGTTATTGCCTACATCCGGAATCAGGAAGAACATCACCGACATAAAACTTTCTTAGAAGAGTACCGCCAGTTTCTTACATTGTTTCAGGTAGATTTTGATGAGCAATACATTTTTAAAGAGCCGGAATAAAAGAGGTTGCGCCCCTACGGGGCGCCCCTCCCTCCGTAATCTTTCTGCCTACCAATATTCAATCCCTAAAGGGATTATTCCCCGCTTCCTTACAACTATTCCTTGGTTGCTTATTGCCTTCCTCAGCCTGCCTTCACTCCTATCGGCCCAACGTTACCCTTTCCGCAACTTTACCGTTGCCGATGGACTGGGCAGTTCCTCCGTTAACCACATATTTCAGGATAGTAAAGGATATTGGTGGTTTGCCACACAGGGGGGCGGGGTAAGCCGCTTCAACGGCAAAGAATTTACCACTTACACCAAAAAGCACGGACTAGTCAACAACGATGTTACCTACATTGCCGAAGATAAAAATCACCATATATGGGTAGCCACCGCTTCGGGTGCTTCGGAGTTTAACGGTATCAGCTTCAAAAACTACAAAGCCGGGCAAGGATTAACCGATGGCGTGGTTTACTGCATTTATGCCGACACTGAAAACAACATTTGGTTTGCCACACAAGATGCCGGTGTAAGAAAACTCACCAACGGGGAAATGGATTCAATCACTACTCGTGACGGGCTACCTTCCAACGAAGTATACACCATTACCCAAAGCAGCGATGGGGCCATGTGGTTCGGGCTGTACGGTGGCATTGTAAAATACACAGCAGGTAAAGTAGAGACGCTGAAAGATTACACCGATAAAACCTTTTTCTGTTCCCTACACCATAACAACAGCGTTTGGTTCGGCTCCACTAATGGCAATCTGGTTTCGGTTACTGCCGCCAATAACACCACACAGAAGATACCTCTTCCCCCCGTTGCTGCCAGCGATTTTATAGGAGGGCTTACAGCCGATTTACACGGCAACATTTGGATAGCCCTCGAACACGGGCTGCTGAAATACAATTCGAAGGGAGGGAAACTATTCACTGAAAAAGAAGGGCTATCGGTAAACACCGTGCAAACTGTGCTGGCTGATTACGAAGGAAACATTTGGGCCGGTACGCTCAATGGCGGTGTTAACCTGTTAAGTACCGAAGCCTTTACTGCCTACACCGAAAAAGACGGATTAAAAAATCTGAACGTAACCTGCGTGGCACAGGGCGGCAACAACTCCGGGCTATTCGTTGGTACCGATGCGGGCCTGTATACCTTTCAACCTTCGGCAAAAGAAAAGTTCACCAAAGTGGCTCATCCTCTTTTGGCTTCCGCCAACATCACCTCAATGGCTGCCGATGGCGCAAACAGGTGGTGGTTATGCACCGATGCAGGCGTTCTTGTTGCGGAGGCAAAAGGGAATAGTGTTTCTGTTATAAAGAAGTTTACTCAAATAGCCGGGCAGGAAATAGTAAGCCCGCTAAAGGTAATCCACGATAAAAAAGGGAATACATGGATAGCCACTTACGGTTCCGGTGTATTCTGCATAAATGGTTCAAAGGAGTTTTGCTACCACAGGCAAAATCAATTTACTTCCGACAATATCCTTACCGTGTTCGAAGACCACGAATCGAACATCTGGTTCGGAACACAGGATGCGGGTGTGGTGAAGTTTGATGGCAAAAGCTTTCAGCAGTTAAATATCTCGGGCTTGAACAATGAAGCGGTATGGGCAATAGCCGAAAGCAATGATGGCAGCCTTTTCTTCGGCACCGGTGAATCGGGCTTATGTGTTTACCGAAACGGTAAAACCCAATACATGACCACCGTCCATGGGCTTAGTGCCGATTTTATTCCATCGCTAACATGGAACGAAAAACAAAAATGTCTTTGGCTGGCGGGCGAAAAAGGGATAGACAAACTGTGTTTCAACAAAACGTCATCAACTCCTGAAGTAAAAAGCTACAAACACGAAACGGGCTTTGGCATAGCAGCCGTTAACCACCATGGTATTGTTGCTGCCTATGAAGATGATTTATGGCTGTGTACCGTTAAAGGCTTGTGGCATTACAACCGTCAACTTGATTTCAGCCGCAATACGTTACCCAAATTGCAACTTACCAATCTGCAATTGTTTTACGGAAAGGAACCATTGGCACCGTATTACACCCAATTAGACACAGGCGCTAACCTGCCTATTAACCTTCAACTGCCTTACAACAAAAACCACCTTACCTTCAGTATAAGGGCACTAACCACTGCCACGGCTTCGTATGTTTTTCAGTTGAACGGCCAGGACAACGATTGGCTGCCGCCTACCGGCAACAGTGAAATCACCTATTCCAACATTGCCCCGGGCAACTATGTATTTAAAGCAAAAGCCATAGTAAACGGAATAGAAGGCAAAGACGAAGTATCGTTTGCGTTCACCGTAAATCCTCCATGGTGGAAAACCTGGTGGTTTTATGCGCTGGTATCATTTTCAGCCATTGCGGGCTTCACCCTGTTTGTAAAAACCCGCGAACGATTACTGCGCGAGCAAAATCTGAAACTGGAGCAAACTGTAGCCGAGCGTACTAAGGAAATTGTAGAGCAAAAGAAAGTAGTAGAAAAAGCGCTTACTGAAAAAGAAGTGCTATTGAAAGAAATTCATCACCGCGTAAAAAACAACCTGCAAACTATTTCCAGTATGCTCATGCTGCAAAGTGCAGGGTTAAAAGATGAAGGAGCTAAAAAAGCCATTACTGAAAGTCAAAGCAGAGTCCGCTCCATTGCTCTGGTGCACCAAAAACTTTATCAAACCGATGGGCTGGAAAAAGTAGAACTGAACGGGTTTGTAAATGATTTGGCAAAGCAAATTCAATCTCTCTACCGCTCTGCGGATAAAGAAGTGACCGTACACGTCAACATACCCGAAACATACATCCTTATTGATAAAGCTATTCCATTGGGGCTTATTATCAATGAGCTCCTTACCAACTCATACAAGTATGCCTTCCGCGAATCAACGAAAGGCACTATTCAAATTTCCTTATCGGAGTTTGCACCGCTTGATATGCATGAAACCAAAACACGCAGAGTAGAATTCATTTATCATGATACAGGACCCGGCCTGCCATCAACCCATACGCTGGAGAACCCGTCAACACTTGGCCTCAGGCTCATAAAGATTTTATCGCAGCAAATAGGGGCTTCGGTAGACTACTCTAATAATACCGGCTGCACCTTTGCTTTGAAATTTGGAATAAACATGTAGATTTAAATGCATT
>CAZLXD010000270.1:0-1258 GCA_964563185.1 uncultured Chitinophaga sp.
GGTGAGGTGGGTATGCTGTATAATTTCCGCAATACCGGCCGTATTCAGTTTGGTATTGGCAGCACCGAAAAAATGCGCCTGGTGGCAAATGGTTTGGGTATAAATGTTACCTCTCCGGCCACACAACTCCACATATCCGAAAACACCGGCCTCAGAAACGGCATGATGGTGTCGCAGCCTACCTCGCCAAACAACGATGGCGTTCTGTTTGGATTAGACATAGGTTCTATTAACGGGCGCGATGCTATGGTGTGGAACTATATTTCGAATGGAGAGTTAAAGTTCGGTACACAAAACACAGAACGCATGCGCATAGACCCGAACGGAAAGATGGGTATTGCCACCACCACGCCTCAGCAAATACTACATGTGGGCAATACCGGTAATACGGTAAGAATAGATGGGGTTTCGGGCAGCGGTACCTTTGTAACCACACCCGGTGCCGGCACCGACCGCCTGTTGTATGCCGATAACGATGGCGATTTAAAAGCAATGCCTGCCGGAAGTAACGGGCAGGTACTGGCTGTTAATGGCAGCGGTGTTCCTGAATGGACTACCACCCCTACAGTAACTAACGACTGGAGCATTACGGGAAACAGCGGAACAGTGGATGGCACTAACTTTATAGGCACCACCGATAACATTCCGTTTAATATCCGTGTGAATAATCAGAAAGCAGGGCGCCTTAGCTTTTATCAAACCTTTTACGGTTACCAGGCAGGCAACAGTAACATAAGTAATTATGTTACTGGGGTGGGAACTTTCGCTCTTTATTCAAATACTACGGGGTATGAAAACACCGCTTTGGGCTTCTATTCACTTGCCAGTAACACAGAGGGGCACTCGAACACCGGATTGGGTGTTTATACCCTGCGCGAAAATATTTACGGTAATGGCAATACGGCTGCCGGCTACAGCGCTTTATACAGAAACACTACCGACAATAACTCGGCATTTGGCTACAGTGCTATGTACAACAACACAGCGGGCGAGGCAAACACTTCAATGGGGGTAATTTCTTTGGCAAACAACACCATCGGTTCCTTTAACTGTGCTTTTGGTGCCGCGGCATTAAGTAATAACACCACCGGCTATAGCAACGTAGCCATAGGTATTGAAGCTTTGTACCGAAACACCACCCGCTCTAACTTGGTGGCAGTGGGCGATTCAGCTTTATATAATAACGGGGTGGGGATAATTGCGGGTGGAGAGGCAGAAAACAACACGGCAATTGGCTCCAAGGCGTTGTTTGCCAACA
>CAZLXD010000270.1:1268-4051 GCA_964563185.1 uncultured Chitinophaga sp.
GCATGGAATACCGCCACAGGCAAGGGAGCTTTGTATGCCAATATAACAGGTAGCACTAATACCGCCAACGGCTACTATACATTATATTCCAATACATCCGGCTCTGAAAATTCGGCAACAGGTATGTTTGCTTTGTTAAATAACTCTACCGGTGGCGGTAATAGTGCTTTTGGCCGCAATGCTTTGGCTGCTAACTCTTCGGGTTCCTCGAACACCGCCAGCGGTGTATATGCTTCATATTCTAACACCACCGGCAATAGCAATACGGCTTGCGGGGCTTATGCTATGGCTAATAACCTCACCGGTAACTATAACTCAGCATTGGGCTACTATGCCACGGTGGGGCCCGGTAGCCCGAGCAACGCCACCGCCATAGGTGCTAATGCTTATGTAACGCAGAGTAATAGTATGGTGTTGGGCAGTATTATTGGTGTAAATAGTGCCGGTGTTAGTACCAATGTAGGCATAGGCACCACAGCCCCCGCCTACACGCTTGATGTGCAAGGGGCCTTGGCACGTACCGGTAGTTTTACCAATACGGCTACTAACTCCGATATGTACGGAGTTTACGGCTCGTGCAATAACACGGCCTTTTATGGCTATGGGGGAGTTTTTTATGGTGGTTTTCAAGGCGTTTATGCTGTAGCAGCTCTTGCCGGTTCGGGTACGCGCTATGCTGTGAGTGCCTACGCCAATGGCGGTACCAATTCCTATGGAGTTTATTCATTGGCCAGCAATGCCACTAACAACTATGGCGTGTACGGCACTGCCAGCGGGGGCACCACCAACTGGGCGGGGTATTTTAACGGGGCGGTGTTTGGCACCAGCTACACCACCAGCGACCGCAAACTAAAGCGCGATATTCAGCCATTGACCAATGCCCCTGCCTTGCTGGCACGGTTAAAGCCTGCTACCTACTACTACCGCACCGATGAATACCGCCAAATGAATTTGGAGGAAGGTTTACAATACGGTCTGCTGGCCGATGAGGTACAGGAAGTGGTGCCCGGTGCAGTTAAAAAAGCCATATCGCCCCCGGTGTATGAAAACAACGATGAAAAGAACGGAAAACTGCTAGCCCCTGCCATAGAGTTTAATGCTTTAAACTACACCGAGCTGATACCTATTATGATTGCCACCATTCAGGAGCAGCAGAAGCAAATAGACCGGCTTACCAGGCTGGCAGAAGTAAAAGAATAGTTGGCGGCACCCCTTGGGCAACCGTACTTTGTAGCGGGGGGCCCCTTTATGGGACAAGCCCTGCCGAAAAGGAAACACAAACCGCCCCCTAAAACCTTATAAGGCGTAGCCGCCAAATACAAAATGAACAAAGCTCTTTTTAGGTTTTGCCCCTGCGGGGCGATGCTCTTTTTTTTGAAACCGGCTACCTTTATTTAGTGCCTAGGGCACAAAAAAACTGTTCGGTATATAATATGGGTAGAAGAAAGAAGCCAGCCGAAGGATTGCCCCGTTGTTCCTGAACGCGCTCCGTAAGGGGTGACAAAAGTGTCGGTGGTGGTATAAACGTTTAGGGTGGCACTGCAAAAACTGTCGGTATATTTTAAACCGATTAATAAAATGCACTAAATGCACACACAGTTCGTTAAACGGCCTCGCAGGTTCCACTAAAAAACTAAAAGGGAGAGACAAAACCTTAAAGTTTTCGACTGAAAAACTAAAGGGAAGAGGCCAAAATGTTAGTGGGAGAGACCAAAATCATTAAAAGAGAGACCAAATTGATTGAAGGAGAGACTCCCTTAAAAATCAAGGAAAAGCATTGTTAGAGGTCAGAAATCTACTTTTTAACAACAAATGAGACTTTTTATGCTAAGCAACGGTACGGACGGTGAGGACCCCTATCAATATGGGGCAATATAAGCTTCCTGCAATTTCGCAGTTCCGCTCGGTTTCATCGCCAGCCCAAACTCACCATTGCAAATAAGTTACTTGCAGGTCGGGCGTGCGGTCTATTGTCTGTCAACTATTCACTCCACCATCTTCTCCGCCAGTTTCCTTGCCCACTCCTTATACATAAAGCCCGAAGGGTGCAGGCCATCGCTGGCAATCAGTTCGGGTTGGGTAAGTGCTTTGCGGCTGTGTGGGGTAATATCTATGTAATGCACCTGTTGCTGTGTGGCCACTTCGCGGTTAATGGCATTAAAGGCATCAATTTCAGCGGCTATCTGCTGTGGGGTGCGGTGTTTGGTGTCCTGTGCTGTAAAGGGGGTTACGCCCCAGTCGGGAATGCTTAGCACATACACCCTGTTGCGGTTGCCACCGGCATATTGTATGGCGGTTTGCAGCAGGGCTGTAAACCCGGTGCGGTAATTCTCTAAATTGCACTGGCGGTACTGGTTGTTTACACCAATAAGCAGTGTAACAAAATTAAAGGTTTGCTGTATGTTCTGTTCCTGTACGGCAGCGCTTAGTTCATCGGTGGTCCAACCGGTTTTGGCAATTATTACCGGCTTTTCAAACAGTATGTTTTGCTGCTTCAGCAATTCCACCGCCTGCACAGGAAAGCGCTCCTGTTCCTCCACCGCCTCGCCAATGGTGTACGAATCGCCTAAGCACAGCAGGGTGTATTTTTTATTCCTTGTCATGTTCTGTATTAAAAGGGTAAAGTAAATAAACCACACATAGTAAATCTAAGCCTACCGTATAAATACAAGCGCACCGGGGGCGCAGAGAGTTGCATTTCTCCATGCCCCAAATGGCGAGGGCGTCCTGCTTGTGCCAATGCATAAAACATAAACGATTAAAAGATTGCTTCGCTCCGTAAA
>CAZLXD010000271.1:0-4045 GCA_964563185.1 uncultured Chitinophaga sp.
GTTGGTTAGGCTGCGCAAAACCGTAATCCAGCAACTCCTTGTAGTAGCCAATATTGTGGCAGGTCACCAACTCTTGGCATTTACCTTCCTCCTTAGGGTCAAGCAGGTAAAACGTGGTGTAGCATCCGTCCCCCTTGGCATACAAAACATCGCTCAGGTAAACAAAGTGCAGCCCCTCATCGTTGGTCAGGCAAATCCGCAACCTTTTCTCAGCATCAAAACTTATTATCAGCGAATTTTGGTGTGGTGTCATTAAAGTTGTTCATCTATAGTCAGGAAATAAACAGTCAGTGCCTTTCGGTTTTCTAATTTACAGTTTGTTAATAAACAAACCAACTTACTTCCCTGTAAATTCCACAAAAACACCCCAAACACCTCAAAAAATGACAAAACCGTGACAATTCCTTCCGCTTACGGCAACCAAATCCCCGCTTACAGTAGCCAAATCGCCACTTACAGTAGCCAAAACCCCGCTTACGGAAACCAAAGCGCCACTTACGGAAACTAAATCAACACTTACGGCAACCAAACCAACACTTGCAGCAACCAAACTACTGCTTACGGAAACCAAACTGCCGCTTACGTCAACCAAAACGCCTCTTGCAGCAGCCAAAACACCACTTACGGCAACCGGAACAACTCTTACGGAAACAAAAATACCGCTTACGGTAACCAAAACTCCGCTTACAGCGTCCAAAATGCCACCGTCACCATCTTAAACAGCATGCCACCACGTTTTCCCTGCATCAAATTCTTAAGGGCGGGTATCCTGCCCGCCATTAAGAAATCCGCTTTTGGCTATCCAACTACCTGCGTCAACCACAATCTATCTTTCCTATTTTCACCCCGTGAGTTCGCTCGTTACCTATATAGATGTTATCCTCCCTTTGGCACTGCCCCAGGCTTACACCTATGCCGTACCGGTCGACCTTGTTCCCTTTGTAAAAACGGGGCAGCGCGTTATTGTTCAATTCGGAAAAAACCGCTACTACAGCGCTATCGTTAAGCGCATACACCACCAAAAACCGCCCGTGGAAGCCAAGCTGATTGACGGGCTGGCCGAAGAAGAACCCATTGTTACCGAAACTCAGCTTAAATTCTGGCAGTGGATAAGCACCTACTACCTGTGTACCGAAGGCGAAGTAATGAATGCCGCCCTGCCCGCAGGCTTAAAAATTTCCAGCGAAACCGTCATTCGCTTTAACGAAAGCTACGAAGGCGATTACGAAACCCTCACCGAAGAAGAATTTATGGTAGTGCAGGCCCTGCGCGCCCAAAGCGAACTGAAAGTGCCACAGGTGCAGGATTTACTGAAAAAGCGCAACGTATATCCCGTACTCAAAACACTCTTCAACCTGGGCATAGCCGTTTCATCCGAAGAATTAGTAGAAAAATTCAAACCCCGCACCGAAACCTACATAAAGCTGCTCGATAAGTTTACCGATGAAAAGCAACTCGAAAATCTCTTTGACGAATTAGGCCGCGCCCCTAAACAGGTCGAACTGCTCTTAGCCTTTACTCAACTGCACCGCAAAACAAAGTTCATCCGCAAAAAAGATTTGCTGGAGCTTTCGAAAAGCTCGGCAGCCGTATTAAGTGCTTTAGTAAAGCGCGGAGTGTTTACAGAATTCAGAATGGAAGTATCGCGCCTGGGCAACCTGCAAACCGAAGAAGTGGCCGAAACTCAACTAAGCCCCCAACAGCAGGAAGCGCTCAGCGCCATCAATACTCAGCACGCCACGCATAGCACGGTGTTGCTCCACGGAGTAACCGGCAGCGGCAAAACCAATATTTACATCGAGGAAATTAAAAAGGTAATAGCGGAGGGGAAACAGGTATTGTATTTACTTCCCGAAATTGCCCTCACCGCACAAATCATCAACCGCCTGCGCAAAGTATTCGGCAATGCCGTGGGTATTTATCACTCCAAATTCAACCACAACGAGCGCGTGGAAATTTGGAACAAGGTGCTGCATCATCAATACAAAATAGTTATTGGCGCACGCTCGGCTCTATTTCTTCCGTTTGCCGATTTGGGTTTAGTAATTACCGATGAAGAACACGATAACTCGCTGAAACAAATTTCCCCTCCGCCCCGCTACCACGCCCGCGATGCCGGTATTATGCTGGCGCACTTGCACCATGCCAAAGTAATTTTAGGAACAGCCACCCCCGCTATTGAAACCAACTACAATGCCGCCAACCACAAATTTGGCCTGGTTACTCTTCAACAACGCTACGGCAACATGCAATTGCCCGAAATTATAGTAGCCAATGTAAAGGACGAAACGAAGTGGAAGCGCATGAAGGGCAGCTTTTCTCCGCTGTTGGTAGATGAAATTGGTTATGCGCTTAAGAACAAAGAGCAGGTTATTCTCTTTTTGAACCGAAGAGGTTTTGCCAATTACCAAACCTGTAAAACCTGCACCTACGTTTACAAATGCCGCAACTGCGATGTCAGTTTAACCTACCATAAATTCTCGCACCAGCTGCGCTGCCACTACTGCGGTTACTTCGAAAAAGTAACCGACAAATGCAAAAGTTGTGGCGCTATTGACCTGGACATTGTAGGCATGGGCACCGAAAAAATTGAGGACGAAATAGCAGAGCTTTTCCCCTCAGCACGTATAAGCCGCCTCGATTACGACTCTACCAAAACCAAGCACGGCCATGCCGAAGTAATTTCAAAATTCGAAAACCGCGAAACCGATATTCTGGTAGGCACCCAAATGGTTTCTAAGGGCCTGGACTTCGACCATGTCAGCCTCGTAGGCGTTATCAATGCCGACCAACTTATCCATCATCCCGGCTTCCGCTCCCACGAGCGGGCTTTTCAACTAATGTTGCAGGTAGCCGGTAGGGCCGGACGGAAAAACAAAAAAGGTAAAGTAGTTATTCAAACCAGCGACCCACTGCACCCCGTTATTCAAAACGTTATCCGGCACGATTACAAAGGCATGTACGAGCGCGAACTCATCCACCGCAGGCAGTTCCATTACCCGCCCTTTGCCCGTATGATTGAGGTAAGATTGCAACATAAAAAAATACAAACCGTTGAGCAGGCCGCTTTGTATCTGGCCAACGAAACCCGCAGGTTCAACAAAGCCTTAGTGCTGGGGCCCGCCATTCCCTTTGTTTCCAAAATCAACAATTACTACCAGCGCGAAATCCTCATTAAAAGCAACAAGCAGGCAAAAGACCTATCGGAGTTCAAATACCTCCTTCAGTCTGTTCTCGATAAAATGAAAACCATTGCCGATTTCAAAAGCGTGCAAATAAGCGTGGACGTTGATCCATAAAAAAAAGCCACCCGGTTCAGATGGCTTTTTTATTTGTTTTTGAAATTTTAGTGAGCGCCCAAATAGCTGGCAATTCCTTCGTGGTCAGCTTTCAAACCATCTTTACCACTGTTCCAGTTAGCTGGGCAAACTTCCCCGTTTTCTTCGGTAAAAATGAGTGCATCTAACATTCGTAATGCCTCATCTACGTTTCTGCCTAATGGCAGGTTGTTTACCAACTGGTGCTGCACCACTCCTTGTTTATCAATCAGGAATAAACCGCGGTAAGCAATCAGTTCTGATGTAGCCTGCATTTGATTGTTGTCATCAAAGAAATATTCACCGTTCAACACATCATAGTTAGCTGAAATGGTTTTGCTGGTATCGGCCACAAGGGGGTAAGTAACGCCCTTAATACCGCCCTGCTTTTTCTCCAGTTGCAACCATCCCCAGTGGCTTTGCTCGGTATCGGTAGAGCAGGCTACTACGGCACAACCGCGTTTTTCAAACTCTGCCAGTTTTTCCTGAAATGCGTGTAACTCGGTAGGGCACACAAACGTGAAATCTTTAGGATAGAAAAAGAACACCACATACTTTTTACCAATGTATTGCTCCAACGAAAAATCGGCTACAATTTCTCCGCCTTTCACTACTGCCTGCGCCTTAAACAAAGGGGCTTTTTTACCAACCAATACTGCCATGTTATTTAATTTTTGTTTTTGTGAATGAATTTTCGAGCGGCAAATATAAACGCCTGACCGATGATT
>CAZLXD010000272.1:0-4034 GCA_964563185.1 uncultured Chitinophaga sp.
TGGGCTTAGTAACATCGCTGTAATTCGCTGTTAACTTGTTTTGTGGACGAAGCCCTCCATTACTGAAGAGTGCGACCCGCCATTGACGTTACAACTTAAACCCGGTTCTGTAATAATTATCCAACTAACGCATCGGTCTGTGTGGGCGTATCATAACAAACTGCAAATGATGCTTTGCAATTTGGTCTATCAAAGAACTTCTGTGAAGGTAACAAGTGAACGCAAATAAGCAATGCTTTATTGCATTGTTTTATCATCTCTTGGCTATTCCACCCAATCGGCAATAAAAATGTTTGTATCACGGGTACCACCATTATTGCGGTTGCTGCAAAAGGCCAACTTCTTTCCATCGTAGCTAAACATGGCAAAGGAATCGAATACCTTATCAAAAGTTATCTGTTCCAGCCCCGTTCCATCGGTATTTATCATATACAAATTAAAAGGGATGCCTTTGGTTTTATGATTGCTGCTAAAAATGACCTTTTTACCCGATGGATGAAAATAGGGCGCCCAGTTTGCACCTCCTAAATCGGTCAGTTTTCTTCGGTTACTGCCATCAGCATCAGCAATATACAGTTCCATTTTCATGGGTGAAACGAGGTGATTAGCTAAGTTTTCAAAATACTCTGTTTTATCAGCTTCGGTAACAAAACTTGATGACCTCCAAACAATCTGCGAGCCGTCTGGTGAAAAGTTGGCTCCACCATCATAACCGGATTCATTAGTAATTCGTTTCACATCACTTCCATCAAGGTTCATAGTGTAAAGTTCCAACTCGCCTGAGCGGTCTGATGTGAATAGAATTTTATCGCCTTTGGGGGATACCACAGCCTCGGCATCGTAATAATTGTTTTTGGTAAGTTGCTTTACTATATTTCCTTTAAGGTCCGAAACAAAAATTTCAAAATCCGGGTACAAAGGCCACAGGTATTTTCCGGGTTGATGCGGTGGTATAGGCGGACAGGTGTCTGCTCCAAGGTGGGTGGAGGCAAAAAGGATTTGCGTGTCGCCTGGCAAAAAGAACGAGCAGGTAGTCCTCCCCTTTCCGGTGCTTATTAAACTTCCGAAGATTTGCTTCTGTTTGCTGTTTACAAAATCGTTTACATTGCCGTAAAATATCTGATCGCAGGGAATTGCCGCTTTAGAATCAGTTCGCTGAAAGGTGAGCATACTGCCATCAAAACTCCAGTAAGCCTCGGCATTCTCTCCGCCAAAAGTAAGTTGCCTGATATTAGACAAGTGACGCTCCTGCTCAAAGCGAAGCGTATCATTGCCAACTATAGGTGCTTGCGCTTGTGCAAGCACTAAAATCAGGCACAAAGCATAAACGGTTATCCATTTCATAATCAAAAAAATTATTGCGCGAAGTAAAACAATGAATTGTCAAGGTATGGCAAAATTTATTCTGCTATTAACAATAAAAACGCTACAGATGTAACCTAACACTGAAACTTTTTAAATCCCCAGCGTATAAGAAAGTAACAGTCAGGTTGTAGTTTATTCAGGAAAAAGCAGGCTTATCTACACCTTACTGACTGTAACAACACAACATACCCCCATCACACACAACTATTTTCGTAACTAATACAACAACCATGAAAAAGGGATTTTTTGTAATCGCATTATTTATTGCATCACAGGCAGCCTTTGCCCAATACAGCCTAACCTTTTGTAAAGAAGTAAGTACCGAGGGTAAAGCTGATAACCCTACTACCACTATTACTACTAATGGATCGGAATCAAACCCGGTAAAAATACTGGTGAAAGGCGATGAAAAACTCAACGCACAGGAAGTGGAGTACCGCATCTATTTTGTTGATGAAAACGGAAAGGAAACAGAAGTATCGAAGTTGCCGCAGATAATAGAGCCTCACTGGGAATTTGCATGGAAAAAGGTGACTTTTTACGACCCCGGAACTTACCGCGTAAAGGTTTACAACGATAAAGGAGTTTACCTCACCTCAGCCAATTTGAACGTTAAAAAGCAGTAATTAAAATATCGGGGGATGCGCTTCAGGCCTTCCCCCAAACAAACAATGCAAGGCGACATGGTTCACTCCATGTCGCTTTTTTTAAGCTCTAAAACAGGTTAGCAAAACTGGAAGGGAATACACCAATCAGGATTGTAAGCAGCACGCAAAGGCCTATTACAAAACTGTAAGCGGGCTTAACGGTGTAAGGCGCCTCATCGCCATCTTTGGTATACATGGCCAGCACCACTTTAAAGTAGTAGTAAACAGCAGCTATAGAGTTTACCACGGCAACTACGGTTAACAGCACATGGCCATTCTTCATAGCCTCGCTGAAAATATAATACTTACCAAAGAACCCGGCCATAGGCGGAATACCTGCCATAGAAAGAATAGATAGGGTTAATGCAGCCGCCAGAAACGGGTGGCGCTTAGCCAAACTATTAAAGGCTTCAATTTTATCGGAACCCGCATGTTTGCTTACCACAATAGCCACTGCAAACGCGGCAATAGACGAAACACCGTAAGCCATCGAGTAATAGAAAATGGCATTGTCGGTTTTGCCGTAAATACCCACCATACCCATCAGCAGGTAACCGGCATGCGATATACCCGAAAACGCCAGCATACGCTTAAACGAATCCTGATTGAGAGCCGTAAAGTTACCAACCGTAATAGTTAAGGCCGTTACCACCGAAAGTACCCAGGCATAGGTTGGAATGCTGATAAGGAAACTACTGCTAAACAGTCGGTAGAAAGCAGCTATGGCAGCCACCTTGGCCACCGTGGCCATAAAAGCGGTAATTAGTGTAGGAGAACCTTCGTAAACATCGGGTGCCCAAAAGTGGAAAGGCACAGCCGACACTTTAAACAACATGCCTATCAATATTAACCCCGCACCGGTATAAAACAATACCGAAGGAACCGAGTTAGCGGTATAATGGGCAATACCTTTCATATCGAAAGTGGCGGTTTCGCCATAAATAAGCGCAATACCAAACAACAGAATACCCGAGGCAAAACTTCCCATCAAAAAGTATTTCATGCCCGCTTCGTTGCTCTTTACATCTTTCTTTTTGCTGCCTGCCAATATGTAAAGTGAAATAGAAAGCACCTCTAAGCCTAAAAAGAACATAGCCAGGTTGCCAAAGGAAACTAAGGCAATGGCACCTGCCAGAGTAAATACAATAACAGCAATGTAATCGGAAATTTTTGTCTGCTCGTGCCTGTAGAAATCGTTACTTAAAAGAACAATAAGTGTGGTAAGAAAAACCAGCAGTGCCGAAAAAGCAACACTGAAGTTATCTACCATTACCATGTTGTGGTAGAACCCTTCGTTAACACCCCACCCGTTAATGTTCAAGGCAAAAATGGCCACCAATCCGGCTACAGCCACCGGCACAATAAACCTGCGCAGGTTGAACATTTCGCTCAACATGCAGAGGATTCCGAGTGCAGAAGTATATATCAGCGTCTTCATTTAGCGTAGCGAATAGTTTAGGATAGTTTCCAAGGCCGGTTGTGCTAACTGCATAATCGGCTTCGGATACACTCCGAATAAAAAGATGGCAATAATCAACGGCACAAACACCGCCAGTTCACTCCCGGATAAATCGGTAAAAGAAGCGGTGGCTTCTTTCGTTTCGCCCAGCATTACATACTGATACATGCGCAGCATATAAACTGCCCCCAATATGATAGTTAAACCGGCAACCACTGCCAACCACGTGTTGTATTTATACACTCCAAACAACAAAAGGAATTCACCAATAAAGCCATTGGTGGTAGGGAGTGCTACACTAGCCAACACCACAATCATAAACACGGTGCCAAACACCGGAGCCATACTGCGAATGCCACCCAACTTCGAAATTTCTAAGGTACCTGTTCTGCGAAGGATAATTTCACCGGCAAAGAACAAGCCTACCACATTCACCCCGTGTGCCAACATTTGCACTACTGCTCCTTGGAAACCTTCAGCAGTTAAGGTAAAAACACCGGCAGTAATTAAACCAACGTGTGCTATTGATGAGTAAGCAATGAGTTTCTTTAGCTCATTTTGGC
>CAZLXD010000273.1:0-3812 GCA_964563185.1 uncultured Chitinophaga sp.
ATTGACCCCGAAAAGAACGTGTGGCAGGTTATAAGCAACGAAGATGAATGGATTGAACTGGGAAAATTAAAGATGAACAGCCGCGGCTATGTATCGCGCTTTAACTTTAACGGGGCCGACCAGCAAAAGAAAATAAAGGTGCTTTCGGGCGGTGAGCGCAACCGCTTACACTTGGCACTTACCCTGCGCGAAGAAGCCAACGTGCTATTGCTGGATGAGCCTACCAACGACCTGGATGTAAACACCATCCGCGCTTTGGAAGAAGCCCTGGAAAACTATGCCGGCTGTGCCGTTATTATTTCGCACGACCGCTGGTTTCTTGACCGCGTATGCACCCACATACTGGCTTTTGAAGGCGAAGGGCAGGTGTATTGGTTTGAAGGAGGCTTTAGCGATTACGAAGAGAACAAGAAACAACGCCTGGGTATTTCGGACGATGAACCCCGCAAGTTCCGATACAAAAAATTAGTAGTATAACCCTGCTGCCAAAACCCCGCCTTTGCGGGGTTTTGTGTTTTTAACGGGCGGTGTGGTTATCCGGCATTGTTAAGTATGGTAAATCTATCTAAAAGGCTTGTTCGAAATAGCGGAATGGCCTGCGGAATTTTTCCGGCAGGCATTTTTAACCCTGAAATCGGGCAAAGAATTTTTCCGGCAACCTGTTGCAGGGTTGCAGCGCCCTCCGAAATTTTCCGGCAGGCGTTTTCAGGGTTGCGGCAGGCGATTGTTTTTTCCGCATAAGCCAACCACAAACAATTTAACCACCAACAACCAAACCGGGTAAGCAGCGTTGCGGTTGGTGAGGACACGCAACCGCGGGGCCGCTAAGGGTGCAGCACCAACAACCAAACAGGTAAACAACTAAACAACGAATACAAGGTACCTCGTTCCCCGATAGTATGTTAGCATAGTGCCCTCCTGAACTTCGGGGGGGGGTAAATGCAATTCCGAAACTTTGGAACCCCTCCGTATAACCTACGGGGCATTTCGGGAACTTTGGGACCCCTCCGTAAGAGCTACGGAGCATTTCCGGAACTTTGGAACACCTTCGTAGAACCTACGGAGTGTTTCCGAAACTTTGGAACCCCTCCATAAATGGGTTTTAACACCCCCGGGTGGCTAAACCCTTAAAAAGTGTAAACGGGAAACCGGCCCTACAGCCCTTAAACCGGTGGTGGTAAGGCGGCATTAGCGTATCAGCACAATATCCTTTACCACTTCTTTGGTTTTGCCCGGGTTAAGCGGGCTGCTGTACACCACGCGGCATACATAGCTGCCGGCATTTTGCAGGCGGCCTTTGTGGGTGCCGTCCCAGGCGGCATTTACAGGAGAAGTAAACACTACTTCGCCCCAGCGGTTGTAAATTTTTATGTCCTGTATATCGGCATAGTTGCCTTCAAAAATGGTAAACACATCGTTTATGCCATCGGCATTGGGGCTAAAGGCATCTGGCACCTTTACATCGGGCAGCAGCAGTTCAATGGTTTTGCAGGCACTGCCGGTGCAGTTGTATTGGTTGGTAACGGTTACGCAGTAGCTGGTGGTTACATCGGGTGTGGCTACGGGGTTGTAAACCGATGCGTTGCTTAAGCCTTCGGCAGGGCTCCACTGGTAAGTAAGTGCGGTGGAAGAAAGCGCAGTTAACTGCACCGATTGGCCCAGTATAATGGCAGAATCGGGCGAGGCGGTTATATATACATTGGCTTCGGGTACGGTTAAATTAACGGCAGCCGTGGCAGTGCATTGGCGGTGGTCGGTTACGGTAACCACATACTGCTGCGTGCTAAAAACCACTTCGGTAAATTCTGAATTATTGTTTCCGTTGCTCCAGCTAAAAGCGGGGGGCGGGTAGGTGGCAGTGCCCGATGAAACAAACGGAACATTTGCCCCGGGGCATACAATGGTATCGCAACAGGCTTGTGCGGTTACCTGCACAAAAGGCACGTTGGCTTCGGTAATTTGTAAGTTGTTCAATGTGCCGCCATCCTCACCGGGTTGTGCTCCGTTGGTAGTGCCCAGGGGGCAGGCAGGCGGGCTTACCCCGAATGTATTCCAGCCGTTTATTCCTCCTGTATCGGTGACATTTACAAACCCCGGAAGGGAGTTTCCTTTTGCCCAAACCATTCCTCCGCCTCCACCGGCACCGGGGCCAAAGCAAAAGGTAAGGCTGCCTCCGTTGTTGAGTTTACCACCATTGCCGCCATTCGCTTTCACTTGCAGGTTCCCCAAATAATTATCTACATAAAGCAACACGGTTCCGCCACCGCCACCGCCACCGGCTCCATCGCTTAGTGCGGTAACTGTTACACTTTTTCCGTTGGCGTTTATCTTTTGGTCGTTGCTTAAAAGAAACTTTGCCATAATAATGCAAATGCCGCCACCATCGGCTCCGGCTGTCCCTTCGTTGTTGTTTTCATCGCCTGCACCACCGCCACCGCCCATAAATATTTTGTTGGCGGTGTTGCTGTAACTGAGCGCGGCACCTCCCTCACCGGGCGAGGGCCCCGGGCAGCTAAACTGCGAAACATTGGAGCGGGTGCCGCCCCGGCCACCGGCTCCGTAATTGCTGCCGCCACCGCCTCCGGTGTTGTGGTCGTTGCCGCCCCCGCCCCCGTTGGCATTTTTACCGCGGCCAAACGGAAAGGGGGTATTGCCTATGCCTTCGCCTTTGCGAGCCCCTGCCACACCGGTGGAATACACGTAATCGTTCGCCCCACCGTTTCCGCTGTTCCAACAGGTGGTTTCGTTTTCGAGGGCCGCGCCCTTAAAACCGGCTCCGAAAACGGTAATGCTGTCGTTTAAAATCAGGGTGTCGGCTTTAATAATAAATACCCCTCCCGAACCGCCATCCCAGTTTTTGGCGCGAAGGGTTGAGTCGGTAGTAGCGGTTACATATTCGGGAATGGAAACCAGCTGAATGCTGCCGCTTTGCTCGTAATCGCGCTTCATGGCATACTTCAGTTTTACATCGTTGCCGGCAATCCATTCAATGGTGTTAATCTCAAAATTTCCGCAGCCTTTGTAGTTGTCAATGTTGCCGAACAACATAGTATTGGTGGGGGTAATTTCTGCTCCCTTCATTTGTATCATCAGCACCTTTTGGTTGGCTTGAAACCCCGTGGTGCTGCTAAGCGTTAGTTTGTTTTCGCAGTAATTGAGATTTTGAACGGCAGCGTAAGAGTTGATGATGCCACCTATGTGCGAAACCTGAGCACGGAGGGTGAATGAAAGGGAAACCAAAAAGTAAACGCCTGTAAGGCGCAGCAGGTGAATCATGATTATACCGGTGCAATTAAATGCATAAAAGTGACGCGGACGAATTTACTGTGTTCGTGTTAATACTTTTCAACGCACCATGGCGTTCGTGAAAAATCAACTTATTTGCATCAACTTTACGGTATGAAGTTTAAAAGTTGTTTGCCGGTTTTATTGCTGTTTTTTTTTAGCGTTACCCGCGCTTCGCAGGTGCTTATACCTATGGATGTAGCACAGGCCAATCACCTAAAAGCTTATGGAATTGCCTATTGGGTACTTAACCAGAATGTTACCGTTGACTGGCTGTTAAACTACCGCGGTGGAAGTTTTGCCATGCCCTACGCACCGGCTATTGAAACCGAATGTAAAATACGCGGGGTGAGTTATGAAGTAATTGCCGATGGACAATACGGAGCTATTCTTTCCGATATAGCCAACCCCGAACAGAACATGGATTTGATGAAGCTGGAGAAAGCTCCTAAGGTTTGTGTGTACTCTCCTAAAAACAAACTGCCCTGGGATGATGCGGTAACCATGGTGCTGACCTATGCCGAAAT
>CAZLXD010000273.1:3822-4032 GCA_964563185.1 uncultured Chitinophaga sp.
AATTCCTTACGATATTGTTTATGATGATGAAATATTAGACGGCAACCTGCTGAATTACGATTGGCTGCACCTGCACCACGAAGATTTTACGGGACAGTACGGCAAGTTTTATTTTAGCTATAACAATGCCCAGTGGTATCAGGAAGATGTAGCCGGACAGGAAGCGCGTGCCCAACGCAGGGGTTTTGCCAAAGTATCTCAAATGAAACT
>CAZLXD010000274.1:0-994 GCA_964563185.1 uncultured Chitinophaga sp.
TCATTCCTATGAAACCAAATGAAGCAGCGGAGGAACGTGTTGTGCGCTTCCGCACTATAGGCGACATTACCTCTACCGGTTGTGCTTTCTCTACGGCTGCCAGCTTAGATGACATTATACAGGAAGTAGCCGCATCGCGCACTACCGAGCGCGGAGGAAGAGCAGACGACAAGCGGAGCGAAACCAGTATGGAGGACAGAAAAAAGGAAGGATACTTCTAACAATTTGAAAATATGAGAATTTGAAAATGGGAAATACAGAAACGACAACAGAAAATAAGTTCGACAGCACTTCTTATCTCAATATGGAGTTATTGAGATTTACTACTGCCGGAAGCGTTGATGACGGCAAGTCCACTTTAATTGGCCGTTTGCTTTACGATAGCAAATCAATTTTTGAAGACCAGTTGGAGAATATTGAAGCCACCAGCAAGCGCAGAGGCGAAACAACCGTAAACCTCGCCTTGCTTACCGATGGCTTAAAAGCGGAACGCGAACAGGGGATTACTATTGACGTAGCGTACCGTTACTTCTCCACCCCAAAGCGCAAATTCATTATTGCCGATACTCCCGGGCATATTCAATACACGCGCAACATGGTTACGGGTGCCAGTACGGCTAACCTGGCTATTATATTGGTAGATGCCCGCCAGGGAATAGTTGAGCAAACCAGACGTCACTCTATTATAGCATCACTTTTGGGTATTCCGCACATAGCGCTTTGTATCAACAAAATGGATTTAGTGGATTATGACGAAAACATCTACAACGGTATAGTAGCAGAATACAGGGAGTTTGCCACGCGATTGAAAACAAAAGACATTCACTTTATTCCCATCTCTGCGCTGAATGGCGATAACGTAGTGCATCGCTCACAAAACATGAGTTGGTACGAAGGCGTTACACTAATGTACCTGCTCGAGAACATCCACATCGCCAGCGACATTAACCACATTGACATGCGCTTTCCTGTGCAGTATGTGGTTCGCCCTTAC
>CAZLXD010000274.1:1004-4030 GCA_964563185.1 uncultured Chitinophaga sp.
CCCTTACAGCGATGAGTTTCACGACTATCGGGGTTATGCAGGAAGAATTGCCAGCGGAGTAATACGCAAAGGTGATAAGGTAGTGGTGCTGCCTTCGGGATTTACTTCCACCGTAAAATCGGTTGAGTTAGATGGCAAAGAAATGGCGCAGGCTTATGCTCCGCTTTCGGTGACCATTCAGTTAGAAGATGACATTGATATTTCGCGGGGCGACATGCTGGCACGCGAAGGGAACCTTCCCAAGCAAAGCCAGGATATAGAAGCAATGGTTTGCTGGATGAGCGACAAACCACTTCAGTTAAACGGAAAGTATTTTCTGAAGCACACCACTAAAGATGCACGGGCAGTAGTAAAAGAGGTCAAATATAAACTCGACATTAACTCGCTGCACCGAATTACCGAAAACCCGCAGATAGGCATGAACGATGTAGGGCGAATAACCATTCGCACTACTGCCCCCCTTTGCTTTGATGCTTACACCAAAAACCGTGACACAGGCAGCTTTATACTAATTGATGAAGGCACCAACGTAACGGTAGGGGCCTGTATGATAATTGACTAACTTTTTTACTTTATTTTATGAAAGAAAAAACCGCAGAGCAGCTAAAACAAATGCTGGATAGCAAAGAAGATTTTCAGTTAATTGATGTGCGCGAACCACACGAGTACGAAATATGCAACCTTAATGCGGAGTTGATTCCAATGAATGAAGTGCCGGCTAACCTCGATAAAATTTCGAAAGATAAAACGGTAGTAGTTCATTGTCGTAGCGGAGCACGCAGTGGAAATATTGTTCAGTATCTTGAATCTAACTACGGTTATACGAATCTCTACAACCTGAAAGGAGGCATACTGGCCTGGGCCGATGAAATTGACCCGGAAATGCCAAAGTACTAAAGCCGTTAAAAGATAACGGGCAAATATTATCTTCACTTTATATGAGTATGCCTGGCTTGTATAAAGGCTTCAAATCACTGCTTACCGATTTTCTCTTCAACGAGCTGAAAACTGCCCGTCTGCTGTTTGCCATGCTTGCTTTCGGCTTTGCCATGTTTGCTGTTTTTGGCGACAATGAACCAATGAAGAGCTACATACCACACAGGGCAGTTAACTGGATAGACAGTGTAGCAGCTTTAGTTATCCTGTTGGCCCTGTTCACCAATAAATACAAACATCTTTACCAGCAGTTTGCATACGCCTACATCTATCTCATAAATTTAGGCAACGTTTATATACTCTATGGCACTTCTTTCAATGAACAGTATGCTTATCAGTTTATAGTGGCTTATGTTGTGTCCGGCTGGTTTTTCAGGCATGAATGGCTATACTATCTGCATACCCTTATCATTAATGCAGCACTTGTAATCACTTCACTGTTTTCGGAACATGCCACTCAGAGCAGCTTTGATTTTTATGCCACTTATCTGATAGCTGCCTTTGCACAGTTAGTTCTTATCAAGTATCGTTTTGGAATAGAGGAAGAACTGAGAGAAAACGGCAATAAGTATCGGTTGCTGGCTGAAAATTCGCGCGATATTATTTGTATTCATGAGCCCGACAGCACTGTGGCTTATGTAAGCCCGGCTATTACCCGAATTCTCGGTTACTCAGAAAATGAAGTGGTAGGTAAAAAGCTCTATGATTTTGTTCACCCCGATGATAAACACCTTCTGCGTGCATTAAACTTAACTGAACCCGAACATCCATCCGCGCACGACCCTCTACAATACCGTATTCTCGATAAATACGGAAACTACCACTGGCTGGAAACCGTGTTTAAAACCATTAAAGACGAAAACACCGGCAGCGAAAAAGTAATTACACAATCGCGCGACATACGCAGAAGCAGGGGCTACCAAACTCAACTGGAGGAACGCTCAAAAGAGTTGGAGCGCAGTAATGCCGATTTGGAAACATTTGCATTCGTTTCATCGCATGATATGAAAGAACCGCTGCGGATGATTTCGAACTATATGCAATTGTTGAAGAAACGCTATGGTGAAACGCTCGACAAACAGGCCAATGAATACATAGACTTTGCGAACAAAGGTGCCGTTACACTTCAGCAACTGATTAACGACCTGCTTGCCTACTCGCGAATTACCAGAACAGAAATAAAACGTCAACAGGTTTCGTTGGCGAAGGTTGCCGCAGAAGCCATGTCGAATATGGAAATGATGGTGCGTGAAAAAAATGCAGTAGTAAAACATGAAACAGATTGCACCATATCTACCGATGCCGCGTTACTTGTTTTGGTTCTACAAAACCTTATTGAAAACGGCATTAAATACAACAACAGCCAACAACCAACAATAGAAATAGGCTGCAATACGGAAGAACAGAATGTATTGATTTACGTGCGCGATAACGGGGAAGGAATTGCTGAGAATCACCGGCAAAGAATTTTTGAACCGTTTCACCGGCTACACACCAAATCTGAAATACCCGGAACAGGTTTAGGCCTTTCCATTTGCAAGAGAACAGTTGAACGCCTTGGAGGAAAAATGTGGCTAAAAAGTACCGTAGGCGAAGGGACCACGTTTTATCTGAGCCTTCCGCATTAAGCCACTTCAGCCATTCGCTTATCTAATGTTTTAACGCTGGCATTTTGCTTAGCAGGAATATTATCCATGGCATACTCTGCAAAAGTGGTAATGGTCAACGAAGGATTTACCCCCAAATTGCAGGGCATTATGGAACCGTCAAGAATGTACATGTTCTGGTAGCCGTGTACGCGGAAATAATCATCCACCACGCCCTCCTCTTTAGTCTTCCCCATTGGGCAACCTCCGAGAATATGAGCTGTTGAGGCCAGATTAAACATTACTTCGCTAAAGGCATTCATAGGTATTCCGTTCACTTTCTTCGCATACCTGTACAATGCCTCCTGCCCTATTGGAATATAGGTGGGTACCCGCTGGTTGCTATCATTTACCATCGTCATACTATAGCCGAATAAACCTCTGCGCAGTTTCAATCGCATAGCATTCTCCAGGGTTTGCATTATCAGGAAAATAATGCCGTTC
>CAZLXD010000275.1:0-4023 GCA_964563185.1 uncultured Chitinophaga sp.
ATACCACTTTAACAACTATGCGGAAATTGACTTTAATACTATTGGCGACAAGATAAACCCGCTATTAGATGTAACTTTTGACGGACAACACATTTTTAGTGGCGATATTGTTTCAGCCAAACCAACCATCCTTGTTACACTGAAAGATGAAAACAAATTTCTGGCGTTAAACGATACTTCCCTTATGAATGTGTATCTGAAGTATCCGGGCGAAACCACTCCACGTAGAATGAACTACGATGACTTTATTATGAAATTCTACCCGGCCGACTCTAATATGCTTGCAAAAATCAATAAGGCACAGATAGAACTAAAACCTGAATTCACTTTGGACGGAACTTACGAACTGATAGTGAAGGACCGCGACCGTACCGGTAATACGAGCAGTAAGGACAATAAAAACGAGAACAACATTTACTACAATTATAAAACATCGTTTGAAGTCATAACCAAGCCATCGGTTACTAACGTTTTAAACTATCCCAACCCTTTCACCACTTCTACACGCTTTGTGTTTACTCTTACCGGCAGTGAAATTCCCGACTACATGAAGATTCAGATAATGACCATTAAGGGAACTGTAGTAAAAGAAATAACCAAGGATGAGTTAGGCCCGCTGCATATAGGTAGAAATATTACCGAGTATGCCTGGGATGGTCGCGACCAATATGGCGACTTACTTGCAAACGGTGTTTACTTTTACCGTGTTGTTACCCGCTTAGCTGACAAACAAATGGACCACATGAGCCAGGGTTACGACAAATATTTTAAGAAAGGCTTTGGCAAGTTGGTGATAGTTCGGTAAGGTTACTTTTTGCTGTATTTCCGCAACAGTTTCAAAAGGGTTTCCATGTCCTTGGGAAGCGGGGCCGTTACTTCTATATCTTCCCCTGTTTTCGGATGTTTGAGTTTTAAACTATAAGCATGCAGTGTAAGGCGGGCTATAGTAGGGCGCTCTTCTTCACCTGATGGTTTGTAGTTTCGCTTTAACGATGAAAAATAGAAAGCCGGTGTATCGGCATAAATTTCATCTACCAGTAAAGGATTTCCCAGTGCTGAAAGATGCACCCGAATCTGGTGCGTGCGTCCTGTTTTTATCTCAGCATCTACCAGGCTCGCATTCTTAAACTCTTCTTCCACCCGGCAAATGGTAATGGCTTCCTTGCCTCGTTTGGCAATTATCATAGTGCCCGGGCGGGCTGGATTTTCAATAATAGGCGATTCGATAACGCCCTCCTGAAATGGCAAATGCCCCTTTACCATTACCTTGTATATTTTCTTCACCTCATGGTTTTGAAACTGCAGCGATATTTGGCGATGCACACTTTCAGTTTTGGCAAAACATACTATACCGCTGGTTTCACGGTCAATGCGGTGTACTACAAACAACTTCTGATAAATCTTTTCCAGTATTTGAATGAGTGACGTGTATTTACCAAAGCGGTCGGGAATAACAGTAAAGCCACTGGGCTTATTTACCACTAATAGCTCTTCATCCTCAAAAAGTATTTCAATAGTAGGCTTCATTGACTGCAAGATGTGGAAAGTGTTTGGAAGTTGATAGCAGTAGTGAGTGATTACTTCGGTAGATACCACTAAATATAAAGCCGCATTAAAGCTTTTATCGCTTCAATGCCTTTTGATATATACGCATACATTCCTCGCGGGAAGCCTTAATGTCAATGATAGGGTTCTTATAATCCGGAGTTCCGTACTCGGGCACCCACTTTTTAATGTAATCTGAGTGCGGGTCAAAACGTTGAGCCTGAGTGAACGGGTTAAAGATGCGGAAGTAAGGCGCGGCATCGGTGCCGCAACCGGCTGCCCATTGCCAGCCACCATTGTTGGCAGCCAAATCAAAGTCCAGCAACTTTTCAGCAAAATATGCTTCGCCCCAGCGCCAGTCAATCAGCAGGTTTTTGGAAAGAAAACTTGCTACCACCATGCGCACCCTATTGTGCATATAGCCCGTGGTGCTTAACTCGCGCATACCGGCATCCACCAAAGGGACACCTGTTTGCCCCCTGCTCCATTTATCAAAATGCTCTTCATTATTCACCCATTCTATCTCATCGTACTCTCTGCGAAATGCCCCCTTCTGCACATACGGAAAGTGCCAGAGGATTTGGTGATAGAAATCGCGCCAGATGAGTTCGTTCACAAAAGTTTCATTGCGAGAAAGTGCATACGCTAACAATTTGCGAATACTGAGCGTGCCAAAACGGAGATGAATACCAAGTTTGGAAGTACCGTTCAGGTAAGGGAAGTCGCGCTGCTCGGTGTAGTGTTTTACAATATCGTTCTTAACTACTTTGTCAGGATAACTAAAATCAGTAGCGCTAAAACCTATCTCATTTAGTGAAGGAACATCGGGAAACGTAAGTTTGCAAAGGGCGCTATAGTATTTCTCGGTGGGATAAGGCTTGTAGTAGAACGGAGTTAGTTTTGCTTTCCAGCGTTTGCTGAATGGTGTAAATACCGTATAAGGGGAACCATCTTCCTTCAGCACTTCATCTTTCTCAAACATTACAATGTCTTTGAACGAATGGAACACTGCTCCCTGTTCCCCCACCATTTCCTTTACTTTTTCATCCCGATGGTTGGCATAGGGTTCATAATCATGGTTGCTATAAACGGCCTTTATGTTGTAAGCCTGCAGAATTCCTCTCCAAATATCAATCGGCTTACCGTGCTTAACCAATAAATCAGCCCCCAGTTCGCGCAGTTCACCTTGCAGATGAACCACTTCGCTATGTATAAACTGCACCCTCCTGTCGGACTTATCGCTCAGTTCATCCAGAATGTCGGTATCAAAAATAAACAGAGGTAATACGGAGTAGCCTGAACGCAACGCATGGTATAGTGCTGTATTATCATCTAACCTCAGGTCTCTCCGAAACCAGAAAACAGCTATTTGCGTATCATTCATAACAGGGAAACAACCAATGCAGCGTTCGGTTCATCTTAGCTTTCAAAAAACAGAAATAACCATATATTTGGACCACAAAATTTAAGTCATGAAAAAAATCCTTGCTACATCCAGTTTATTTCTCCTTTTCGCAGTTGCAGCATTTGCGCAAACATCTTCTGATTTGTTCAAAATGCAATCAGCTACCGATGCCGAAATAGTTTTAAAGGCACTTGCCACCGAATTGAAGTTGGAAGGTGACCAGTTTGCCAAGGTTCGTGAAATACTGAGCAAGAGCGCTTTGAGCCAACAGGAACAGGCTCAAAGAAAAGAAAACCAAAACCCGGAAATGGAAAGTATGATTCTGAACCGCCAAACGCTGCACATTGAAGCCAACCTCAAAGGTGTGCTGGGCGAAGAGAAATTCAAACTGTACGAAACTGCCAAGGCAAAAATTGCCCAGCAGGTTAAAAGCATGAGAAAGAACTAATTGGTTTTATCCAGTAAGTTTTTGTTTAAAAAAGCGGTGAGTTCCACCGCTTTTTTATTTGTGTAAGTCCGAGAACCAAGTACTTTTACCCACTGCACTCCGCGTACGGCATTTGTCAGCAGTATTTCATCTGCTTCTAACAACTCCCCTATCCCTACCGGCCTTTCTTCTAAGCCTTCTTCCAGCATGGCCATCAGATATGAGCGCATTACCCCGTTAATACAGCCACTGTCCAAATCAGGCGTTATCAGTTTATCATCCTTTACCATCACCACATTACTGTACAGCGATTCGCATAACTGTCCGTAATGGTTGAGCAGCAAAATTTCATCCCATCCTTCAGCTTTAGCAAACTGGGCAGCCAATACATAGTTCAGGCAATTGGTGGTTTTTAAATCGCTTGTCATAGAAACAGGTTTGTAGCAATCTTCCCTTATACCGGCTGTTATTCCATTGCCACACTCAAACAAACTGTTTTCAAGTGCACTCATTGAGATAACGTAACCCAGCTCCTCTTCATCCGGCAAATACAAGCCCCCTCCCTTGCGAAAAAACTGAACTCTTACACGCGCATTCTGCACCGCCTCATTTACCAGAGCCAAATCCAGTACAATACTCTCTAACC
>CAZLXD010000276.1:0-4013 GCA_964563185.1 uncultured Chitinophaga sp.
AATAAAGCAAAGTTTGGCCCCGATGACATTGCCCATTACATATTGACCGAAGCAGGCAACAACGAGTTTTACATCCTCCACCCCTACCAGGCGCGACTGGTGTTTAACATTAAGCGCCTTATTCCCCGCCTGTTCCTTAAATACAAAGCCCGCGAGTTTGCTAAAAAGGACTGGGTGCAAAAGACCATGAACATTAAGTTTTAAAAGTTAGCCTGCCGGCACATTGGGTTAACATTAGGGCATTTAGGGTTAATCTCCCGGCATTAAGGGATAACCCTCCGGCATTCTACTTTAACAGTCGGGCATTTGCCGTAAGGTCATCGCTTAGTGCCGCAACACCAAACGAAAGTGCCGGAACATTAACCCTACATGCCGGAACTCTAACGCTTAATGCCGCACTACTGAAGTAAAGTGCCGGAGTATTAAAGTAAAGCGGCTAAAGCTCAAAAGAAATCACCTTAAGCATAAACTGCTACTTACCAACAGGTTAAATGTATTTAAATGAACTTACCACCTACAACTTAAAACTTACAACTCCCCCCCCCTACTTCCTCGGCAGCCAGTTTACCTCTTCGGCACCTAAGTCCTTGGCCATTTTGCGCGAAAGCGTAAAGAGGTAATCGGAAAGGCGATTGAGATACTTTATACTAATGAGGGTAATTTCGGAAGAATGGTGCAGCGCCACACAAAGCCTTTCGGCCCTGCGGCAAACGGTGCGCGCTATGTGGCAGTACGAAACAAACACATGACCACCCGGCAACACAAAGTTGCGCAGCGGCTCCAGCTGCTCGTCCATTTGGTCAATACTTTTTTCCAGCAGTTCCACATCGCTTTCGTGCAGGTCGGGGGTTTTTAGTTTGGCATTGCCGGGGTCGGCAGCTAAGGATGAGCCAAGGGTAAGCAACCTGTCCTGTATTTCTTTCAGTAAATCTTTTTGTACGGCATTGGTGCTTACATCGCGCAACAGGCCAATCCAGCTGTTCAGTTCATCTACTGTTCCGTAGGTATCAATGCGCAGTTCGCTTTTCAATACTCTGCGGCCTCCAAATAAGGAGGTTTCTCCTACATCGCCTGTTTTGGTATATATCTTCATAAGCAACTTAAACAGCTACCATCTTAGTTGGTTCATTCTGCACATCGGTTTCAATTAAACCATCACGCAGGCGCACAATTCTGCGGGCGTGCTTGGCAATATCTTCTTCGTGCGTAACTATAATAATAGTGTTACCACCGGCACTTATCTCTTCAAAAATGCGCATAATCTCGTACGATGTTTTGGTATCGAGGTTACCGGTTGGCTCATCGGCTAATATGATAGAGGGATTGTTCACCAATGCCCGCGCAATAGCCACCCGCTGGCGCTGCCCGCCCGAAAGCTCGTTGGGCTTGTGGTGCATACGGTCGGTAAGGCCTACCATGTCCATCACCTTTTCAGCTCTTTCGTTTCGTTCTGCTTTCGACACTCCGGCATAAACCATGGGCAAAGCCACATTTTCTAAAGCCGATAAACGGGGAAGTAGATTAAAGGTTTGAAACACGAAGCCAATCTCCTTGTTGCGAACATGGGCTAACTCATCATCTTCCATTTCGCTTACCTCGGTGCCATTCAGTTTGTAAGAACCTGCGGTAGGGGTATCTAAACAACCCAGAATATTCATGAGGGTGGACTTGCCCGAGCCTGAAGGGCCCATCAGTGCCACGTATTCATTTTTATCAATGGAAACCGTAACGTCTTTCAACGCCTGTATGAGCTGGCTTCCCATTATATACTCTTTGCTGATGTTTCTAATATCAATAATAGCCATGGTGGAAACTGGTGGGGCTTACTTCTTAATTACTTTAGGCACTTTATAATAATCGGAATCTTTCTGCGGAGCGTTTTGCAGGGCTTCGGCTTTAGTTACCATATCCTTTACGGCATCCTTGCGCAGCACATTTACTTCGTCTGTCATATATATAAGCGGCTCCACACCATCTACATTTACTTCCTGTAGTTTCTCCACCAAATTCAATATTCCTTGTAAATCTGTCTTTAGCTTATCTTTCTCAGTTTCGCTGAATTCGAGTTTGCTTAACTCCGCTAAACGGTCTACCAGTTCATTATCAATTTTCATAAATGTTTCACTTAAGCCTGCGGTATGATTCACAGATAATCGCAAAGCGTTTTAATACCTAATCAGTTATTTTATTTTCGCGGGCCAAACCTAACTCAATTTAGCGTACTACAATAATGGCAAAAGAAATAACAGTGAGCGGGGTACGCCCCACCGGCAGGCAGCACTTAGGCAACTACTTTGGTGCGGTGGTTAACTTTGTGCGCATGCAGGAAATGTACAACGGTTATTTCTTTGTGGCCGATTATCATTCCCTTACCACACACCCCAAGGCGGCAGACTTACGCAGCAACGTAAAGCAAATTGTAGTAGAATACCTGGCATGTGGTGTTGATCCTAACAAGTGCACGCTATATCTGCAAAGCGACCTTCCGCAAATACCTGAGTTGTATCTCATCTTTAACATGTTTGCTTATTTGGGTGAGTTGGAACGCTCGGCTACATTTAAAGAGAAAGTGCGATCGCAGCCCGATAACGTAAATGCCGGGTTGCTTACCTATCCCGTTTTAATGGCGGTAGATATTATTATTCACAAAGCGGCTAAAGTGCCAGTGGGTAAAGACCAACAACAGCACTTAGAAATGACCCGCGACTTTGTAAGCCGCTTCAACAATCTATACGGAGTGCAGTATTTCCCCGAGCCGGAAGCCTTCAACTTCGATTCTATTTTAGTTTCGATACCAAGTTTAGATGGAGAAGGGAAAATGAGCAAGAGCAAAGGCGAAGCCACCTGTATTTACCTAGCCGATGAGCCGGAAGTGCTGCGCAAAAAGATTATGCGTGCCAAAACCGATACCGGCCCTACAGTTCCCAACTCGGAAAAGCCACAGGAAATTAAAAACCTGTTTGATTTAATGCAGTTGGTTTCAACACCCGATACGGTAAAGTTTTTCGAGGAGAAGTATAACGACTGCACCGTTCGCTATGGCGATATGAAAAAACAATTGGCCGAGGATATGGTTAACTACTTAGCACCTATCCGCGAAAAAATTACTGAACTAAGCGCCAACGATGCCTTGCTGAACCAGATAATTAATGACGGTGGCAGCAAAGCCCGCGCAAGTGCCGCCCAAACATTGAAAGATGTAAGGGAAATTATAGGCATTAAAAGTTTTTGAGAGAGAAACAATTTCTATTTTAGAGCACACGCTAACCACCGCTGCCCTTACCCGGTAGCAACCAAAACATACTATGGCAAAAAAAGCTACAGCAGAAAAAAAACCGATTAAACACGTGGCCATTGCCGGAAACATAGGTGCCGGAAAAACCACGCTAACCAAAATACTTTCGAAACACTTTGCATGGTTGCCTCACTTTGAGGATGTAGAGAACAACCCCTACCTGAACGACTTTTATGAAGATATGCCCCGCTGGTCGTTTAACCTGCAGGTGTATTTCCTTAACTCGCGCTTTCGCCAGATTATTGAGATACAGAAAGGCGAAGAAGTGGTAATACAGGACCGCACTATACACGAGGACGCTATGATATTTGCGCCTAACCTTCATGCGATGGGTTTAATGAGCACCCGCGATTTCGAAAACTACTCCAACCTATATCAAACCATGTCGGCACTCATCAGGCCGCCCGATTTACTGATATACCTGCGCGCCACGGTTCCTACTTTGGTAAACCAAATACAAAAGCGCGGAAGAGATTACGAAGACAACCTCCGCCTTGATTACCTGCGCAGGCTGAATGAGTATTATGAAAAGTGGATTAGCGGTTACAAGGACGGCCGCCTGTTAATTATTGACGTTGACCAGTGCAACTTTGCCGAAGAAGACGATGCCAAAGCCGAAGTAGTAAACAAGGTAAATGCAGAGTTATTCGGGTTATTTAAGTAACAAAAAACCTCCTCATTTTTTTTCAAAACCCTGTAACCTTTTTGTAACCCGTTC
>CAZLXD010000277.1:0-1379 GCA_964563185.1 uncultured Chitinophaga sp.
CGCTTGTTCATTGTGCAGCAGGATGGACTTATTCGTATTATGAGCAAGGACGGCAACATAAACGCTGCTCCTTTTTTAGATATTGATGCAAAAGTAAATTCCACTAACAACGAGCAGGGCTTGCTTGGGCTGGCTTTCAGCCCTAACTATAAGCAGGACGGATATTTCTATGTAAACTATATTAATGGTACCGGTGCCGGCTCAACCCGCATTTCGCGTTTCAGTGTAAACCCAACCGATTCAAACTTGGCCGACCCTAACAGCGAGGTGGTTTTGCTCACCTTTACTCAACCATCCTCTAACCACAACGGTGGCAATATGATGTTTGGTAAAGATGGTTACCTGTATGTATCACAGGGTGATGGAGGAGGTTCGAACGATCTGAACGGGAATGGACAGAACAAGAACACTTACCTAGGAAAGATGCTCCGTATGGATGTAACAGGGCAGGCTACCTATGCCGTTCCGCCCACCAATCCTTTTGTAGGGCAGAGCAATGTAAAGGAAGAGATATGGGCTTATGGGTTGCGTAATCCGTGGCGTTGCAGTTTCGACAGGCTGACCGGAGATTTATGGATAGGCGATGTTGGGCAGGACTCTTATGAGGAAATAGATTTTCAGGAGGCTGCCAGTGCCGGTGGTGAAAATTACGGCTGGAAATGCCGAGAAGGATTTCATCCTACACCTCCGCCCGCTATCACTACAGGTTGTCCCACTACTGGTTTTGTTGATCCTGTTTATGAAGTTCCCAAAGTAGGGGGATGTGCATCAATTACGGGCGGGTATGTGTATCGGGGGGCTCAATACAATAAATTGTTCGGATTATATGTGTTTACCGAATATTGCAGCGGCAAGTTTTGGTCGTTAAAAAGAACGGGCGCTAACTCGTTCGACCCTGATACATTGCAAACCTTCAGCACTTTTCAGTACACTGCTTTTGGCGAAGATAACAACGGGGAACTATATGTTGCTTACAGAGGAAGTACCTCTACCAACGGCCGCATTTACCGCATTACCGAAACAACCGACTGCAACCCGGTGGCGTTTATTTCTTTACAGGATACCATAGGCAGTTGTGCACCTGTGCAACTTACCGCACTAAAAGGCGATACGCTTAACTATGAGTGGTATAATTCTTCGGGGCCTGTTAACGGGGCTAACTCATACAACTATACCGCGGCACAAAACGGATGGTATAAAGTGAAAGTGACAAAGCAGCAAGCGGGTTGCGAAAGCATGTCTGATTCGGTGTATGTGCAAATTTTTGATACCACGACCTTAACCACACCTAATACCATTTTTAAGTATTGTTCCGATGACAGCGCTGTTTCGGTAAACGGAATAGTTGTTCCTGCGGGCGGCTCATTTAATTCCCCTTA
>CAZLXD010000277.1:1389-3998 GCA_964563185.1 uncultured Chitinophaga sp.
AATCCGGCAGTTGCGGGTGCAGGGAGTATAGCACTGCCTTATGTTTATACGAATGCCAACGGATGCGCATCATTGCTTACCGCAACGGTAGTGGTAGGCGGTAAAGCTTCCTTAACTGTTGATAGTAACAATGTAACGGTATGCGAATCGGCTACTGCATTTTCGTTAGCGGGGTTTGTATCACCGGCAGGCGGCACATACAGCGGCAGCGGGGTTTCCAATAATGAGTTTACACCGCTTGCCACCGGGCCAATTACATACACTTACCTTAATGATTTCGGATGCGAATCGGAAGAGGTGTTTACCATTAATGTGGCTATTTGTTCAGGGGTAAATGAAGTAGGGCCTGCGCTTAGTTTCAGGTTGTTCCCCAACCCTGCGGCAGAAGAACTGAATGTGCGGGTAGAAGGAAGCGCAGGAGATTTGATAGAGTTACGAATAACGGATGTTTTAGGGAATATTTGTTTTACCGGAGGGTATGAACTTAATGCTCCGCTGGTAGTTATTCCAGTTAATATTCAATCCTTTGCCGGTGGAGTTTACTCGGTGCTGCTAAAGAACGGAGAGCATGCAGCGGTAAAAAGGCTGATGATAGATTAAGACAGGAAGAGGCTGTAAATAAAAGCGCGCTTAACTATTTAAGCGCGCTTTTGTTTTATGTGTGCAACCGGATTGCTTATTCTCCTGTGGAAGGATTCGGTTCATCTACCGATGCCGCTTCCTGTGCAGGGGCAGTGTCCTTTTCTTCTGCCGGAACCCCGTTCTTATTCTCAGCACGGCCCGCCTGCTTCTGAAGTTTTTTCATGGTGGCGTATATGTCTTTCAGTTTCTCCTCTTTCGATGCTATGGTTTCCAGCAGCATGTTGGTTTTTACTTTCAGTAACTGCAACTCCAGCGACTTTATGTTGCTGCTGTCGGTTTTGCGGTTGTAGTATTCCAAATCCTTCTTATCGCGGTTCAGCGAGGTTTCCATTTTTTGTATTACCTCCTGCAAACCTTTTATACGCGAAGCAGTTTTATCGCTAAAGAAAGAATTGCGCTGCTCGTTGATATACTGAAAAGTGCTGTCGAAAATTTTACGCACCTGTTGGTCGTCACTTTTAGTATAGCGGTTTCTGCGGTTTTCCTGTTGCAGGGCTTTAAACTCTTCCAGCAGTTCTTTGTAGTTAGCTTTGCTGTCGGCACGGTTGCGGAGGCCTTCCAGTTTTGCGCATACTTCTTCGCGCACTTTAGCCGAGGCTGCTTCAAACTCGGCACTCTCTGTTTTGCGGAAGGTTTTCAGCTTTTCGAAAATAGAGTTCACATCATCTTTAATCTTATCCAATCTGTCTTGGCTAATGTCGCGCTCCTTGCGGTGTTCTAACACCCGCTCCCAAAACGACTTGGCATCATCAAACAACTGGCGGTCGTATTGCGTTAAGGCCTCTGCTTTCTTTTTCAACTCATCTAACTCAAGCAGGTAACTCTCCCACAACTTAGCGGTCAATAACTGATACGCCCACTCGTTTTGCTTAATGCGTATTTTGCCTGTTTCATCCGAGCGGATATCGGCCGGTAGAATAGATTCTGCATTCAGGTTGGGGTTCACAAAAAGAGCATCTTCCGGAAAGTCAAAGGCTCCGCCTTCCACCCAGCCTTTTTCTAATTGTTCGGCTTGTTCATTGCTCAGCGACTTGCGTGGAACAATGTATAAATCCACTTTAAATTCGCCTTCTTTCAATTCATAAGCCAGAAGAACTGCCCTGTCATCATTGGTTATACCCAATGCTGTAAACCTCGATTGCATACTGCGTTGTTTGTTTCAATCCGGTGTGTGCGGATTTTTAAAAGTCGTCAAAGATAATTGTTTACGCAAAATGAACTATGCTTTTGTGTTTCTTTGCAGCGTGCAGTATAACAGAAACATTATTCCGCTTTTAGAAAAGAAATTGCAGCAGCCTTTGCCCGGTGAAACAGCGCAGTACCGCATGGCGCCTACTTACCGCCCGCGAATAACACAGCAAGAAATAGCTGCCCTGAACCCGCGCATAAGCGGAGTGATGTTGCTGCTGTATGAAAGAAACAACGAGTTGCACATGGTGTTTACGCAGCGCAAAAGTTACGATGGAGTACACAGCGGGCAAATGAGTTTCCCCGGTGGAAAGAAAGATGACACCGATGCCGACTTAAGGCACACTGCCTTGCGCGAAACGGAAGAAGAAGTAGGAGTGAAACCGCAGCAAATACAACTGCTGGGCAACCTGAGCGAGTTATACATACCGCCCAGTAATTTTCTAGTGCATCCATCGGTGGGGTTTTCCGAAAGCATACATTCGTTTACCCCGCAGGAAAAAGAAGTAGAGAAAGTGGTGGAGATTCCTGTTTCGTTTTTTCTGGATGAGCAAAACATAAACCTGCAAACAGAAATTAAGTTGTTTAACGGCCCTACCGTTAAAGTTCCCGCTTATGTTTTCGGAGAGCATATTATTTGGGGCGCCACTGCTATTATGCTTAGTGAGTTTACTTACTTGTTGGAGACGGTGGGGGAGTAGTGGTTGCTCATCTGTCTTGCCGAACTCGTTTCGGCATCTCTCACTAAAGTATGGAGACCCCGAAACAAGTTCGGGGTG
>CAZLXD010000278.1:0-3979 GCA_964563185.1 uncultured Chitinophaga sp.
AGGATAAACAAAGCCAAGCCCATCAACGGTTTCTACATCGGCTCTATACTTATGAGAATACAGTTCCACTCTGCTTTTATCGGCATAGTGGTTTACTGTTACTCCCACAACTTTTTTATACGGCAGAAACACATTCATGTAAGCATTGGTCAGGTTGATAAATCCACCGCGTATATGTGGAGCATCTTTGCGATTTAACAAGGTAGTATCATAATGGTCTTTCCATTCTCCGTTTATCATCGTGCCATAGTCACCAGGATTCTCGTTTACAATGTTCAGCACAGTACCAATTCCATAATCGGCTTTGTAGGCATTGCCCAAGGATAGTTTCAACGCCAAATGGTAATGCTGTCGTGTAAGTGCTTTGGTAACCTTGTAAGTAGTTTGATAAACTCCTGCCCCTGTTTCCAGTATATCCACCTCATGGTGCAAAACATTGGTAGAGTAAATATAAGCCCATGTCTTATCCTGCACTGGTGTAATGCCCTTTTGGATAAGGTAAGGTTGTATATCGCTAAGCGATGAAAGACAGAGTAGGAGTTTCATTTTAACTAAACAATGACCGGCAATTTCCGTTTTTAATACTTAAAAACGAAAACCCTGATAAGGAAATGATTTAAAACAGTTTTTTGTGCTTGATTTTTTGTGCTATATCGCATTCCCGTTTTTATAAAAGAATAGAATTTTGAATAAAGAAGTAGTTATAACGGACATGCCTTTACAGAGTCCTCCGGCCACCCTTCAACACATTCCCGTTCCTGACACAAAATATTTTTTAACCACTGAGCAGTTTGATAAAGCAGTGGGGAAAGATTTTATTAAGCATGCAAACCGCACCCTCGAAAAAGGGCAAAAATTTCTGGTAGCACTTTCGCACGGGCAATCGCCTGCCGGGGTTTACCGTTATATTTTGGAAAACTATAGCGAGTTAAAGAACCCGCACAATATTCTTTATACTTTCGTTAACTCTCCCCTTGCACGGCAGCGGAACCTAGAGGGAGTGCTGGATTCCCGTAAGTTTCTTGGACGCCTTTTTCGTGCGGGGCTTATAACCCGCGAACAGATTATAGGACTAAACTTCAACCGCGAAAATATGGAGGCGTATGCAGCTGAATTTAACCGATCTGTTTCTGCTTACCTAGAAGCACACGATAAAGAAGGGTTTGATTACGTATTTCTTGCTTGCGATCCTACTGGACGTGTGGCAGGTATTGAGCGAAATTCAAAATCATTTGACAGTAAAGAGATAGCTGTGGTGGTAAACACTCGAAAGGAAAAGGAAGTAACAGGTACCCCATACTTTTTAAAACGCTCTAAGCGGATTGCATTTTTGGCTACTAAAGCTGATAAAAGGAGGCCATTAGCCTGGCTGTATGCGGTGGATGCACACGAAAAGGAGAGTCCCGGCTTTCTGCGCTTTGTTCCCAATGTAGAGAAGCGAATGACCGTTTTTATTGACGATAAGGCACTTACCTGGCCGCAAGTGGAAGTTACCCGCGAAACCCCTTACGGCCCCAGTATCATTCGTATTGATACCGCCAACCCATATAAGGAAAATGCGAAAGAGAAACTGCCGGTTATAATTCTCATCCACGGCTTTTTAGGGTTGAACTCATTTGACGGCCTGTTGGCTACTGTTCCCTCGCACCTTTACATAGCAGCGGCTATGCATTATGGCTCAATACCTAGCGACCTTCCTCCTTCGGAATACTCACATCACATTACCAAGAACATCGAAGCTGTGGTTTAATACTTTTGAAGTAAAGGTCATCCGGTTTACATTTTTGATCACAGCATGGGAAACATCTACTTTATGATGATTGACCGTGAAATGGAGAAGTATCCTGCTGTAAAGAAGTATCTGTGCGGCCGTATTGGTGCTAATCCTTTCTTTGGTGAAGAGGCTAAACATGCCACACTCGGATTTCTTGACAATGTTATCCTGCCAGCCCTTTCAAGCGTGAAAGGTTTTGCCGCTAAAACCATGTTGGTGGCTGCGCGCGGTGTTATACCATTCGATTCTAAAGATGGTGTGCGCAGAAGAGGAATAGCACTTACCGATTGGCTGATACGTAAAGAAAGTTCCATGCGCGACCGCATTTGGACGGCAGCCAAAAACCGAATTATGTATCTGATGACCAACATGGATTCCCTGCCACACCTTAACCGTATTCCTATTGAGCGTGCACTTAACAGACTGCCAGCCAAAATTTTTGCCATACAAACTCACTCAGCTCTGGAACAGAGTGCAGTGTTTGACAATCAAAAAGGCCTATTGAATATGACAAAACTGGGCAAGCCTATTATGATTCTGAAGAGTGAACGTGATGGTGTGGCACGTTACGTTTCGCGCATTTATAAAACCGAGGGAGTAAAGGTGAAGGATGTAACTAATCAGGATGAATATGATCTTTTCCGTGAGCACCTCTACCACATGGTGCATCCACAGACTACCACAAAGTTGATTGATGAGTTTATACAGGCTGCCGAAACAGCCAAACACCGCTAAGCAACTATAGTAGATGCCATTTAACAAAGCATCCAATGGTAATTGGATGCGGATTATCCCTTTCGCAAATACTTCGTAAGGATAACTATAGTCTGCCCTTCTATTTTTCCTTCAATCTGCTCGAAGTTATCAGGAACCAGTTTTATCCCTTTAACCACCGTGCCAAGTTTGGCATTCAGGGAAGAACCTTTAACGTCAAGGGTTTTGGTTAAAACCACATTATCGCCATCAAACAGTTGATTGTCATTGCAGTCGCGGTGGAGTTCCGCTTCACTGCTATTTTCGTGATCGCCAGTGGCTTTTGCCCAAGCAAGTGTCGGCTCATCAAAAAACATCATATCAATAGCATCTGCGGCCCAACTTTCGTTTCGTAACCTGTTCAACATACGCCATGTTACTACCTGCACTGCAGGAACTTCGCTCCACATACTCTCATTCAGACAACTCCAGTGGCTGCTGTCCAATTCTTCTTTTTTATTTAGTTGTAAACTACACTTTTCGCATACCAATATGCAATCATCTTCGCGTTCCTCTGAATGAGGCGAAACTTCATACACGCTAAGTTTTTGTTCTGATTTACACAACTCACATTGGTTATGGCTACGGGCTTTAAGAGCAGTTTCTACATTCATATTTCTGATTCTCCGCGCGAATGTAAATTTATTTGGCAGGCATAAGAGTGAGGCTGCTCATAAGTAATGTGCCGCCTTATAACTTGAGGACTACAACCTCCTTATGATGCCGGTGTTCAGCCCGGGCAATTTCAATAGTAGCGAATCCACCTGCACAGAATCTTTCTTAGCCCAAACGGAACCGATGTTATAGGTTATGTGAAAGCGGTGTTGCTCGCGGCAGGCAGGCTCGTTAATCAGCAAAAGTTTAAGGTTAACCTGTGGCGGCAGCGATTTGGCAAAAGAACCATTCCAAACAAGTTTTAAATTTTCCGCATCACAGGCCTGTATCTTTTTAGTATAAACATGCAGTGTGTCGTTGTTTACATTGGCCGAGTCCAGTTGCACCACTTCCGTAGTGGCATTAAAAATCTCTTTGTCTTTTATCAGTTTTTGGAAACTTCCATCCGTAATCAGTTCCTCGTAAACAGGCTGTTCACCGGTAGCTTTATTGGTGGTTTTACAGGCTGCCATAACCAGCAACAACAATGCCGCAAGGAGAACTATAGTTTTGTTTAACATTATTCAATTATCAGTTTTTTGACGAAGAGTCCCTTTATGCTTTCAATTTGAAGGAAGTAAATTCCCTTGCTTCGATTACTCAAATTAATTGTGGAAGTCTTCCCTTCTGAATATTCATACAAAACTAATCTTCCAGTAGCATCAAACAGGAGAACTTCTTTCTTGTCGGTTCCTGAAGTTTCTATAGTAAATAATCCGGTTGAAGGATTAGGGAAAACCGTAACAGAGAAAGTATCGGTTTCAGTGATTCCCGTTCCTTGTACACAAAAGTTATATA
>CAZLXD010000279.1:0-3946 GCA_964563185.1 uncultured Chitinophaga sp.
TTGACTACTTTCTTTCAGGTCAAGACAGAGTAGATATAAAAGAAATATTGTCAAGTGAGTTTCGGCACGGTTATATAGCCTGGGTAATAGGAGCGAAGCAGAATACCAAAAAGTTTCCTGTTGCTAAGATTGTTTCTGTTTTAAAGCAATTGAATAACCCTGTGGTATTAATGGGAGGGAAAGAAGATGTGGATGAAGCTAATCAAATAGTCAGTCAAATAACGAATGCCAATGGTAAGCTCTTCAATGCCTGCGGTAAATTCTCGCTAAATCAATCTGCATCTTTAGTTCAGCAATCGCAAATGGTGGTAACTAACGATACCGGCTTAATGCACATAGCGGCTGCTTTCAAAAAGCCAATCATTTCTATTTGGGGCAACACTATTCCTGGGTTTGGAATGGCACCTTACTACGGAGATTATAAAGTCACCAATCACCAATCACAAATCACCAATCTTCCCTGCCGTCCTTGCAGTAAATTAGGTTACTCTGCCTGCCCTAAAGGCCACTTTAAGTGTATGAATGAGATTGACGGGCAAGAATTACTTCGCATCATTAATACTATAAGCCAATAGCTTAAATATTATAAGCCGGCCCCAGTTCTTTTATAATTAACTCAATCATTTTTTCTTCCTGCGGGTTGTATTCTTTCTTAAGGTCGTATCCCAGCCTCTTTCCCACTAGTTGATAAAAGCCGGCAAGGAAATTCCCTTTTACTTCTTTAATAATAGTGTAGGCATTGTTGCCTGTTTCCCGGTTAATAAGTTTAAAAAGCATTTCTCCCTGCCCGGTGTTCAGGTCTTTCAGTTCTTTTTCAAATTTGGCGCGCATCTCTTTTTCTAAATCCTTTCTGTAATGTCGGTATTGCCTCTTTTTCGAGGTTGCTTTTTCGTCTTTCAAATCCTCATACAATTGCTTGGCAATTTTCACATAGGGCAATACCTTCTGAATTCTGCTTTTGTATTTATAATACATCATCCAGTCCTCTTTGGTTTTAAAGGATATGATGTTTACATCGCGCAGGTTAACTGTGGGAGTGGAATCATTTAGACTTAAATCAGGGGTATTATATATATAGCTTACTGTATCGTTGCTAGCGGTTCGCATTTTTGGCTTCTGAGCTTGGATGTTAGCAGCCGCAGTAAATACAAAAACGAAAAAGAATGACAGCCTCTTCATAGCGTTAAATTTCGATAGTAGGTTCAAAGCACATACCAAATTTAATGGTTATTGGCTTCAGGGATAAAGCAGGGGGTAATGGTGAAAAAATTTACATTTTTTGTGGAGAATTGCTTTAATCGCTATTTCAATACAAAAGCTATTTTCGCATTCATTCTTAACCATCAAAAACAAAAACACATGAAAAAAGGAATAATGCTCGCAATTATAGCGGGAGGTTTCTTCACTTTCGGGCTTACCAGCTGTGGCGAAACATTTACACCGCTTACCGATGAGCAAATCAATGCCAAAGTTGATTCATTGTTCAACGAACAGAAAGAAGCAAAGTTGCAGGAACTGAACGCTGCCTGCCAGGCAAATGCCGAGGCACAGGCTGCTGCAAAATTTGAAGAACTGAAAAATGCTGCCGTTGCCAGCAAGTAATTATTAACCCATTAAAAACAACAAGAACATGAAAAAGGTATTTTTTAGAATGCTTCCGGTAGTTGCTACAGGGTTAGTGTTAACAGCCTGCAACAACGCAGAAGAAGTAAAGAAACAAGTAGACGAGCAGAATGCGAAGATTCAATCATTGGTAGATGAAAAGTTAGCCGGCCTTCAAACAGAAGCTGATGCGGCCTGCACAGCTTTGGTGGACTCTTTAGCCAATGCACAGTACGAAGCATGGGTAGCTGAAGAAGGTGCTAAGAAGGGAGGTAAGAAGCCGGTTGTTAAGCCAAAGCCTACGACTACTAAAACTGAAACAACAAAAAAAGAAGAGCCTAAAGGCGGGCTTCAGGGTAAAAGTGACCAAAGCCAGCAGCAGACTGGAGGCATTAAGTCTAAATCTGATGAAAATCAACAAGCACAGCCGGGCGGTGGAGGTTTAAGACAGAAGAGAGATGGCGCTCCTAAGTAAACCAAGTATTTTCTGAATAAAAAAAGCCGTTCTAAGTGAACGGCTTTTTTTATTCAGAAATATTAAAGTTATTGCTTAGTCCCTGTGAAGTTGTAAACCGTAGTAACTTGTGGTGTTCCACCTATCTCGGTTAGGTTTAAAGTCATAGCATTCGATGTTAGTGTACCTGAACCTGAGTATGTATACCCAGAAACATTTTGAGAGGTGATAGTGTAACTGCCGCCTTCTTCAGCAACTTTTGCGGATAAGGTGATACTGGCATTTTGCAAGTTAATTAGAACTGTTAGTACGTCCGAAGATGATTCAGAGATAATTACAGTCCAGTTAGTGTAAGTGCCTCCTTGGTTATCTGTACCATTAGCTTGATAGGTTCCCACATACTTACTTACGATTTTTACATCGCACTTGTCTCCTTCATATCCAGGGTCGCATACTTTGGTACAAGATGTAATTCCTGAAACTGCCGCAAACGCAGCTACTGCTAAAAATGTTCTGAAAAGCTTTTTCATGGTGAAATTGTTTTTGGTTTAGTAAATAAATTTAGAGGCAAATCTATAAACTTTAAGTTCGTTAGCAACATAGGTTAAAACCCGTGGTTGGAATGTACATGGGAAAATAAGATGACATGGAAACGGATAAATACATGTAGGTCATACAATTTTATCTAAAAGGTTATTTTTGCGCAATTATTGTTAAGGGCACATTTTTAAACTATGGGAAAGTTCTTTACACCGCTTTTTAAGCTGTTTTTGTTATCGGTAATTGTGTTTGGGGCTGCTTCATCAGCAAAGGCGTCACACATCATGGGTTCCGATATCTCCTTCCGTTGTTTGGGAGGAAACCAATACCAAATTGTTGTTACCGTTTACCGCGATTGCAGTGGTATTTCAGCCCCCACTTCCATTCCGGTTGATATTTCATCTTCCTGCGGGTCGCAAACAGTAACGGCTACAGTAGATGCACAAAACTCGGGCATTGAGGTTTCGCAGTTGTGTCCTACCGCAGTTTCAACCTGTCAGGGCGGTTCGTTACCGGGCGTGCAGGTTTATACTTATGTAGCAACGGTTACCCTACAGCCCAACTGTGGTTTGTATACGTTCTCTTATGATGATTGTTGCCGAAATCCATCTAATAATATAGTAACTCCTACTTCACAGGGTTTTATGGTTCGCGCAACACTTAACAGCAATTTGGTTGCCTGCGAAAGTGCTCCTGTGTTTACCTCGTTGCCGGTGCCTTATTTCTGTTTGGGCCAGCCAGTTAACTATTCGCATGGTGCTTTGGATGCCGATGGCGATTCGTTGGTTTACACTTTGGTAGACCCAATAAATGATTTGGGAACTAATATTCCTTTTACCGGTACATATACTGCCACTAACCCTATGCCCACTGCCAGCGGATTCAACTTTAACCCGCAAACCGGGCAAATGACTTTTACGCCTACGCAGCAGGGCGTTTATGTAGTGGATGTATTAGTAAGTGAATACCGCAATGGAGTGCTAATTGGTACTACCATGCGCGATATTCAAATAGTAATTGTAAACTGTACGAATGCTTCTCCGGTAGTTAGCAACTGCTTAACTCCGCAAAATTCAACAGGCGGGGTAGTGTTAAATTGTAATACGCTTGGTGTTTGCCCCGGACAGAATGTAACCTTTACTATTGGTGCCCGCGACCCGAACGGGCAGCCTATTGCGGTAACATCTAACATAGCGCAGTCAATTCCGGGTGCTACACTTACTACAACCACAGTAGGCGGACCGGACTCAGTGCAGGTGGTTTTCAGCTGGACTCCCAGCGGGCTGGATACCGGATTCCGTTATTTTACGGTGCAATTTGAGGATAATGCCTGCCCTATTACCGGACTTC
>CAZLXD010000280.1:0-3458 GCA_964563185.1 uncultured Chitinophaga sp.
TTATGTTGGCAGGAGCCATTTCGTCTCCTATTGTTGCATTGCTGTTAATTTTCGGAATTCATACACACAACACGGAGCTCATTAGAATACTTATGTCACTATGGGGTATTACTTTTTCGCTATTGCAAATTCTGGTAATGCCTTACATTTTACTAAACGGGGATAAAGAACATGAAACAGAGAGCATAGCTTTGTTCTTTAGTGCCGGAAACTTTACCACCATTGTAGTTGGTGTTTTCAGTTTTGTGTTGCCGCTTATCAGCAAAGCATTTAACACGGAGGCACTTCTTGTTATCTACTCGTTGTTTGGCTTGCTCGGTATCTATTTCGTCAATAAGTTGCCCACGGAAGAGATTTTAGGTACGCGTATCTCTATTACGAGTGTTCATTCCGATTACGACTGGCACCTGATATTGCAGGCTGTTATACCTACTTTCATTATCGCACTGGGAGCCGGTTTTACTATTCCGGTTATCAACCTCTTCTTTCATGATGTGCATGGCATGGAGGCTCCGGCTTTTTCGCTTATGAACTCTGTCACTTTTACATTGGTGGTCTTTTCAGCACTTGCCATACCCGAGATAAAGAGAAAATTCGGTTATCAGGTGGCAATTACACTAATGCAATCATTGGCAGTCGTATTGTTGTTTGTTATGGCTACAACGGAATGGTACAGCCACACTGCTATTGGTTTAACTATAGCAGTGGTAACTTTTACACTTCGTCAACCACTAATGAATATGGCCGGGCCTATGACAAGCGAACTGACCATGAATTATGTGGGGGAACGCAATCGCGAAATGATTTCAGCCATTAATGCCAGTATATGGAGTGGGTGCTGGTTTGTAAGCGCAAAAATATTCTCAGTGCTACGGGAAGCTGGAATGGCCTACAGCAATATCATATTTATTACTGTAGCAATGTATGTAATTGGTGTGGGTTGGTATTATTGGTTGATTAAATCGCACGAGAGAAGAATAAATGCTTAAAATAGGTCTACTGTCCGATACTCACGGTTACCTCGACAAAAAAATCTACGATGTATTTAAGGATGTAGATGAGATATGGCATGCCGGTGATTTGGGAACCATTGAATTTTGTGATGAATTAAAAAGCTTCAAACCCTTCTATGCCGTATTCGGCAATATAGATGGAAAAGAAATCCGGCTGGAGTATTCTCTCAACTTGATTTTAGAAAGAGAAGGATTGAGAATTTTAATGACGCACATTGGAGGTTATCCGAGCAACTATGAACCAAAGGCTCGCAGGCAAATTGAAGAAGTAAAACCAGACATTTTTGTTTGCGGCCACTCGCATATTCTAAAGGTTATGCGCGATGAAAAGCATAATAATATGCTGGTGATGAATCCCGGAGCGGCAGGTGTGCAGGGCTTTCATAAAATGAAGACAGTTTTGCGTTTTACACTTAATAATGGTAAGATGGAAAACCTGGAAGCCATTGAATTGGGAAAGCGAGGTGAAATCGGCTAATATTGCAGCCCTCATGGACAAAACCCAACATCAGGATTTACTTACCAAAGCATACAACATTAAGCAGCGCTTTTTGGCGATGTATAAAATGGCTAATGCAGGCCATGTGGGCTGTTCGTTGAGTGTGGCGGAGGTAATGACTTTTGTGCGGTTTGGCTGGATGAAGGATAGTGATGAAATTATCCTCTCAAAAGGCCATGCGGCTGCTTCTTTATATTCCCTTTTAGCAGAGGATGGAACTCTTAGTGAGGCAGATATTCAAACTTTCTATCAGAATAATACTTACCTCGCAGCTCATCCTCCGGTGAATAAAATTAAACGCATACCTTTTGCTACCGGCAGTTTGGGGCACGGGCTTTCTATAGCTGCCGGTTTAGGTATTGCCAACAAACTGAAAAAGACCGACAAGCAGATATTCTGCATTACATCAGATGGAGAGATTAATGAAGGTTCTACATGGGAGGCGGCTTTATTTATAGCTCACCACAATCTTATTAATGTAGTTTGGCTGATTGACCGCAACCATTTACAAGGTTATGGAAGAACGGAAGATGTAATGAAACTGGAGCCGCTTGACAAAAAATTAGAAGCCTTTGGCTTTGAAGTAATGAAAGTTGATGGGCATGATTTCAATTCCTTAGAAAGTTCAAAGTTCAAAGTTCAAAACTCAAAACTTCCGGTTGCTATTATATGTAACACAACAAAAGGCCACGGATGGAAAACTTACGAAGACAAGGTGGACTGCCATTATTTGCCCATGAAAGACGACCAATATGAGTTGGTTATCGCTGACGTGAAAAGTGATTTTGAGGAAAGAAGCGCTGCCATACGATGAGAGTTGAATTTGCCCAAGCCATGCTGAATGCATTTGACCGGTACGACAACCTCGCGTTCGTTACCGGTGACTTAGGTTATATGGCTTTGGAGAAAGTGCAGGAAAAGTTTGGCGAACGCTTTATCAATGCCGGTGTTGCCGAACAGAATATGGTAACCGTTTCGGCAGCTATGGCATACGAAGGTTTTGTGCCTTTTGTGTATAGCATTTCTCCTTTTGTTACCCTGCGCCCTTACGAGCAAATACGCAACGATGTGTGCCTGCATAACCTACCGGTAAAATTGGTGGGTAACGGGGGCGGTTACGGCTACGGCATAATGGGTGCCACCCACCACAATATTGAAGACATTGGCGCTTTGCGTATTCTGCCTAACATGAAAGTATATGTGCCGTTTACTGGCGGTGATGTAGAAGAGGCGGTCCAACAAATGATTGCCGATAAAAGCCCGAACTATCTGCGCTTAAATATGGGAGCCAAAATTCCGCAGGCAGTGGCGCCCTTTGCCCAATGGAGAAAAATAAAAGAAGGCACTAAAGGTGTTGTGGTAGGCACGGGTCCAGTTACCGAGAACATTCTCAACTCTGCGTTAGCCGATGACTTGGAAGTTTGGGTATTAAGCGTTTTTCCAATAGTTGAATTACCTAATCAACTAGTCAACTCCATCAACCAATCAACCAAACTGATTACTATTGAAGAACACCAGGGCGAGTGCGGCTTGCGCGAAACACTTTCCTACCATTTAATGAACCACCTTACTTCCAACATTAAAATACTCTCACTTTCTGCCGGTGGCTATCCCAGCGGCAAGTATGGCGACCAAAAGTTCCATCAGGCAGAGAATAATTTGGGCGGAGAAGGAATGATAAGCGCTCTGAAGCAATTCTTACAGTAGAGCATTTACTGTCGCCTTTTTTACATATTTACACCGTGACCTTACAGGAAAAAATACAAGCTGAAGTTTTAAGGCTGGAAGGCCCTATTGTGGTTTTCGGAGCGGGTGGTTTTATTGGAGCCAATTTAGTGCGCTGCATTTTGCAATACCGTAGCGATGTGTATGCCGTTACCAGCAAGCCGTTTATCCCCTGGCGGCTCGATGATATTAACCCGAGCAATGTTCTGCACTGTAACATC
>CAZLXD010000280.1:3468-3883 GCA_964563185.1 uncultured Chitinophaga sp.
ATCACCAAGAAAAATCAAATTGAAAAGATTTTTAACGAACACAAGTTCAAAACAATTTTCGACTTAGCTGCCTACGGAGCTTACAGCAAGCAGAATGATGTAGAACTTACTTACGAAACCAACTTCATAGGTTTACTCAACCTACTCGAAGTTTCTTCGCAGTATGCTATCAATGCTTTTGTTCATGCAGGCAGTTCATCGGAGTACGGATTGAACGCAGCCGCGCCCAGGGAAGATGCTCCCCTGCAACCTAACTCGCATTATGCAGTCACCAAAGCTGGTGCGGCACACATGCTCAAGTTCTACGGCACTATTAAAGAAATGCCGGTAATGAACATTCGCTACTACTCGGTTTATGGCCCTTACGAATAGCCTGACCGTTGAGTGCCCGTGTGGATTGATAAGGGCATGAAGG
>CAZLXD010000281.1:0-3858 GCA_964563185.1 uncultured Chitinophaga sp.
ATAGCCCCATCGGTGCTGGCAAAGCAAAGCGGGTCGGTAACTATAAAGTTGGAACCAATTACCGATGGATTGATAATGGTAACTGAGGTAGTAGCCGTACACTGGTTGGCATCGGTTACCGTTACCACATACACCCCGTTTTGCAGGGCTGCTAAATCCTGCGTATTGGCCCCGTTGCTCCAGGCATAAGTGTAAGGCGAAATACCGCCTGTTACGGTCAGGTCAATTGCTCCATCGTTTGAATTGTAGCAGGAGATATTGGTAATAGCAGTGGTAAGATTCAATGGTGCCGGTTCGTTTACCTGCACCGAATCTTTTTTCTGGCAACCGTTTGCATCGGTTACAATTACAAAATACAATCCACCGCTCAATCCGCTAATATCTTCAGAACCCTGGAAGGTAGACCACAGGTAAGAATATGGCGGAGTGCCACCGCTTACGGCCAGGTTTGCCTGTCCGTCAGAAGCGCCAAAGCAGGTTACATCAACTCCTTGTGTAAAGGTAACCAGGGCAAATGGCTCCGTAATGGTAAACGACTGAACCACAGAGCAGCCGTTGGCATCGGTAATAGTTACTGAATAATTACCGGCTACCAGCGCATAAGCATCTTCGTTAGTAGTTCCGTTGCTCCAGGCAAAGGTATAAGGGAACACCCCTCCGTTTACCGTTACATCTATAGAACCATTGTTATCGCCAGCGCAGGTAGCATTAATTACCGAAGCGGTCAGCAACAAAGCATTGGGCTGTGTAATGGTAAAGGCAGCCGTGGCACTGCAACTGTTTACATCGGTAACGGTTACCACATAGTTTCCGGCAACAACATTCGTCAAATCATCAATAATGTATCCGTTGCTCCATACATAACTGTATGGCGAACTGCCTCCTGTTACGGTTATATCTACACCACCCGTTGCGTTGCCGTTACACAACACATCGGTTACTACTCCGGTAATTACCAAAGGCAGGCCTTCATTTACCACCATAGTTGCGGCAGCGGTGCAGGCATTGGCATCGGTTACTATTACCGTGTAGCTGCCGCCTGTAATACTGCTAAGGTCTTGTGTGGTGGTTCCGTTGTTCCACAAATAAGTGTATGGCGAAATACCTCCGCTAACACTCAGGTCAACACTGCCGTTGGCAGCACCCGGACAGGTTACATCGGTTTTGCTAAGCGTTAATGCAAGAACTGCCGGTTGAGTAATGGTGGTAGAGAAGGTAGCTGAACAGGCGTTGGCATCGTTCACCGTTACGGTGTAAGTTCCTATCACTAATCCGTTCAGGTCTTCAGAGGTAGCCGCATTGCTCCAGTTGTAAGTATATAAAGGAGTACCTCCGTAAACATTAATATCAATGCTTCCGTTGTTGCCGCCAAAGCAGCTAACATCGGCATGGCCGGCCAGCACTACGGTTAATGCAGCAGGTTGTGTAATAGTATACGAAGCCGTTGCAGAACATCCGTTGGCATCGGTTACCGTTACGGTATATACACCGGCCGAAAGGTTATTTAAGTCTTCGTTTGCCGAACCATTACTCCATGCATAGGTATAAGGGGTAGCACCACCGCTTACAGTAATATCAATAGCTCCGTTGGTGTTGCCGTTGCAAAGAATATTGGTTACTGTGGCAGTAACTGACAATGGCAGGCCTTCGTTTACAGTAGCCGTATTCACCGCATTACATCCCTTAGAATCGGTAACCACTACCGTGTAAGTTCCACCGCCCACTCCGTTCAAATCCTGAGTGGTAAGGCCGTTACTCCACAGGTAGTTGTAGCCCGGGGTTCCACCGCTTACGGTTAAATCAACACTGCCGTTTTGCGCACCTGCACAGGTTACATTTACAGCCGTAACTGAAGTGGAAATAAGCGTAGGCTCGGTAAGTGTTTGCGAAATACTCTGCACGCATCCGTTCGCATCGGTTACTGTAACGCTGTATGCTCCTGCATCTAACCCGTAAATATCTTCCGACACACTTCCTTCGCTCCATGCAAATGAATATGGCGGAACACCTCCGCTTACCGTTACATCTATTGCTCCCGATGAATCGTTAAAGCAATTCAGGTTCTGATACGAAGCTATACTGAGGAACAGCGGCAATGGCTGCGAGATGGTAGCACCCGTAGCAGTAGAACAGCCTTTTGAATCAACAATAGCAACTGTAAAGGTTCCGGCAGTTATACCTGTAATATCCTGTGCGGTATCACCGGTACTCCACAGATATGAATACGGAGCAGTTCCTCCGGTTACCGAGATATAAACACCTCCGGTAGTTCCTCCGTTGCAAAGAATGTTCGAAACCGAATCCACCAAAGCCTGCAACAGGTTAGGTTGGAGTATGCTCACATTTACGTAAGCAATACAACCTTTTGAATCGCGTAGCTGCGCTACATAATTTCCGGCTGCAAGCCCTGTAAACGTTGGCGATGGCTGGAAAATAACTCCGTTGATAGAATACGAATAAGGCGGAATACCACCTGAAAGTTGCAGGGTAACGGTTCCGTCAGCACCTCCGAAACACGATACATTGGTTTGGTTCACTATACTGCCTGTAACACCGTAAGAGTTGTTGATGGTAACATGCGATGTATCAAAGCAACCGTTCGCATCATTCACCTGTACAATGTAATTGCCGCCTGCTAATCCTGTAAAGGCATTGCCCGTTTGCGAAGGGCCGCCATTCAGCGAGAACGTATAATTAGGAACACCACCGGTTGCCGTTATGGTAATAGAACCATCAAACACATTGGCACAACTGGCATCCACTAAAACGGTGGTGTGGTTCAATACAGCAGGTTCATTTACCGTTACGTTGTTCTGCCCTGCGGGCGATGCACAGCCTTGTGCATCGGACACAACCAAATTATAAGTACCGGCTGTTAAACTGCCAAAGGTGGCACTTGTTTGGAAAGTGTTTCCGTTATCTATTGAATACTGATAAGGCGGAGTGCCGCTGGAGGCTGTAATAGTAAGTGCTCCTGTATTACCTCCGTTACACAACACATCGGTTACGCTCACGCTGGTAATAGTAGGTAGGGGCGCTACAGTAACAGTGGCTCCACCTAAAAAGCCCGAACCGCGCACACAACCATTGGCATCGGTAATTTGTGCAAGAATATAGGTGGATGTAGCCACAGGAGCTACCTGTGCTGTATCACCATTGTTTACTCCGTTCTTGGTATAAATGTTTGTGCCATCAGTGTATATAACACTGAATTGTGCTGTGCCTATAGTAAAGTTGAAAGTAATAACCGAAGAAGCTCCGCTGCAAATAGTAGAAGATCCGCTGATGCTTCCGTTCGGAAGCGGGTTAATAACAACGTTAGTGCTGCCGGTGGTAGAACAGAAGTTCTGGTCGGTTACTGTTACATTGTATGCTCCGCCCATAGCTAATGTGGCATTGGCAATAGATGGAGAACCTGAAGTAGAGTTAAATGAAAGAGGCCCGCTCCATGCATAAGTGTATGCCGGCAATCCCCCGATGGCATTTGCATTAAGGTTTATCTGGTTATTTACACAAACCGGTGAGTTGCTTGAAGGAGCCACCACCGGTAAAGCATAAACAGTAATTGTGCGTGTTGCTGAAGCTGCGGCACAAGGCCCCGCACCATCGGGATCGTTGGTAGTCAACTGCAAAGTAACCGTGCCGTTAAAGTTAGCAGCAGGTGTGTAGGTAACAGTAGCAGGCGTTGCCGTTTGTGAAGTACTGCTCAATGTCCCTCCACCCGATAAAACTAACCAGGCTGCGGTAGATGCACTTCCGCCAAACGATGCTCCGCTTAAAGTAATAGCTGATGGAGCAGCCGATTGACAAACAGCATTAGGCCCACCGGCATTTACCGTTGCGGCCTGATTGATAGTA
>CAZLXD010000282.1:0-3819 GCA_964563185.1 uncultured Chitinophaga sp.
GCAACGGCCTTACAAACGGCTCGGCAGTTGCCAGCCCCTCAGGCGGCATTCCTGCTTTTACTTACAACTGGAGCAATGGCCAAACTACCGCTGCCATCAATAACCTAGCAGTGGGAACTTACAATTTGACGGTTACTGATACCAAGACTTGTTCGGTTACAGCCTCTGCTACAATTACACAGCCGGCAACCATTACTGCTACTCCATCATCCACAAGTGTATCGTGCAACGGAGGCAATAACGGAACAGCCACCATGAATGTAAGCGGTGGAACACCGGGCTTTAACTATCAATGGAGTAACGGGCAAACCACTGCTACCGCCACTAACCTTACTGCTGGGAACTACACGGTTACTATTACCGACAGCAAAAGTTGCACCTCCACGGCAGCAGCTACCGTTGCACAACCTCTTGCTATTGCGCTTACAGGTAGTGCCACCCCCATAAATTGTTTTGCCGGCAACAACGGTGCCATTAGTGTGAATGCAATGGGAGGCACAGCGCCATATTCATATCTGTGGAGCAACGGAAGCACCAACGCTAACCAAACCGGTTTAACTGCGGGCAACTACAGCATTACAGTAGCCGATGCTAATTCCTGCACGGCTTCTTTCTCAGGAACACTTAATCAGCCTGCCGCCATTAGCTTAACCCCATTATCCACTAATGCCGGTTGCAATCAAAACACTGGCAGTGCTTCTGTTGCAGCAACAGGAGGTACTTCGCCATTTACTTACTTATGGAGTACAGGAGCTACTACATCCACTGTTCAAAATTTGGGTGCAGGCACTTATACTGTTACTGTTTCCGATAACAACAATTGCACGGCAACTGCATCTAGCGTTGTAAATAGCAGCGGAACACTAACTGCCTCTATTACAGGAACCAACATCAATTGTTTTGGAAGTGCCACCGGAAGTGCTTCCGTGAATGTTACCAGCGGCACTCAGCCTGTTACTTACAACTGGTCGAACGGAAGTGCCTTATCCTCCATCAGCAACATTGCAGCCGGCACTTATACCGTTACGGTTACCGATGGAAACGGGTGCTCTTCGATACTTACACAAACCATTACGCAGCCGGCTATTCTTAGTGCAGTTGTTATCACGGTTAACGCAAATTGTGGTTCGGCAAACGGTTCAGTTACCGTTTCAGCAACCGGAGGTAGCACTGGTTACTCTTATTCATGGAATACGGGGGCTACCTCCGCCACTCTCTCCAACATTGCTGCCGGCAGCTACACAGTTACTGTAACAGATAATAATTCCTGCACCACAACAGCTTCGGCAACGGTAAGCAATACCGGCTCACTACCCGTAACGGCTGCTTCTAGCAATGTAGCCTGCAACGGCAACAACAACGGAAGTGCTTCGGTGAGCGTAACAGGTGGAGTAAATCCGATTACATACATCTGGTCTAACGGCAGTACAACTGCTTCTATCAGCAGTTTACCTGCAGGCATTTACTCCGTAACCATTACTGACGGAAGCGGATGCTCTGCTACTGCATCGCAAACAATTACTCAACCTGCCTCCCTGAATATTTCAGTAACTTCTACCAATACACTTTGCGGCACTGCCAATGGTTCTGTATCGGCATCTGTTACAGGAGGCACAGCAGGCTACAGTTACCAATGGACTACAGGAGCCACATCTTCCTCTGTTTCTAATATTGGAGCAGGCAATTACACTGTAACAGTTACTGATAACAACAGCTGCACCGCCACAGCTTCGGGCATAGTAAACGCCAACGGTAATTTGAGTGTGAATGTACTGACTGTAAACGCAACCTGTAGTGGCAACAACAATGGCACTGCCACAATAAATGTGGTAAGCGGCAACTCTCCGTATACCTATAACTGGAGTAACGGAGCACAGGGTAATTCACAAAACAACCTTGCTGCCGGCACTTACATAGTAACCGTTACCGACAACAGCGGTTGCCAGCAAATTGAAAGCATTGTTATAACAGAACCATCGGCCCTTAGTGTTTCAGTAAATACTACCGATGTAAGTTGTGGAGCTACTAATACAGGAACAGCTTCGGCTGTTGTTTCGGGAGGTACACCGGGCTACAACTACACCTGGTCAACTGGGTCAACAGCTACCGGCATTTCAGCATTGGCAGCCGGTAATTATTCAGTTGTAGTAGGCGATGTTAATCACTGTTCTGCCACTGCTAACTTTACTATTTCTCAACAGGCGGCACCTTCGGTTTCGGTTAGTACTACCAATCTTTTGTGCAACGGAAATTTTTCGGGCGTAGCAGTTGCAGCCGTTACAGGCGGAACTCCAGCATTTAGCTACAACTGGAGTAACGGTGCTTCTACTTCAAACATAGCCGGTGTGGCAGCAGGAAGCTACACTGTTACCATTACCGATGCCAACAACTGCACGGCAACATCATCCGCTACAGTTACTGAGCCAGCTGCCCTACAGTTTGCCACTTCCACCGTAAATGCTAACGAAGGGCAGAACAACGGTTCTGTGTCCGTAAGTAATATTTCGGGAGGGACACCGCCTTATGCCTTGAATTGGTCAACCGGTGATACCACGGAAACGGCTACCAATCTGGCACCCGGCCTTTACAGCGTAACAGTGTTTGACGGCAATGGCTGCGAGAAAACTGCTTTTGTAGTAGTGAATGAAATACCCGCAACCGGAGTTACTGAAATTAACTCCACACCTATCCGCTTTACAGTTTACCCTAACCCTGCCGCGGAAGTAGTGGTAATTGCCGTAAGCGATTGGGAACAGGGAAGCGAGCTTAGCGTAAAGAACTTACTGGGGCAAATGGTATGGCAACAACCAATAACAAACTCACAGGTAGTCATCAATGTTTCGGGTATAGCTGAAGGGCTTTACTTGGTAGAGTTGAGAAACGAAAAGAGTACAGCCGTAAAACAGTTGCTGATTAACCGATAACGATGGATAGATAAAAAGAAAACCCGCATCTGAGTTCAGGTGCGGGTTTTCTTTTTGTATACATTTATTAGAAAACATTCACGAATCCAAGTTGAATAACTAATCCACGGGGGTAAACAGAGTAGGCTCTTTGGCTTTCTGTTGTGAATGGATGAAGAACATTATACGAGATAACGATAGGGAAGAAGAAATTTTTACTTTGAAGCAAATTATAGCCAACGCCCACTAATGCAGAGGGGGTGAATTTACGGATGTAGTTGACCCGATAGGTATAGCCTCCACCTGGCTGTGTAATAACATCATAAGAGACGGGTATCTTTCTGCCTAACAACTCCACTTTTGTGCGAACGAAAAAACCTTTCCAAATATTGTATTGGATAAAAGGACCGCCACCGTAGGTTTGTATATCATAACGCACTACACTGTTGGGATAAAAGCCCGGTTCCGTAACCCTTGTATAGAAATAAGTAACTCCACCACCAACAAAAAGCCCCACATTACCTGCATTGCCCTTAACCTTCTTCGGCTCAAAGACTTTGTAACCCACATACGGAGATAGACCTAATGTGATTGTTGATTGGCTAATAAAAAAATTGAAATTAGGTTCAATGATAAACTTCGATAAATCAACTTTCTTTTTGGGTTTAAATCCCTGAAAGTTCTCATCGGGCTTATTGCTTTGCTCTGACTTTGGATTGCTGGTAGGTGGCGGTAGGTCATCGTCCTGAGCGTTGACAACATTTGCCACCAACATAGTTCCTATAACAAGAAGTAGAATGCTGCTTTTTTTCACACCTTAAATTTTAGGCTAAACGAAAATAGCACAAAGTTATTGGCGGTTTAAAAAGATAAAGCCCCGATAGAAACTACCGGGGCTTTAAACCTGTTATGAGTT
>CAZLXD010000283.1:0-3807 GCA_964563185.1 uncultured Chitinophaga sp.
ATCGTAACCGGCAGCCTGAATAGAGTATTCATCACCACTACCTACTACTATTAGTAAGTGAGGGTTTCCGTTCACATCTACAGTAAGGTCAGCATCAAACGAAGTGGTAGGCTTTAAAGAAGCTGGGTCACCGTTTACAATCAACGGGTTCATTTCATCCAACACACCCTGAACTTCCTCTAACTGTACGTGGAAAGGTCCTGTCCAGTTCTGTCCGCCATCTACGGTCTTCCAGAAAATAGGCTCGTAGCTGCTGTCGTTATCGGCAACAATGTCGCCCAATACCGAAATCCAACCATACTGTCCGGTAGGGTCAAAAGCAATGTTCTGAGAAGTGATAGCCGAAACCTGAGTTCCTCCGTTATCAAACTCCACAAAATCCTGGTTAAGGTTAGTCGAAGTCCAAACCACATCCTTCGTGTTAGAATCCCATACACCTTTCTCAACAACCAGGTAATTGGTAATCGCATTGCCTCCGTTAAATGTAGCGGAGTAATCAATGTTCAGGTTCCAGAAAGTTCCCGGAACGCTTTGGCAAAGGCCACCGGCAATAGCTACCTTCTTATTGTTAACAGGGTCAATCTTTACGTTAAAGGTAGCAGTGTCGCCACTCAGCTTACCTCTGCCGCGCATTTCACCCGACCAGGTAGTTCCATCATGCCAGGTACCGGAGTAAATCAAATAACCGCTGTCTGCTACAGTGTTACCGGCAGGGTTAAAAATCAACGCCTGTGGGAAACGTCCGTTTACCGATACGTTATCAATATTCTGGTCGTTGGTAATAGGGCCTATGTTAGTAGTCCAGGTAGCGCCACCGTTCTTCGATACATCAAAGCGGTATTGTGCCACGTTGGTTCCCGGAGAGGCCGAAGGGTCGTTACGGTGAATAAAGGTTACTGCATTCAGGGCCGAATCCGCATCCATTTGGTTAGAGGTGTTTTCAATAATGGTAAGCAGGTTACCTGCACTACCAATTTTCTGCGAATTCAGAATCATAGGAAGAGAGCCTCCTCTGGAGCCTCCTTGCTGGTGCGAAGAGCCGGCATTATTGCCGCTGTTCTGCAACACCACAGGGCCGTCCTGGAAATACCTGTTCAGTCTGTTATCCCTTTGCGATTGTTGTGCATTAGAAAACAAACCAACACCCAGTACCGGCAAAAACAGTAAAAGCTTTTTCATTGTCAGTGGTTTTTTGGTTTTAGTTAATGTGAATATTAGGGCGCCAAATTTAAACGAAAAATCTATTCACCATTAAATGAGAATGAATTATTTGTCACAGAATTGTAAATTCTGCATCTCTATCCACGTTTCCAGTTTTGTCTCTAACTCAGTAAGGGCTTCGGGAGTGCCCCAGCTGCGGTCGGTAATATTCTTTTCCTTCTTCCCGTTGCTGTAATACAGAATACAGGAGGACAGGTCGGTAGGGGCTACATCCTCTTCCGGATACTTATCCTTCATCAAAAAAATGCCATCGTCTTCCATCCAGGTACGCACCTTTTTTATTTCGCTTTTGCTCACTATGGCATAGTGGCAGCCTATGCTGTGCGTAAAGCGTTTTCCGTTGTATAACAAAAGTCCGTTTTCGTAAAGTGTGGCGGTAAACACCGGGCAGGCACCAAAGCAGGGAGTTCGCTCCATGCGCAAAATCACTTTGCCGTTCTTTTCAGGCTGGCGTACGTTGTACCCGGGCGGTTTACACGAGAATGTAAGCAGTAATAAAAGCAGGAGGGGCACAACTTTTTGCATAGCAGCTGGTAAATAGCCCATGAATGTAATTAATAACCCCTGAATGTGGTAAGCCGCACCCTACTTTTTCTGGCGTGCACGGGCTTTTTGCTCTGCCTCTTTCTGCATATCGGCAAACTTTTTCATTAATCCGCTGGGCTTCTTAGGGTTCTTTTTATTCTCCTCTATCTGTTTGCGCAGTTTCTCTTCGTTAATAAAGAATTTCTGTATAACCCACTGGTGTAATACGCCAAACAGGTTCTGCAAAAGATAATAATAGGTAAGCGCAGCGGGGAAAGAGTTAAATACGAACATCAGCATTACCGGCATGATGTAAGGAATATATTTCATGCCCGGTTGTTGGTTGCTCATGGCATTCATCTGATTATTCATTACAGCCTGTATAACTGAGGTAATGGTCATTAGTATGGTAAACAAACTAAGGTGGTTTTGCCCGAAGATAGGAGTAGCCCACGTGTAGATGGAATCGTAAGAAGAAAGGTCCGTAGCCCACAAGAATGCTTCCTGGCGCAACTCAATAGATGCCGGGAAGAAATAATACATGGCCATCAGAATAGGCATTTGCAACAGAAGAGGCAAACAACCACCCAGCGGACTTACCCCCGCACGCTGGTACAGCTTCATCTGCTCTTGGCCTATGCGCGCCTGGTCTTCTCCGAATTTTTCCTTAAGTGCCGTTAACTCAGGTGCCAGAATTTTCATTTTGGCAGCACTCTCAATTGATTTAGCGGTAAGCGGGTGCAACGCTAACTTAAGAATGAGTGTTAGTATAAGAATAATGATACCATAATTGAGGTGCATGTTCTCGAAAATGGTAAACAGGAATATGATAAGCCGGGTGATGTATCGTATCCACGAAAACATCCAAAAGTCCGGGCTTAGTTTAATAATGTCCTCAAGGTTACGGTCGAACGAGGAAAGAGTGTTGAAGTGATTGGGCCCGAAATAATACTGGAAGTTGTAAGCGGTTTTTTCGGCACTCTTGTAGGGGAGCGTAAAGGTGGCATCGTAATTCTTTACATAGTCCTTTGTTTCCTTTGAGTAAGCCGACTTAAGTTTACCGCGGTTAAAGCTCCCTTTACTTAACAGCGTAGCATTAAAGAACTGCTGCTTGAACGAAATCCACTCAACAGGAGCATCGAAAACATATTCATCCGTTTCATTGTCCTCGTTCAGGTGGTTTACATCGCTCTGGTTAAACCGGTAGTAAACTGCGGAGTAGCGTCTTTCAAGTTCATTGTTGTGTTCAAGATTACGGAGAGTGTTTTGCCAGTTAACACCTATAAATGTGTTGTTGGAGGGGATAACTGTTTGCAACCCTACCAGATTAACGTTGTAATCCAGCATGTACGAGTTACCCGTAAGAGTATACTGCTGCTCAAAGTATTTGCCATCGCCCGCATTCAGCCGGAATGCAAACGACTTCTTCTCCGTTCCCGATACATTGAATGACTCCCCTACAGGTTCGAAAAAGAAATTCTTAGTATCAATTACGCGGTCGTTATCAATAGCAAACTGGTAACTAAGGGAGTTAGTTTTATCGGTAAAGAGTATGAGTGGCTTTTTATCCCATGTTTTGTAGTTCTTAAGTTCTATGCTTTTAATCTGCCCGCCCTTGTTGGTAAAGGTTATTTTCTGCACCTCGTTCTCAACCACAAAAGTTTTTTCTTCACCTGTAGCGGCTGCCGAAAAAGGGCCGTATTCCTCATTAATCTTTGCCGAGTCGGCAATGGTTGCTTCAGTGGTGGCCGTATCTATTGCCATGGTCACCGTATCGCCCATAGCAGTAATGGTAGCCGAAGTGGCCTTGGGGGTCTTTAATTTCAGAGAGTCAGCCAGTTCGGTTTGCTGTTTTTCTTTTTTAGCCGCCTGCTCTTCCGCCATTTTTTTGTTCTGGTAGAAGATGAAGCCAATCATCAATACGGCAATGAGCAGCCAGCCTATAACGGTTTCTCTATTTTTCAGCATCGGGATATGTGTCTTAAAAAAGCGCGCAAATATAAAAGAATAGGATTAGGCGCATAGTTCTTTAAGTGCTATGAATAAAGGGACTGAAGCGAC
>CAZLXD010000284.1:0-3794 GCA_964563185.1 uncultured Chitinophaga sp.
ATCAATCCTTTGGCAACTTTCACTTCCAACTTCATATCGCGGTCTTCCAGCTTTACATTCATCAGTGAAAGCGAAATCTTTTGGTCAGCTGAAGGGTTCTGTATGTTAAAGTCTTTTGCTTCCCCGTCTATTGTTACGGTCAGCAGGTTTTTAAGCTTGTCGGGTTGCACGCGGTAGTTGAAGTATAAATCTACCTGCGGAAAGGCGCTGTTGCCATCGTTTATGCTCCAAACCGCCAGCGCATTATCCAGTTTCAGAAAGGCGGTGTGAAAGTCTTTTATCTCACATTTGCCTAAGCTGTAGTTTTTGGTGTAGCGCAGAATGTCGTCTGTTACAGTAGCCTTAAAATTAGTAGCAGGCGGCAGGTCGTATTCGGGTGAAAAGACCAGTTCATTCGGGTTCTTCCACATAAAGCGACCTGCAATGGCCGGTTCAAATTTTATGTAATGTATGGTGTCCCATTCGTTTAGAAGCGAATCGCCCACCAGATTTTTATCGAATGTAAAGGTGAGGTTGCCCAGCGTGGGAACTTCTCCGTTAGCAGTGGTTTCAACCAGATTTACTTTGTTTTTGTTGCTGCAGGCTACTAAAAAAAGTAAGCAAAGTGCAGGCAGCAGGCGAAGAATGGAGCGCATAGTGATGAGGTGAGTTTTAAGAATGTATGATCTACGTTGAACAATATAGGATTATTGCGTGTGTGCGGAAAATATTTTGGAAGATGAAAGCGCACACACTTTCCACAATCTGAAGGAATGTTTTTAAGGAAGAGGGAAGGAGTTAGCCTACTCCACTTTAAAGGCAAACTGTCCTTTTATTAATAACCTGCCCTTATCGGCTTTTACCATTTCAATAAAAATGATATCGTTAGGCTTTAGTTTCTCTTTTATCTCCTGCAACTTCTGTTTATCAGCAGGATATGTGCCTTTGTGAATAGTGCCTTTGGTGCTGATGACCCACTGATAATTTGATGCAAAAAACTGTTTGCCCGTTGCTGTGTGCTTTAGTGTAACAGAGTCGAAGTTACTATGGGTAGTAACGCTTTTGCTTCCGTTTACAAACATTTCAAAGCCCGAATCTTGTGCTGCTGCTGCAACAGCTGTTCCTATCAGGATTATGGTTAGCAGGTAACTATGTTTCATGGTTGAGCGGTTTACTATTTCTGTGCGATTATCTTCGCGCGAAAATTTTCTGAAATGAATATAAGGTTAACGGTAGTAGCAGCAGCATTATTGTTTTTGGCATCGTGCGGTGCGAAAATGAAATGGGAGGCTGACAAAATTTCGAAACAGGAGAATGCCCTGTTGGAAGCCGCAAAAGGGGGTAAGGTTGATTCAACAGCCGTCAGCAATCTGTTGGCTGCTTACGAAACTTTTGCCAATAAATACCCGGGCGATACTACAGCCGCTAATTTTCTGTTTAAAGCAGCCGACTTTTACCGTTATATGGGCAAGCCTTTAAAAAGTATTGGTATTTACGAAAAGATATACAACAACTACCCCGAATTTGAAAAGCGCCCTTATGCCTTGTTTTTGCAGGGCTTTATGTTTGAAAACGAAGTGGGGAATGTGGATGCCGCCAAAATTAAATACGAAGCATTCTTAAAGGAATTTCCGGAGCACCCCATTGCTAAGGATGTGAAGTTAACCTTAGATAATCTGGGCAAAACTACCGAGCAACTAATGGCGGAGTTTGAGGCCATGCAACAGACCGATTCGGTGGCACAGGCGGGAGGGCAGTAACCTGCTTTTCTTATTTTTGGTGCGGACACGTAATTAGTATGCGCAAATTTATCTCCCTGTTAGTAATGGTAGCTACTGCTTTGTAAATGCAAGCGCAGTGTATAACCAATGTTGATTTTAATACCTGGAGCCAGGCCGGCTGGACCGCCAACGGCAACTGGACACCGCAAGGGGGCGGCAGCACTGTCTTTCAGTCGGTGAATGGAAACCCTACTTTTTTTGTTTCCCCCTTCGATTTAATGAATGTGCGCATAACGGGAAGTTTCAGAACTACCGATAATGATGATGATTTTATGGGGTTTGTTTTCTGTTTCAGGAATCCAATGAGTCAATCAGATACTTATGATACTTGGCTATTTGACTGGAGACAAAAGCCACAGACCGTAGGCGGTTATGCTATAGATTCTGGAATGTCTTTGAATCGGATAAACGGAGTTATCCCTCCATCGGCTTATGCCCAAACTTTTTGGGGGCATCAGAATACTCCTGAATTTACCGTTGCTCAGAGCAGTTATCCAAGTGCCGGATGGGTGAAGAACTTTGATCATTCATTTGAATTGGTTCTTTCCTTTACACGAGCTATAATATATGTTGACGGGCAGTTGGTGTTCGACCACGCGGATTGTTATGAGCCCGGCAGGTTTGGCTTTTACAATTATTCGCAGCAGAGCTGCTATTACAGCAACTTCCAATACACGCTTGATGTTGATTTTACCATGGCAGATACGGCTGTTTGCCAAAACTCACCGGCCCAGTTTATGTTTTATACGCCCTGCTCGGGCAGTAACTTTATATTCAGCCAGTACCAGGCTATTGTGTGGAATTACGGTGACGGAACGGCCGATACCATTATTGCTCCTTTAATGAGCGATATGAATACTACCCATGTTTATACGCAGCCCGGGCAATACAATGCCACCCTTAGTGTAATTGATGGATTTGGTTGCACTGCAGCCTCTACGCGTACTGTTACGGTACTAGACCGGGTAGAAGCAGACTTTAACGCGCCACCGGTGTGCAACGGCAATCCTACTTCGTTTGCTGATGTTTCAACGGCAGTGCCCGATAGTTGGTCGTGGAGTTTTGGTGACGGAAATAGTTCAGCCGTTCAATCGCCTGCGCATACATATTCAACACATGGAAATTACAATGTTACCCTGATAGCGAACAATGCCAACAACTGCGGTGACACGGTAACTAGGGCAGTTACAGTGTATGAAGCTGTAACTGCCGGCTTTACCACTGCCGATGAATGTTATGAGGAGGCAGTTACCTTCAGCAATACTTCCAACGGGCCGGTAACGGCATATAGCTGGAACTTTGGTAACGGGGCAACTTCCACCCTGCAAAACCCTGTTTATCTCTACCCGGCTTCAGGTATTTACAATGCACAGTTAATTGTAAGCAGTGCCGATGGTTGTGCCGATACGGCTGTACAATCAGTGAATGTGTTTCCAAAACCTGTGGCGGCTTTTACGGTGGGCAATGTTTGCGCTACGGCTCCTTCGGTGTTTGCCGATAACTCTTCGGTTTCATCGGGTAGTATTACCAATTATGCTTGGAGTTTTGGCGATGGCAATACCGATACCCAGCAAAACCCGCAACATACTTATGGTGTTGCCGCGGCTTATGCTGTTGTGCTTGTAGTTACTACCGATAATAACTGCTTTGATACTGCCACTGCCACTACGGTGGTTAACCCTAATCCTTCGGCTTTATTTACCACCGGTGCGGTGTGCCTTAACAATGCCACTGTGTTTAATAATGCTTCCACTATAAGCAATGGCAGTATAGCACAGCATTTTTGGAATTTTGGCGATGGGCAGCAAAGCAGCCAGCAAAGCCCGGTTTATACTTACAGTGCGCAGGGCACTTATATGGTTTCGTTACTGGAAGTAAGCGACAGCAGTTGTGTGGATTCGTTTAGCCTAAGTGTAACGATGTATGATAAACCCGTGGCGGCTTACACTGTTACTGAAGTTTGCTATGGTGCCCCTACAGTGTTTACCGACCAAAGTACCATTACTGCCGGAAACATTGCGCAATGGGCTTATT
>CAZLXD010000285.1:0-3771 GCA_964563185.1 uncultured Chitinophaga sp.
TTGCCTTTTGCCTTTTGCCTCTTGCCTTTTGCCTTTTGCCTTTTGCCTTTTGCCTCTTGCCTTTTGCCTTTTGCTCTTTGCCTTTTGCTCTTTGCCTTTTGCTTTTTCGCATTTCGCCAACTCTCTTATTTTTAGGCTTTAGCCACCGTGCCCGTAAAGTAGCCCTCTCCTGCAGGAGAGGGCGCGCCAAAGGCGGGGTGAGGTAACACCTTAATACACCTACCATGACCCTCTACCAAAAACTGCAACAAGCCAAAAGCGAGGAAGATGTAAAAGACATTTACATAAAAGCCCTGGGCCTTAAAGGCTACAGCAAAAACCTGATTGATATACAAACCAAAGAGATATGGTTTGAGGCCAAAGACAACGCCCGCACCAGCACCTACGCCATGTTTACGCAACTGATGCACTATGTGCAGCAGGCGCTCAACAAAGGCGAGCACGTGCCGCCCTTTTTGTGTGTAATTGATACCCAAAAGGCGGCCATTATGCGCAGCAGCGATGTCATTCCCTTTCTGCAAAAAAAGACCATTAAGTGGGGCCAGCGCGCCAGCGATGTAACCCCCGAGGCGCTCGATGCCGTAAGCGCCCACATAGGCACCCACTTTGTAAGTTTTAAAATAGAAACCCACGAAGACGAGTTTATTGACACCCTGAAAAACGCCATTAAAAGTGGCGACATTATACGCACCCAAATAACCCCCGATAACCTAAAGCAGGTGTTCGATAAATGGGTACTGATGATAGGCCGCGAAATAAAAGGCGTGCCCGAAGAAGAATACGCCCTGCTGTTTTTTGCCGACATTATGAGCGATGGCACCGTAAGCACCCACGATAACCTGCCCGCCCAACTGCTGCACAAAAACAACGCCCCCGTGTTTATGCTCGGCAGCAAGCTGTACGAACTGGGCAACAAAGAAGGCTACCGGCAGTTTTGGGCCATATACCACCGCCCGCCCGCCAAAGAATACCGCAACTACCTGCTGGAAAGGCGCGATAGCCTGATACCCCTGGACGAGCGCAGCTTTAAAGGCGCCTACTACACCCCGCTGAACGTGGTGGACAAAGCCTACGACAAACTAAGCGAAACGCTTGGCAAAAACTGGCAGCGCGAATACATAGTGTGGGATATGTGCTGTGGCGTAGGCAACCTGGAAGTAAAGCACAGCAACCCCCGCAACATATTTATGAGCACGCTCGACCAGGCCGATGTGGACGTAATGCACGCCACCCGCACCTGCGTAGCCGCCACCCGCTTTCAGTACGATTACCTGAACGATGACATTACCGATGACGGAAAAATAGACTACACCCTTACTAACAAAGTACCCCAAGCCCTGCGCGATGCCATTGCTAAAGGCAAGAAGATTTTGGTGCTGATGAACCCGCCTTATGGCGAAGCTGGGAATGTTGATACTATTACAAAAGGTGGAGAACACAAAACAGGCATTGCCACAACACGCATTGCCGTGCACATGAAGGATTATGGATATGCAACAAGGGAATTATTTACCCAATTCATTGCAAGAATTGCAATAGAAATTCCGACTGCTACTGTTGCAATTTTTAGCAAGCTTAAATACATTAATGCACCCAACTTTGAGAAATTTCGGAATCAATGGAACGCTAAATATATTGATGGATTTGTGGTTCACAGCAAATCATTTGATGGATTAAAAGGAGAATTTCCAATCGGCTTTTTAATATGGAAAACGGATATTTATGCAAACCAAAAAACACCAATCGTTGAAGTTGTTACAGAAGTGCTTGATAAGGATGCAAAACCTATAGGTCAGAAATCATTCTATAACTTACCGAACAACACCTTCTTGAGTGAATGGATAAAGCGATTGAAGAAAAATAAGACTGATGTTGTTCCACTAATAAACTCAGTTACACCAACTACAAAAACAGAGCATGTTCGTAATACAAAATGGAGTGATAATGCTATTGGACATTTCTTGTGCGATAGTAATGACCTACAACACGCAGGGCAATTAACCGCGATGTTTTCTTCAGTTCATTCCATAGGGCATACGGGAGGATACTTTGTAACACCTGATAATCTCTGGCAAGCCGCTATTGTATTTTCCGTCCGCAGGCTCATCAAACAAACCTGGCTCAACGACCGCGACCAGTTTTTGCAACCTACCAAACCGCTAACCGAAGAGTTTAAAAGCGACTGCTTAATATGGATGCTGTTTAACGGTAGCAACCTAACAGCCGGTGCCAACAATTTAGAGTGGAACGGCAAACAGTGGAGCCTCGTTAACCACTTCATCCCCTACACCGAAGCCGAGGTAGGCGCCCCCGATAGGTTTGAGAGTGATTTTATGGTGCGGTATCTGGCCGCTTTGTCCCCCGCTGGCGGGGGTGCCGAAGGCGGGGGTGGTCTGTCCTCCGCTGCCCGCCCGGATGAACATCCGTTCGGACGGGGCGGAGGTGGCTCCACCGCAGGTGGAGTCGGAGGTGGTCTGTCCCCCCAAGCCCAAACCGTATTAGCCGAAGGCCGCAAACTGTGGCAGGCCTACTTTGCCCACACCGATGTGCGCAGCGTGCGCGATGAGTTAAAACTAAACCGTGCCGATGTGGGCTGGTATCAAATACGCAAAGCCTTAGAAGCCCGCAACAAAAGTGGCGACTTCCCACCCGTTAGCTTTGTGGCTTTTAAACAAGCCTATGATGCCCTCACCGAAAAACTGCAACCGATGGTGTATGAATTGGGGTTTTTGAAGAGTTAGGTTGTTGTTCGACCCTGGAAGGGTCTTATGTTTATAGAAAAACCGGTATGGCAACAAAAAAGCCACCCTTTACGGAGTGGCTTTTCGGTATAGTATTCAGCTTTAACTAATTTCTTTTTTTGCGCAGGCTGTAGTAAAACATACTTTGGTTAGGCAGCCCGCTGGTTTGCATACCGCCTACTACTTCCCAACCTTCGTCCTGCAGTTTATTTACGTATTTAATAAGCGGGGTCATGCTCATACCCCAGGTTTTTCCGTTCAGTTCCTCTTTGGGCACATATTTCTGTTCGTAGGTTTCGCCATTAATAGAAATAAGCAACAGCGGGTCGGGCACATCGCGGTAGTAGCCTACCACAGCCAGGTCATACTTATCCTGTGCATGTATGGTGCTAAAGCCGGTAAGGGCAAAAAGCACGGCAATAAAGAGCGCTTTTACTTTCATGGGTATAGTGTTTGGTTTTTAAACAATGGTGAATTAATACTTACCGCCTGTGGCTTTTACCTCGGTGCGCACCGAGGTGCCGCAGTTCTTTTTAGTGCCTACAAACAGCACAGCACCCTTGCCGCCTTTTCCGCTAAAGTTTTGCGAGGCCGTAGTAAATATCCAGCAGTCCTGCAAGGTAATAGTAGTGCCGTCAATGGCTTTAACATCGTAAAGGTCAACGCGCAGTTCGCGCTTACCACTGTTGGTTACCTTGGCATTCACCACGCTTTTGGCAGGTATTACCACGTTGCCGTCCACCACTACATCGGTCAGCACGCGAAAAGAGGCGGCTTCGCCCGCTTTGTTTTTACCCTCGCGTATTTCTTTGGCCAGTTCCATGTTAACGGTGGTGTTGGCAGGCACGGTAACCGTTTGTGCAAAACCGAAATGAACGGCTGCTAAAAGCAGTAAGGCAGTAATAAACTTCTTCATTTTTGTTGGTTGTGTTTTAGTATTTCAAAAGTATGAAAAGGTGTGATGTTAAAAACAGTGCTATTTGTTTTTTGTTCGAATTAACTATTAACCGTGCCTGATAATATGTGGCCG
>CAZLXD010000286.1:0-3751 GCA_964563185.1 uncultured Chitinophaga sp.
CGCTTTGTCGGGAAGCACCTTATAAGCTTATAAGACCCATTCCGAAGCCTTGGTTTATGCCTTATAACCTTTTTTCCCCGCAGGGTCTGTCGCAGACGACCCTGCGCGGGCAACAGACAGACAATTCTTTATTTTCACGCGTATGTCGGTGCGCACTCAACATACAAACTCTGCCAACTGGTTTGTTACGTTCACCTGCTACGAATGGCAGCCACTCTTTGAAGTAACTAACGGATACGACTTAGTTTACAAATGGTTCAATTACCTTCAAGAAAGCAACAAAGCGGAAGTGATTGCTTACGTAATTATGCCCAATCATTTTCACGCTGTTCTTCATTTACCCGATTCTACAGTTAGCCTTAATAAACTGGTGGGCAACGGCAAGCGGTTTATGGCGTATGGAATAATTGAAAGATTAACCGGTGCCGGTAATCAAAAACTGTTAAAAGAACTAAGTAAAGGAGTATCTGTTACCGACCAGCGCAAAGGGCAAAAGCACAGGGTGTTCGAAACATCGTTTGATGCCAAGGTAGTTAACTCCGATAAGTTTTTGTTGCAAAAGATGAGTTACATTCACTTGAACCCGGTAAGCAAAAAGTGGAGCCTGGTGGCTGATTATACGGCTTATGAACACAGCAGCGCTTCGTTTTATGAATTGGGAACAGCAAAGCATTTTACACCTAAACACTATAAGGCAATTGGTTGCGATGAGGAAAGAAAAGCATGATTTCTTAAGGAGTATTTTCAGCATTTACTCGCGCAGGGTCGTCTACGACAGACCCTGCGGGGAAGGAAATAAATATTCACTTCAAAGAGCAAGACAAGGAATTTATGTAACCCCCTTGTCTTGCTCTTTTTCATTAGAAAATACATCTTAGCTTTTTCAAATAAATTACACCTGTCTGTATGTAAAGCATTTTGCATGAAAAGAGTTTTCTTTTATTTCCTGTGTTTGTTGTTTGTACTCCTGCTATTCAAGTACGGTACGCTTCTGTATTTCGGAATGGCCACTTCCAAAACTACTATACTTTTATATGTTCTTATTGGTTTAGCAGGTGTGGCAATCATTTCTTTTTCGTCTCACTTCATTAAATTAAACTCTGGCACTAACATTAAACTGGCATTTATTGCCATGCTGGTAAGTCTTTTAGCCGGTGAGTTATCATTGCGGTTTTTGCTCAAACAAAACCTTACGTACAGCGAGAAAATAGGCGGCAATTATTTCTCTTCCTATTTCTACATAGCCAATTGGAGGGCAATAAAACAGTACGTTTTTAAAGGGCATAACTTTTGGTATCTGCACGGTACTCCAAATAATACCGCCATAACAAATATTGAAGGACGTAAAATTTTGCACACCTACAATTCGCTCGGTCTTAGAGATAAGGAAACTCAACCTGCCGCAGACGATACCGCCAACCTGATAATAGGTATTGGCGATTCGTTTACCGAAGGCATAGGCACCGAACAGGATTCAACCTGGCTTAAATTTTTAGAGCACGGTTTAACCGTAACCGGTAAAACAAATGTTCGTACACTAAATGCCGGAGCACAAGGCAGCGATGTTTTTTTTGAGTATGTATTGCTCGAAAAACTGTTGGAGCAGTACCGGCCACATACGGTTATACTGGCAGTTAACACTTCTGATATTGATGATATAGTAATACGGGGCGGCAGTGAGCGGTTTAAACCGGAGGGCAGGTTGCAGTTCCGCAAACCACCGGTATGGGAGCCTCTGTATGCCACCAGTTTTATCTTTCGTGCCATTATGCACAGCACTGCCGATTTACACTGGACCCTGCTAACCAATACGGAAGTAGCCATAAAACAGCGCGAGGCTTTAGATTCTATTGAGATGTGTATATACCGGTTTAATCAATTGGCAAAACAAAAGGGGTTTAGTCTGGTTACGGTTTTTCATCCAAGAGAAAAGGAAATAAAATCGGGCGATTTTCCACTCCATACACTGGCAGCTAAATTAAGTGCCGATACCACGTTACAGGTAATTAATTTAAAAGATGAGTATATCCGGACGGGCAGTATTACGCCTCAAAACTCCGGCAACTATTACTGGCCGGTTGACCTGCACCATAATACGGCAGGGTATAAAGTGTGGGGTGAGTTAATGGTGAACCATGTCATGCAAAAGGAGTAAAGCTTATTTCTCCGCAGGGTCTGTCGCAGACGACCCTGCGGGGAAAGAACGGGATTTTTGCTTTTGCCGTTTTTTTAATACCGGTAAACGGCTTATCGGATAAGCTGAATTTTTTTACTCAGATGTACCGGTACTTTGCCCTCACCGGTAACTGTTGCAACCAACAAATAACTGCCCGAAGCGAGATTTGCTGTTTTTTCCCGACAGGGTCTCCGTTTCGGGACCCTGTCGCAGTAGTACCGCAGTCTCCACAAAGCCCAAAGACCCTGCGGAGATAAATAGTTTGATAGTTTAGGTGCGTCTATTTATAAGTTATGGGCAAACCGACAAAGATAGACTGCAACAAATGAACGACCGGAAAAAAATAAAAATGTTCAAACAGTTCACGGACTTTAACGACCGTGAATTAAAAGTTATTACGCCTTATTTTGAATTCAAAAAATTCAAGAAAAAATCTGTCCTTTTAAAAGCCGGTAAAGTATCAAACGAAGTTTTCTACTTAATAAAAGGTTGTATCCGTCTCTATTGCGAAAAAGAAGGAGAGGAACTTTCGACATACTTTTTTACTGAAAATATGTTTGCAGGTTCTTACGACAGTTTTCTTTCGCGCAAACCAAGCAAAGTTGCCATTGAAACGTTAGAAGACTGTGAGGTTCTGGTTCTCACGCACAAGTCGCAAGAGAAATTGTATAAAGTGTTTCCGAAAATGAATGAATTTATAAGAAAGGCAATTGAGCAAAGATTTATTCTGCTTCACGACCTTTTTATTTCATATCTGTTAAACAGCCCCGAAGAAAGATACTTAATGCTGCTTAAGGACAGACCAGAATTGCTTCAACGAATTCCACAGCATCAAATTGCTTCATTTCTTGGTGTTACACGAGTATCTCTTAGTCGAATCAGAAATCGGGTATCGAAAAAGTAGAATACTCAATTTTGTATCTTTTGTTATCGTTTTGAACTACCTGACCATTGTAGTTTTGCCCTTGAAATTTTTAAAATCAATGGCAATGAACAAAACAGTTAAAAGAATACTTATCGGGGTTGGTATAATCCTTGGCTTGTTAGCGATAGTTGCAGGAGGCTTTATGTATAAGTTCAGTTCCGAAACCGGGCAAATGACACCTGTTGAAACCGGAAAAATCTCCGAACACGGATTTGCAATTAAAGACGGGTTTGTAAACATGTATCTCATCAAAGACAGTTTAGGCTACATTGCAATTGACGCTGGAAAGGATAAAAAAATTATTGAAGCAGAATTACAAAAGCTAAACATTAAACCGGATGAAGTAATTGCTGTTTTTCTAACGCATTCTGACATGGATCACGTTGCAGCGCTTCCATTGTTTACCAATGCAAAGTTGTATATGGCAAGAGAAGAAGTAAAAATGTTGAACGGAGAAAAGCAGAAAATTCCCGGATATAATAACAGCATTAGCAGAAACGATTACATTCTTTTAGACGACAATCAGAATGTAGTTATAGGAGCACATAAAATTCATTGCATTCTTACCGATGGACATACCAGTGGTTCGATGTGTTACCAAGTAAACGAAAAGAATTTATTTACTGGCGACATTTTGAGTTTGCATGACG
>CAZLXD010000287.1:0-3741 GCA_964563185.1 uncultured Chitinophaga sp.
ATCGTCATACTGGTATTTGTGGGTTACATTTTTAGAGGCATCGGTCATGGCGGTGGTGCTGCCACGGTAGTCGTAGTGGTAATAGTAAATAATTCCGTTAGATGCTTTTACTCTTGCTACTAAACCTTGTCCATAAATATTGTACCACTGTGGGCTACCGGAGGCATCGGTTTCTACCAATACATTGGCAGCGTTTAGTGCATCTAATACATAACCGGTGGTAGTGCCATTAAGAGTTTTGGTTCTTCGGTTTTCTAAAGCATCGTAAGTATAAGTTGTGCTGTTGCTTCCGGTTAGTATATTGTCTTTGCTGTCAAATGTATAAGTGCGCCCGGTGCGGCTTACACAGTTGCCGTTGTTATCGAAACTAAATACATTGTTAGTAGAAGTGGCAATGCTGTTATCGGTATTATAAGTGTAATTAATGTTCGCTGCACCCATTGTGGGGTAAGAGGCGTATTGCTCTTTGGCGGTTTCAATCAAGTGGTTGCCATTAGGGTCTAAGGTAAAATCGTAAGCGGTGATAGTATCACCTGCAGCTTTTATGTTGGCGAGTTTGGTCATTCTGCCTACGGCATCGTAAGCATAATAGGTTTTGGTTCCGTTGCCTAATTCAACATGTTCGGTTAAGCCATCGCTGCGGTAAAAATATTTTGCTGTGGGCGGGCTGCTTGCGCCATTCCAACGCACTTCGGTTAGGCGGTCTGCAATATCATAAACGTAATCTATATAGAAACCGCCAGGGTTAGTAATACGAGTTATGCGGTTGGCAAGGTCATATTGGTAATTCACTGTTCTTGTAAAGCCAAGCGGATAGGCAGTTTGTACACTGGTTATGCGTTGTATGTTGTCGTAACCGTAAGTGATAGTGTAGCCGTTGCCGGTTACGGTGTTCAGGTTGTTGTTGGCATTGTAGGTATAGGTGGCGTAGCCATCGTTGGTTAATCTGCCCTGTGCATCGTATTGGTAATTAAAAGCAGTGCCATTAGGAGAGGTGTAAGTGTTGAGCGTTCCATCGTTGTTGTAGTTGTATTGTTTCAGCGCGCCTTCAAAACTTTCGCTTACCACCCAGTCGTTATTGTTATAGCTTAGTGAAGTTGTTTTCCCTTTTGCGTTGGTGATGGTAGTAAGGTTGTCGTTGGCATCATAAGCAAAAGCGGTGGTGTAGTTGAGCGCATCTTTATTAGTTAGCAGGTTGTCGTTGGCATCGTAAGTAAACTCGGTTGTCTGATTGTTGGGGTTTGTGGTTTTAATAACCCGGCTTGCGGCATCATACGAGGTGCTTGAAGAAATGCCTAAAGCCGTAAGTGTAATTTGGTTGAGGTTACCATAGCTATTATAACCGTAAGTGGTTTGCACTCCGCTTGGGTTTATTGTTTGCGTAGGCTGCCCGCTACCGTTATAAGCAATGGCAGTTTGATTGCCGAGTGCATCGGTTGTTTGCGTAAGGTTTCCGGTTCCGTTGTAAGTATAGGTGGTGGTATGGTTCAAGGCATCGGTATGCGATGTTACGTTGTTCATAGCATCGTAAGCAAAGGTCTCTGTTTGCGTTATGCTGCCACCGGTGCGGGTTATTTGGGTGATGTTTCCTTTAGTGTCGTACTGCATGGTAGTGGTAATTCCATCCATAGCAATTTGTGAAGGAACGGTAGGTTGGTTGGCAATATTGTAAGTTGAGGAAAGCGTGGAACCGTTACCCGTAAAACCGCTCATATAACCGTTGCTGTTGAAGTTAGAAGTAGTGGCTACGTTTTGCGGGTCGGTTACTTGTGAGCTGTAAAAATTTGTAGCGTTGCTGAAATTAGGGGTCATAGCCACCGTGGTAGTGCTGTTGTTGTATTTGGTGGAGGCGAGTTTGCGCTGATAATAGGTATTGTCAATGAGGTTTCCTTTAGGGAGTTTTATGCGGGTAAGCAAATTGGTTTCTGTAGCTAAGGAACTATAGGTGTAATCAGTGAATTGTCCTTTGGCATCGGTAAAGCGTGATAACTGTCCGCTACTATAACTAAACTGAATGTTTCTGCCTAGCGGGTCGGTTATGTTTTGCAGTTGATTATTGCCATTATAACTGAAATTCAATGAGCGACCCGCAGGGTCCTGAACATTGCTTACCCGCTTTGCCGTGTATGAGTTTCCGTACCACGCAACATTCGGTGCAGACTGGTAATTGATGGTAACGGTATTGTTGTTTCTGTCGGCAATTTTAGTGAGCACAAAAGTAAAATCTGTGCTGCTTATTCTCTCGAAAGTATAAGTTACCTGCGCTTTGGTTTTGATTTCAATCTTGTTGGCATTCACGAAAGTGAAATCGTCATATACCCCCTGCGTTTCGCAAATAAAATTGGGGTTCTGATATTTATAGGAATGAATAGTGCCATCTGCCCACACCACAATTAAACGATTATCAGCAGTAGAATTGTTATCGGGACCTAAATGATACTGGATGTAAGAGTTGTAGGTATGCGACCATCCTTTAGCAATGGGCGATTGAGGAAAAAGTTCATCAGGTAATTCTGTCAGGTAAGAGTTGTAGGAATGGGAGAAATCAAGAGAAACATTTCTGCCCGGAATAGTAAAGCTGCTTTTTACATAATGATTAAAGTTACCTGTTTGCAAAGTGTGAGGGGCATTGTAGGAAGTTGGTGAGTAATTACCGGGAACGAAGAAGGTAGAATAAACAGTAGGGCTTGGTGTTGGTTTTACAATAGAAGCATTATTTAAGATGCGATAAAGCATAACAAACGCTTCTTCGCGTGTAATATTATCGGTAGGTCGAAAAGTGGTTTGCGTGGTAATGTTTAGCTCATAAGCCCGTTTAATGTAATTGTAAGATGGGTCGCTGGCATTTACATCGCTAAAAGGGTTAGGCAATACAGAAGATGGCTGAGGAAGTATATTAAAGGTCTCCATCAATGCCTTTAAGGCATATCTTCTTTGAATAGACGAATCGGGATTAAAGTAAACGCGGTCGCGGTCGAATACGGCTATGCCATTGGCGTACTCGAGGTAGCTCATTGCCAATACATAGTTGTGGAAGGTATCGGTAAGGTTTTGTAAATCGTAAAACGGATTTGGGAAGTTGTCCGCAACACTGCTTGTGGTGCTTCCACCAAACAGCCCTTTAAAGCAGATTTTAGCGAGATGCTGTTTTTTAAGCGGTGTGCTTGCATTATATGTTCCGCTTTGCGATGCATCAATTATGTTATGTGCCATTAAATAGCAGGTTGCTGTGAGTGGTTCACCGGTGGGTGGGTTGATGAGGCCGGCACAAACACTGGTTAATGTAACGGAATATGATTGGCTGTTATTATTTGCACAAGTTCTGTTAGGGTCGTATATTTTTATTTTACCTGCACCGGTGGTAAAGGTGCCGTTGGGTACCCATGTATAAGTTGTTACTCCCGCACCTAACGTGGAACTGGTAATGTTTTCAGGAATACCTGTGGAGTTTGGCACCCATTGCAACCAATAACCAGTAATGCAAGTTCCATTAGTATTGCTCCATGTAATACTAACGCTGTTGCCCACAATTATTGAACTTCCATTAGTAGGCGATGTTATTGTTATTGTAGGTTGCGTAAGCGTAATTAGCGATGACGAAGGACTGTAAACACTGCTATCGCTACTACAGATAGTTTTAACCTGAAACTTATATTTTTTGCAAGGGTCAAGGTTGGTATATGCTTTACTGTTTGTTGTTACATAAACTGCATTAGCTGAATTGTATGCTGTGGCACTGTC
>CAZLXD010000288.1:0-3721 GCA_964563185.1 uncultured Chitinophaga sp.
GGGAGGTGGGATGTGGGATTTAGGATGTGGGATGTGGGATTTAGGATTTGGGAGGTGGGATGTAGTAGGCAGCGGCAGGAGGCAGCAGTTAAGATTTCGGATTTGAGATTGGGGATTTAGCAGGGAGGATGTAGTATTTAGCGGGGAAGTGAAAAGTAAACTTCCTTTTATATTCGCTCACCCTACGGAGTGTTTACAGCCGCTGCCATAACATTAACACCTTAACCCCTTAACACCTCAACACCTCAACCCTTAAACTTAATGCTTTTGGCAGCTTTCAATTCCCGTTTCACGTTTGGCTGTTTAGCCCCTGTTCCACAGCAGCATCGTATATAGTAATCAGGTTTTGCCAGTCGTACTGCCGGGCATACTGTTGCGTATTCATTACCCGCAGGTAGCCCACATCCCAAATTCTGCGTTGCAGTTTGTTTACAAAGTCCTCTTCTTCATAAAAGTAAGTAGCATGGTATTTTTCGGGCAGATGCTCGGGGTAGGCTAAGCGCTTAGGCAAAAAAGGAATAACATTACAAAACATAGCTTCCACCACACTGGCTCCAAAAAAATCCTGTGTAGAAGTAACTGGCAGCAGGTCGGCTATCCAAAGCCAGCGGGCATATTCGGCAAACGATTCGGCATAGCCCCAGTGCAGTATTTTATCGGCCAGTATATGTTTTGCTTTGTCGAACACAGGCGGGTAACGTTCGTAGCTTTCGCCTAGCACTACCAGGTGGAATTCTATTCCCTTGTCAGCAATTTGAAAAAGTGCGTTAAAGAAAGCTTCGGGGTTTTTGTCGTATTCCCAGCGGTGATTCCACAGCACCACACAGCGTTGCGGTTTTTCGGTGGTTAAGGGTTTGTGTTCATTAAACTTAGCCAGGTTTAAGCCCAATGGCAGCACCGCACTTTTACGCGCAATGGTTTCTATCGTTTCGGTGTTTTTATAATCGGGAAATGATTGCAGAAAGCGGGGCAGTTCGCTCAAAAAGGACTGCCGGTGATATTGCGAATTGAATAACACTTTATCGGCTGCCAGTGCAGTAGTGTAATTGATAAAAGCATAGTGGTTATCGCGCTTTAGCTTTACATCGGCATCAGTAGGCGACCACGGGTAGGTCAACTGGTTTTCGTGGAAATAAACAGCCGTGGGTATGCCGTGGGTTTTGCTGCGGGTGAGCGATAGAAAAAGATTCAAATCGAGCATATCGGTGGCCAGTATTAAATCGGGCGCAAAATCCAATTGCAGAAACTGCTGCGCCAGTGTAACTGCCGCCCCGTGCATACGCCATTTCCAATGGTAACCCGAAAGCGAAAGAATTTCAATTTGGTGTTTACTGAACTGTTTAAACTCTAACGCCCAGTTTTTATGCGAGCCTGTAAAGAAGGGTTCAACGAGCAGTATTTGCATTAACCCCGGTCAAATTCAAGGCGCTCGCCTTTTATGCTTTCGTCAAAGGTGCCTTCGTTGTATGCTAAGTGTCCGTTCACCAATGTTTTCAGCACTTTTCCTTTAAAAGTATAACCTTCAAAAGGGCTCCAGCCACATTTGTAAAGCACATTGCCGGTGTTTACCTGCCATGGAGCATTCACATCTATCAGTACCATATCGGCAAAGTAACCTTCGCGCAGGAATCCACGATCTTTTACTTCAAAACACCCGGCAGGGGCGTGGCACATTTTCTCCACTATCTTTTCCAAAGAAATTTTCCCCTGATGGTAAAACTCCAGCATTACATTCAGGGTATGCTGAATTAAAGGCAACCCTGATGGTGCTTTAGCATACAGGTTGTTCTTTTCTTCCATAGTATGCGGAGCATGGTCGGTGGCTATAACATCTAAGCGGTCGTCCAGCAAAGCTTCGAACAAAGCCTTTTTATGGTGCACTTCTTTAATGGCCGGGTTGCACTTAATGCGGCTGCCCTGTTGGGCATAATCCCTCTTATCAAACCACAGGTGGTGCACACAAACTTCCGAGGTAATACGCTTATCTTCCAACGGAATTTGATTGGTAAACAGCGCCAACTCATCAGTTGTGGAAATATGCAGAATGTGTAGGCGCGAGTTATACTTCTTTGCCAGTTCTACGGCATAATTCGATGAGTTAAGGCACACCAGTTCATTGCGTATTTCTGCATGGCATTCAAAAGGAATGTTTTCCCCGTATTTAGCCACATACTCTTCCGTGCGCTGCTTTACTAATTTATCGTCTTCGCAGTGGGTGGCAATTAAAATATCGTTGCGTTGGCGAAAAACTTTCTCTAAGGTATTGGGGTCATCCACCAGCATATCGCCTGTGGAGGAGCCCATAAATATTTTAATACCGCAAACCCGGCTGCGGTCCACTTTCATCAGTTCATCAAAGTTGGTGTGGCCGGTACCCATATAAAAGGAATAGTTAGCCAATGAAGAGTGTGCTCCAATAGCATACTTTTCTTCCAACAACTTAATGGTAAGCGTTAGCGGGTTTACATTAGGCATTTCCATAAAGGAAGTTACCCCGCCCGCTACGGCCGCTTTAGCTTCAGTGTAAATAGTGGCCTTGTGGGTAAGCCCCGGCTCGCGAAAGTGAACCTGATCGTCAATAACTCCCGGTATAAGGTGCTTGCCCTCACCGTTTATCTCCGTCACCTTAAATTTTACATCAAAGCTGCCGTCAATCCGTTCAATATGTTTACCTCTCACTAATACATCGGCAGTAGTGGTTTTACCTTCGTTAACTACTTGTGCGCCTTTTATCAGAAAATCGCCCATAACTTTTATCAATTGCTTGGCGAAGATAAGCGGATGTGTTGCCGTTTAGCAAAGTATTTTTTTTGTCGGGGTCAAATGGATGCTCACAAAATGCAATTATTATCATTTTAAAAACTTCCAAAAACTACTATCGGTTATGATTTTAATTATTTTCGGCAGTAAATACCGAACAAACCAATGAGAAAAATCTTTACCCTGTCGCTGTTGATTGCTTCAATAACAACCATGCAGGCACAAACTCCCTATCAACGAGTTTATCAAACACTAAACACTAAATGCCAAAACAGCACCTGCCACAGTGCTACATCTTCCGATGCACTGAAGTTTGACGGAAGTGAAAATGATGTTTACGCGGCAATCTACAACACCGTTTCTTCTTATGCATCTTCTGCTTCAAAATCAGAAAAGATTATTCGCCCTGGCCATCCGTACATGAGCTTTTTACTACGCAAAGTAGCCGGTGCCGGTTTTGATACTGACTTAGCCATTGATACAGCAACCGAGGGAGCATTAATGTTGGACATTAACGGAAACCAGTTGACTAATAAAGAAATTGAATTCATACGCCAGTGGACAATGTATGGTGCCAAGAAGGGAAGCACTACTCAGCCCGATTGGCAAATTGTAAGCGATTACTATGATAACCCTGCTATGCCATTTATTCCCAAACCGGCTAAGCCGGCTGCCGGTATAGGTTTACAGGTGCGCATGGGCCCCGTGTTTTTACCTGTAAATGGCGAGGTGGAGCAGGAATGGATGCTACAGCAGGAGGTTAACTTTCCTGTATTGCCTGAGGTTGACCGTATTGAAGGAATTATGAATCAGCAATCGCACCATTTTCTTCTTTTCAGGTTTACAGACTCATCGGCTGCGGCCGACCGTGGAAACGGAACTTTTGGTATGGAAAAGGTCATAATAACCGGAGCCAATTCTTTTGAAGGAGATAAAGGATTAACCGGTGCATGGCAGGATG
>CAZLXD010000289.1:0-3714 GCA_964563185.1 uncultured Chitinophaga sp.
ACTGCTTAACGGCTCGTGATGCTCAAAGGCAAAGTCGCTGTTAAGGGGCGCAAACAAAAAGCAAATCCGAAACCCGATAATGTATACAAAGTAAAAAACAACTACTCCCGGATTGTTGGATTTGAAAAAGCTAATCACTGCCCGGTGGTTTAATAGGTAAGTTTAATCAGTTGCAGTGCTCCGTTCTTGTAGCTGGGTATTATCACTTCAGCCGGAGAAATTTGTTTCCCCATTTTGGGCAGCAACAACAGGTCTTTGTCTTCCTGATTAAAGAGCGAACTGCGCTCGCTTTTGCCTTCGCTTTTTAGTGTATATTGCGCCAGCCCGCCCGAGGTGGAAACATCATCCAGATAAATAAATCGGAGTTGTTCCTTTTGGTTCATAACCAGAAAGGAGGAGAAAACTCCGTTGTCATCTTCGCTAACCTGTTTCTTACGCATAATGTTATACCACTCTAACTCGGCATTGGCATTAAAGGAAAACGCAACAATATCGTTATACTGGTAAATATTAGAACTGCGGTAATTACTAAAGCCGGGCTGTATGCCCATAGGAACCGGCACCTCGCGCGTTTCGCTGATATACGATTCGGCAACAATAAGTGCACCGCCATCGTTGCGCAGTACTGTCTTTTTGATATTGAACGTATAAAGGCGGTTTTTGCCGTTCATGTTGCGCCCTGTTAACTCATTAATAAACTCTGAAGAAAACGGCAAATAAACCGAACCGGCCTTTTCCCCCGTTTCAGGGTTATAGCTGCCATAAAAAAAGCCGGATGCCGAAGGCTCTTCGCGGTTGGTTCCGTCATCGTAAAAGTGGCAAAGTACCAAACGGCCGTTTTTGTCATCCACCTCAAACTCGGCCTGGCCAAACAATGGCTTTTCGGTAATAAGGCTGTAAATATTCAGTTCGCCATTAGCAGCTACCCGGTAAATATCGTACTCTACGTTGGCCGAATTTCCCTCTGCCTTTAATACGATGGCAGCAGTGCCCGCATTATCTATCAAAGCTTCACTACCCTCCAGTTCTTTCTCATTGCGGTTAACAGGAACATTGCGGTTGTAGCGGGTATTAAGGGCGTGGTCAATACACAAAAAGCGGATGTATTGAATATTGCTACCTTCAAAAAACGGGTAGTACACAAAAAGATAATTCTGGTCGGCCGAAGATTTAAAGCGCAGGTTGGCTGCCACCAAATCCTTACGGTCGTAAATAGTATCAATGGCTTTGGCCGTTCCTATTTCAACAAACTTGCTGTTAACCGGCTGTGCGTACAGTACCGAGTACTGCTTGCTTTGCGAAAGATAAAACACCACGGCTCCGTTCTTATTCAGCAATACATGCTGCAGGGGGCCTTCCTGGTTTTTAAACTGAATGGTTTTACTGGCCGACAGTTTAAGGTCATCGGTGTAAACATTCATTACATCTTCACCGCCATACAGGCGCACCACTATGCCATCGCTGTTTTTTCCTACTATTTTAAACTTACCGGTTTTGGGTGGCAACTTTGAGGGGCTGCTTACCTCCACCACCTGAGCGGTGGCAAAAAAGCCGATACAACTGCAAAGAAATACAAGCACAAACCTCATTCGCTCAAAACTAAGAAAACACTTGGCAATTGTAGCGGCTGTATGAAGCCGGCAATGGGGCATTTGTTGCCCGTGGTGTTCCTAGCGCTTATTCGCTTCATCCAGTTTCTTCATCACCTCATCCTTCAGTTTCTCCAGGTTATAATTGGTGGCAGACGAAAAGAATATCAGCGGCACGTTTTCACCGGCAGCCTTCAGCTTCTTCTTCAGGTCTTTCTCTACCATTTTACGGAGTTCCTCATCGGCCAGGTCACATTTGCTAATGGCGAGGATGCGGTCTTTGGTCAATAACTCAGGATTGTATTGGTTCAGCTCGCTCAACAGAATTTCGTATTGCTTAAATACATCATTGGCATCTACCGGCACTAAAAACAGCAAAATACTATTGCGCTCAATGTGGCGCAAAAAGCGGGTGCCTAAGCCCCGGCCTTCGGCAGCACCTTCAATAATGCCCGGTATATCGGCCATTACAAAGCTGCGGGTGCCGCGGTAATCTACCATACCCAGGTTGGGAACAATAGTAGTAAAAGGATAGTCGGCTATTTCGGGGCGGGCGTTTGAAACCGATGAAATGAGTGTGCTCTTTCCCGCATTCGGAAAACCCACCAAACCCACATCGGCTAATAATTTCAATTCGAGAATCTTCCAGCCTTCCAGCCCCGGCATTCCCGGTTGGCTGTATGTGGGTGCCTGATTGGTGCTGCTTTTAAAATGGTGGTTACCCAATCCGCCCTTTCCCCCCTTCAGCCAAACAAACTCCTGGCCGTGTTCCGTAATCTCCGCTTCCACCTCACCGGTTTCCGCATCGCGGGCTACGGTACCCAGCGGCACATCTACATACACATCCTCGCCCGATTTGCCCGTACACAAAGCGCTTGCTCCCTTGTCGCCATCATCGGCATGTATATGCTTGCGGTATTTAAGATGCAGCAGCGTCCACAACTGCGAGTTGCCGCGCAGTATTATATGCCCGCCACGCCCGCCATCGCCCCCATCGGGGCCGCCCTTGGCCACAAACTTTTCGCGGTGAAAATGTGAAGCCCCCGGCCCACCCTTACCGCTGCGGCAGAATATTTTTACGTAATCAATAAAGTTTTGTGTAGCCACGGTTGGTTAATTGGTTGGAGATTGGTTAACCGGTTAAGCGGTTGGTTCGTTGATTAGGTTGATGTAGTTTACTCAATCAACCTAATTACTTAAGCAACCATTTATTTCCCTTCAATTGCGTTGCAAAGTAAACCGAATATATCGTCAATAGCACCTACTCCGTTTATGCCCTTGTATTTGTTCTGTAGCGTATAAAACTCTTTGGCCGGAGCGGTTTCGCGGTTATATACATCAATACGGTTTTGTATTACGGCAGGGTCCTGGTCATCGGCCCGGCCCGAATCTTTACCGCGCAGCAGCAGGCGTTTGCGCAGTTCCTCTTCATCTACTTCCAGCGAAAGCATCATAGAAATGGCAGTGCCCCTTCCGGCTAAGTACTTATCTAAAGCCTCGGCCTGTTGTATGGTGCGCGGAAAGCCGTCAAAAATAAAACCTGTGGCTGTAGCTTGCTTATCCGCCTCGCTTTGCAGCATATTAATAGTTACCTCATCGGGCACTAACTGCCCTTTATCAATATAGCTTTTGGCCAGTTTGCCTAGCTCGGTTTCGCCTTTAATGTTGGCTCTGAAAATATCGCCTGTGGAAAGATGAACCAACGCATACTTTTCTACCAACTTGGCTGCCTGTGTGCCCTTGCCGCTTCCGGGAGGGCCGAATAAAACTATGTTTAACATGTAATTTCCCTTTAGCGCGTAAATATAAACTCAAAAGGGTAACCCCAAACCGTTACTGATAGATTCAATTCAAAACCTGATGTTGATTAAAGAACAAGGATTAACCCTGCCGGTCGGGCAGGGTTAATCCTCAATTATTAATCAATGCTTTTGCCAATAAACAGAGCTGATTTAAAAGAGGGCTTGTGAGTTGAATCAGGAAAGAAGTCAAACTTTTGCCAGCCCACCTGTAAAAATGCAAAACGGCCATCGGTTGCCCAATGGCCGTTTTTTACACAGAATATGATACTTTTTATTGCCTTACAATGCGGGTGGCAGTGTTGCCGGCTTTAAGCAGGTAAACA
>CAZLXD010000290.1:0-3688 GCA_964563185.1 uncultured Chitinophaga sp.
CTCCATTCGTTACTGTCAAATTAATTCCCCCAATACTACTTTTGGGGTTTAGTCTCTTTCGTATTTTAATGTCCGCGCTTTGCCTTTGTGCCTGAACATTGTGTTACGTTAAACAGTTTCCTGCATGGCTTCAATGTTTACAACCATGTCCTTGGTCATGGCAGCTAAGTCGTAGGCGGGCTTCCAGTTCCAGTCTTTTTGCGCATAGCTGTCGTCAATACTTTGCGGCCAGCTTTCTGCAATAGCCTGCCTAAAATCGGGAACATAGTCCACCGCAAAATCAGGTATGTGTTTTTGAATTTCGGTAGTTAGTTCGTTGGGGTTAAAACTAAAGCCGGCAAAGTTGTAGCCAGAGCGCACCGTAATCTTTTCGGTAGGGGCTTCCATCAGTTCAATGGTTCCGCGCACGGCATCGGGCATATACATCATGGGCAGGGTGGTATCTTCTTTCAAAAAGCAGGTGTAGCGTTTCTTTTCAATGGCTTCAAAAAATATGTCCACGGCATAGTCGGTAGTGCCACCGCCCGCTTTTGTTTTGTAAGAAATTAAACCCGGGTAACGAATGCTGCGCACATCCAGCCCTTTCTTTTGAAAAAACCAATCGCACCAGCGCTCGCCTGCTTGTTTAGAAATACCGTAAATGGTATTGGGCTCCATAACGGTGTATTGCGGAGTATTAACGCGCGGGGTGGTAGGGCCAAACACCGCAATGGTGGACGGGAAGAAAAGTTTCTTTACGCCAAAATCGGTGCAGGCATTTAGAATGTTCCGTAACCCTTTCATGTTAATGCGCCAGGCCATCTCGGGGTTCTTTTCTCCGGTGGCGGAAAGGATAGCGGCTAAGTGGTAAATCTGTGTAACTCCGAAGCGCTGCACACAATCGTTTAGCCCGTTTTTATACAGCACATCCAGCTTAACAAATTCTCCGCTGTCTTTCAATTCACCTACCGGCTCTTTCAGGTCGGAGGCTATTACATTTTTGTATTGTTTGCGGAGGGCTAAAACCAGTTCACTTCCTATTTGCCCGCAGGCACCTGTTACCAGTATCGTGTCACTTTTCATAAAATCAATGTAGGGTATAAGTAGTGTGTCAAACTGCTGTGGGGCAAATGTATAAAGTTTGTGCGTTCATGTTTCGGATAGAAAAAGCTTCCGCAGAACTCGCAGATTTTCGCCAGAAAGGAATGTATCATCTGCGGGGTTCAGCGAGTTCTGCGGGAAAATACCCACGCAAATATTTCAACAGAAATTAAAACAGCCTCTTAAATTCGTCCGTTCTGTTTAAAGGCAGACTTCAAACCAAGCAACTATGCAGAAAAAGCTAATGCCGCACCTTATTGCGGTGGCCATCTTCGCCATGTTAACCGTTATTTACTTTTTACCTGTTTATCAGGGAATGAGCCTTAGCCAGGGCGATGTTACCCAATGGGAAGGTATGAGCAAGGAAATTGTAGACTGGAATGAAAAGCACCCCGATGACCCGGCTCTGTGGACCAACGGTATGTTTGGCGGTATGCCCGCTTATCAGATTTCGATGAAGTTCCCGGGCAACTTTGTTACCAAAATTGTGCGCACGCTACAGGTTATTTTCCCCGATGCTACGGTGTTGATGTTCCTCACCTTTGTGGGATTCTATATTCTGTTATTGTGTTTTGACATTGCACCCTGGCTAAGTGTGGTAGGGGCTGTGGCTTACGGGCTTTCGTCCTTTCTGCTCATATCTATTGAGGCGGGGCACAATACCAAGGTGCAGGCCATTAGTTTTATGGCTCCGGCTTTAGGTGGGGTGGTGTTGGCTTACCGAAAAAATATTCTGGTGGGCGCTGCACTTACCGCTTTGTTTCTTTCTATGCTTATTGATGCCAACCACTTACAGGTGGCGTATTATACCTTAATGGTGTTGGGCGTGGTGGGATTATACTATGCCGTTACAATGGTTTTAGAAAAGCAGTCGGTGCGATTTGCCAAAGCAAGTGCAGCTTTAGTAGCCGCAGGTTTAATAGCGGTGGTGCCCAACGTTGCCAACCTGTGGAGCACCGAAGAATACGCTAAGGAAACTATACGGGGAGGTTCATCGGAGTTAACCCAAAAGAAAGAAGCTACCAAAGGTGGCGGGTTGGATTTTGATTACGCTACCCGCTGGAGCTACGGCTTAGGCGATGGGGAAATTCTTTCCATTCTTATTCCGAATATAAAAGGAGGCGCCTCGGGCGGAGCTTTGAGCGAAAGTTCGGAAACCTATAAAGAGATGATGAACAAAGGAGTGCCGCAGCAAACGGCCGACCAATACATACGTCAGTTGCCATTGTATTGGGGGGGACAACCGTTTACATCAGGCCCGGTGTATTTGGGTGCGGCTATTGTGTTTCTGTTTTTGTTCTCGTTGCTAATTGTCAGCAATCATTTTAAATGGGTGTTGTTGGGCTTAAGTGTTTTTTCAGTTCTGTTAGCTGCGGGGCACAACTCTCCCTTCTATGGTTGGATGTTTAACCTACTCCCGTTCTTCAACAAATTCCGTACACCCAGCATGGCTTTGGTAATTGCTGAGTTAGCAATGCCTTTATTGGCATTGATGGGATTGAACGAAATACTCACCGGCAAAATTGACCGCGATGATTTACTGAAGAAGTTGAAAATAGCAGCCGGTGTTACTGCCGCTGTTGTTGTTCTATTTGGTGTACTGGGCGGCATGTTCGTTAACTTCTCCTCAGAAGCCGATAAGCAATATTACGAAGGCGGCAATGGTTGGTTGATGGATACTATTAAGAAAGACCGTGCCAGCCTGCTGCGCACCGATGCCTTCCGTTCGTTGTTTTTTATTGCCGCTGCTTTTGGTTTAGTGTGGGCTTATGTGCAACAAAAAGTAACTAAACAGATTTTTATTGGTGCTATAGCTGTGGTGTTTTTAGCCGATGGCTGGTTAGTGGCTAAGCGCTACCTCAACTCTGAAAACTTTGTGGAGCAAACCGCTAATAACAACCGCCACACTCCTACGCAGGCCGATTTGGATATTTTGAAAGATACCGACCCTAACTATCGTGTATTCAATGTTACCCGCGACCCGTTTAACGATGCCATGACTTCCTACTACCACAAATCGGTGGGTGGTTACCATGCAGCTAAACTTATCCGTTATCAGGATTTGATTGAGAACCACATCAGCAAAAACAACATGAACGTGTTAAACATGCTTAACACAAAGTATTTCATTGGCAGTAACCCGCAAACGAAGGAGCCAATGGCGCAGCAAAACCCGGGTGCGCTGGGCAATGCCTGGTTTGTAAGTGAAACAAAGTGGGCAAAGAATGCTGACGAAGAAATTGCTTCGCTGACTGACTTTAATCCGCAAAGCACGGTAGTGGTAGACGAGCGCTACGAGGCGACTATTGGCAGTTGGAAGTATGCAGGAGATAGCACGGCTTCTATCAAACTAACAGAGTACACTCCGAACAAGCTCACCTATCAATCTAATTCAGCGGCTCAGGGCTTGGTGGTGTTTTCTGAAATTTATTACAACAACGATAAAGGCTGGCATGCATACTTAGATGGTAAACCGGTAGAGCATTTCCGTTGCAACTATGTGTTGCGTGGTATGGTGTTACCTGCCGGAGCACACAAAGTGGAATTTAAGTTTGAACCCAAGAGTGTTACCCAAGGCAACACTATCTCGTATGCCGGTTCGTTCTTG
>CAZLXD010000291.1:0-3682 GCA_964563185.1 uncultured Chitinophaga sp.
ATTATCCGGTGTGCTGACTGGGTTAGGGCTATTGGTGCAGGTTAAATCATCTGACGGAGTCCAGTTGTAGGCGTTTCCTCCAACAGCGTTTAACTGAATAGGATAGCCTTCGCAGATGGTTGTATCGGCACTGGCAATGAAATTAAAGTTCTGCGGGGTTACCAGAACGCTGTCCACCTTTGGACAACTGCCGCCAAAGTAGGCAGTGATGGTATACACCGTTGGTGAAACCGGTGATGCTGTTGGATTAGCAACTGCGGTTCCTGATAAACCGGTGGCCGGGGACCAAACATAGGTAACGGGCAGCGGTGGAGGCGGACAAATCCTTGCTCTCATTTCGGGCAGCAAAGTGTATAACTCAAAAGTAGGAGCAGGAATATTGCAGCCAACCGAAAGATTAGCTGTGCCTGTATGGAAACAATCGTAGCTGCCGAAGTTACCCGCAACGTAATCGTCTCCACCGAAAGGGAAACCATCCTGATTGTCCCAGCAGATTTCAACAACAATGTTGGTGTTTCCATCCCAGTCGAAGTTGCTGGTTAAAACGAAATCGTTCCAACCAAGAACGGTAGCGAATAAAGGATTAGTGTAAACCAGGTTTGCGGGTTCCCAAATGCTGTCTGCCAATTCTGTCTTGAACGTACAACCCATTTTAACGCTCAGGTTTTGAAAAAAGAAGGTAGATGCTTTGGCAAGAATGTTGAACCCAATCTGGCTGATGGTTCCTTTAGTAAAGCCGGCCGCCAATAAATCGGATGCGCGATACAAAATCTGTGTACGCTGGTCTTCGATAGCAGCCAGAAGCGTTCCTCCGTTAAAAGGAGTGATGGTTGATGCAAACGAATTTGGCGGGGTAATAGTTTTTACTACCGGAGTTCCGTTGCAGGAAGTATTGTTTACTCCGCAGTTTAAGTTTCCACCCAAAGGAGGCGTGCCGGTTACCACCGCACTCAACTGGGCTGCCAAACCTGTGCAGAAAGGCACATCGGGGCCGGCTGAGATATTAAATGAAGTATCAATATTGAGCGTAATCGAAGCCCCGCCACTGCATTCGCCATCGTTGGCATTAAGAATGTAGGTAGTGCTTTCGTTCAGCACCACAAAAGGATTTAAAGAATCGGGCGAGAATATATTGTTGGTGGGCGTCCATGCATAGGTGAGGTTTTTGGGCGGAGCCTGGCAGTAAACAAACTGAATGTTTGGGCGCAACTGGTCTTGTGTAGGGGCGGTGAGGCTACAGCCGGACTGCCCATCGGTAAAACTATACAACACCGAATTAAAGCCGGAAGCCGAACTGTTCACAGGGTCGTCATTTGTCCAATCGCTGTTATCGAAACAAACTTCAATAATCAGGTTCGATTGTCCGTCCCAGTCGTAAGCATTATTAAGATTGTGGTTGGTGAAACCGACACCGGTGATGCTTAGAGCCGGGTCAATCATTACTACCGAAAGCCCCTGCACATAAGTAGTCAGCTCGTTCAACCCGGTACAACCCATCTTAATAGTGAAATTATTGTAGGGCTGTGTACTGGCATTGGCCGTTACATCAAAAGCAATATCGGTAATGGTTCCTGCCACCATGCCCATAGCTTGTAACTCGCTGGCGCGGAAAAGCATCTGCATACGTCCATCTTCCCATAAACCACGGTAAGGACTTGCTCCGACTGATGAGCCTGCACCAAGGGTCTTAATATCGAAATTACCGGTGCACTCCACTACATTCAAGCCGCAGGGCAGTGTTGAAATATCGGCTGTGAGTTGAATGGTATCGCCCACACATACTTTGTATTTATCGGCTGTAATGTCTACTGCAGGGCCCTGACCAACCACCACCACTCGCGCTGTAGTATCGCGAATAACACAACCGGTGTCGGAAGTAATGACAAGAACATAAGTGGTCGTATAATCAGGTTGGGCAATAGGGTTTGGAATAGTGTTGGCATTTAAACTTTGCGCGGGTGTCCACAAATACGTGTAAGGGCCAAAACCCGGTTCCGGTGTAACATTCAGATTCACAATTTCGAAACGGCAGATAGTATCTTTCGACTGAGTAACCGTGTAATTGAAATCGGGAACACGGAACACGGTGATGGTATCTTTGTTATTACAGCTCGAACTGAGGTTACTCGTCACTACATAAGTAGTGGTTTGTGCCGGTGAAGCCGTAGGCGTTGAACTGTTAGGGTTACTTAAGCCGGTTGCAGGGCTCCAGGTAAATTGTGTTCCCCCGAACACCTGCAATGCAACCGGGCCGCCCGCGGGACAATAGGCCACGTCCGGCCCTGCATAGGTGCCCGACAGCACATCAATGGTAACGGCAAAAGCCTGCACACTGCTGATGGGGCAATTGTGGTTGCTCACCGTAAAAACAAGGTTGTTGATTCCCGTATCAAGGGCACTGGGCGTCCATAATACGTTGGCTATAATAGAATCGCTGCTGAGGTAAGTGTAAGTAACCTGCGCACCGGGTAAGGAATAGAGGGCATCGGAAACGGTAAAAACAGAGTCACCGGTTGGATTGTGCGACAGCACCGAAAACGAAAGCGTGCTGCCCGGACAAACTTCCACCAGTCCGTTATTAATAAAGTAGCCGTTACTTACAGTGGGCTCCAGCGCACCGCTAAAGATAGGCGGCACACCACAACCGGGAATGTTCAACACTACAATCTGAATATCGCGCATGGTAGAGCCGATGAGCACCCCGTTACGGTATTCTTCTACCAGTACTGCAATTACGCACACCTGAACACCGTTGGGCAGAAAACTCATCTGACCGGTGCTGCTTCCGAAAGTAAGCGAGTTGGCGGGATTGGTATTTACCGGCTGGGTTGCAGTAAAACCGCCCGCGTAAGGAATGGGAGTAGCCAGGCTTAAAGGGTTAACGAGCGTATAAACTAAAGAATCGCCATCGGCATCTACCGCACCGTGGTTATAAGCAAAGGGCTGGTTGGCGCAGATAAACGGAACAGGCAGGGTGGTAAACACCGGTGAACTGTTGAACGTAGCCAGCAGATTATTGAGTTTGGCCTCTACATACATATCGTAAGTATCGGGATTGCTTAAGTTGGTGATAGCCTGATTGCGACAGCACTCGCCAAAACTGAACAGCCAGTCGCTGCAGGCCATTGGCAGTTGAAAGGTATCGGTATAAGTATAGGCCTGAACACCCGGATAAGGGTTGGTGATATCGGCACACTGCGACTGACCTATGTAAGAAGGACAAAGAGGAGATACCTCGCAGGCAATACCACCGTTGTTGTTGGGCGGACAAGCCAGCTGCTCAAGCACTAAGCTAAGGCTTTGGCCGCAGGTGGCGGACTCCAGCATAACGGTGGCTGTAAGCGGAGCATCTATACCGTAGCAATCGCGGTAGAAACGAAGCGAAATAACATAGGTATTGGTAGCAGGGTTAATACATTCATACCAAAGGTCGGCACCCATGGCGTGCGAGGCTTTGGTTTCGCTGGTGCTGAGCAACAACACAAAGGCAATACAAAAAACAGACAGCCATCGGGTGAGAAAGGTTCTCTTCATATTGTGTATTTGAATGGGGCGTTAAATGTATTTAATAATGCCAAAAAACAATAGCGGGCACCGGAAGGAGTTAATTGCAAAACCGGGCTAAGGAGGCTTAATCCATAATTGATGTGCTGTGTTATATTTGGTTTATGCAAACACCCAG
>CAZLXD010000292.1:0-3655 GCA_964563185.1 uncultured Chitinophaga sp.
ATCCCGTTAAGTTAACTATGGATAGCGCAGGTTGCTCATTCAGTTCTACTACTCAAAACTTAACTGTTTTAGCTGCTTCAAATGCTGCTTGTATCAACGGCATTGAAGATGTTACTTTCAGTAACGCTATTGCCCTGTTACCTAACCCAACCAACGGAAATGTAACTATCAACGTAAGCGGTGTAGAGAAGAATCTTTCTATCCGTGTATACAACATCATCGGAAGCGAGGTAATGAGTTATAATACTACTGACGTAGCTTCTATTTTCAACAGAACTTTCGATTTCTCTTCATTTGCTAATGGAACTTACTTAGTGAAAATCCAGAGCGGTGAAAAGACAGCCGTTAAACGTTTAACTGTTGCCAAGTAGTTAGTTGCCTTCTTAACTACAAAAAAGCCTCTCTTTCGAGAGGCTTTTTTGTTTCCACAGCCTTTCCACAGCTTAAGGCACTTATCAACAGACGTATAAACAGGAATTCTGTTCATTGGTGGAGAATTACGCAGAGGCTATGTTCCACACATGTTCTACCTTTGAACTGTTCTAAAAAATGAAATGAAACTTACTTATTACGGCCATGCCTGCTTCGGGGCAACAATAGCGGGCAAAAACCTCCTGTTCGACCCATTTATACGATACAATGAACTGGCTAAAGAGGTAGATGTAGAATCTATTCCTGCTGATTACATCTTTCTTTCGCACGGGCACGAAGACCATGTGGCTGATGCTTTGGAAATTGCGCAACGCACCGGTGCTACCTTAGTTTCAAACTATGAAATAGTTACCTGGTTTCAGTTAAAGGGAGTTGAAAAGGCCCATCCTATGAACCACGGTGGTAAGTGGAACTTTGATTTTGGAACAGCAAAGTATGTAAATGCAGTACACTCAAGCATGTTGCCAGACAGAAGCTATGGAGGTAACCCCGGAGGTTTTGTAATTGAAAGTGCTGAGGGGAATTTCTACTATTCGGGCGATACCGCCCTTACGCTGGATATGAAATTGATACCCCTTACCTGTGGCAAATTAAAGGCAGCCTTGTTGCCTATTGGCGATAACTTTACCATGGGTGTTTCTGATGCAGTAATAGCCAGTGACTATATTCAGTGCAATAAAGTAATTGGCCTGCATTACGACACGTTTGGCTACATTAAAATAAACCATCAGGGTGCTGTTGATGCATTTGCCGCAAAAGGCAAAGAATTAATACTTCTGAAAATTGGTGAAACCATTGAGCTATAACCTCCAAACTTTGAACATATGACCGCAAAAAAGAAAACAGAAACCAAGCAACATCACGCAAAAATCATCACGCTTGCTAATCAAAAGGGAGGAGTAGGTAAAACTACTTCAGCCATAAACATAGCCGCCAGTTTAGCAGTATTGGAGTTTAAAACACTGTTAGTCGATGCCGACCCGCAGGCAAATGCTACTTCAGGTGTTGGTTTCGACCCGAAAAGTATAAAAACCAGTATTTATGAGTGTCTGGTAAACGAAGTGAAGATTAAGGATATTGTTCTGGAAACGGAGACACCTAACCTGTATTTACTTCCCTCCCATCTAGATTTGGTAGGTGCCGAAATTGAACTAATAAATCAACCTAACCGTGAAAAGATTTTTAAAGGATTACTAGATGAAGTGCGTAGTGATTACGACTTTATCATTATAGACTGTTCCCCTTCACTTGGGCTTATTACTGTAAATGCTTTGACGGCTGCCGATTCAGTGCTTATTCCGGTTCAGTGCGAATACTTTGCTTTGGAAGGACTGGGGAAATTACTGAACACTATTAAGATTGTGCAGAACCGCCTGAACCCAGAGTTGGAAATAGAAGGCATTTTGCTAACCATGTACGATCCCCGACTTCGTCTTTCTAATCAGGTAGTAGAGGAAATCAGAAGGCATTTTGAAGATATTGTTTTCGAAACTATCATACATCGCAACACCCGCCTTGGCGAAGCTCCAAGCTTTGGTAAGCCGGCTATTATGTACGATGCCGAAAGCAAGGGAAGCATAAATTACATGAATTTAGTGCGTGAAATTTTGCAACGGAATGATGCAACACGTATACCGGAAAGCGACAAGCGCTTTAAGTTACTTGAAGATTTGCCTGCTGAGAACTACGACAACTAACAGCAGGTATTTGTTTTTTTTGACACGACACACAACTGACTATGACAGATAAAAAGAAAAGCGTTCTCGGACGTGGTTTAGGTGCTTTATTAGAAGCTAACGATACTACCGACCGCCAACGTAATAAAGAGTTAATAACGGATGCAAGCACAAAAACCGGCAGTATCCTTACTATTCCCTTAGAACAGATTGAAGTAAATCCTTTTCAGCCGCGAACTACCTTTGAGGCAGAGAGCCTGAACGAACTATCCGATTCTATCAGAATACATGGAGTAATACAACCTATAACCGTTCGGAAAGTTGACAATAACAAGTATCAGTTAATTGCCGGTGAAAGAAGGTTACGGGCATCTAAACTGGCGGGTAAAAAAGATATCCCTGCCTATATACGTGCTGCCAGCGATCAGGAGAGCATAGAAATAGCGTTGATTGAAAATATACAACGCGAGGACCTTAATCCGCTGGAAATTGCCATTAACTACAAACGGTTGCAGGACGAGTGCGATTTAACACAAGAACAACTGGCCGAACGATTAGGCAAAAACAGAAGTACCGTTACCAACTTTCTGCGCTTGCTTAAACTACCTCCGGACATACAGGCGGGATTGAGAGATTCAAAAATTTCAATGGGCCATGCTAAAGCATTAATGGCTATAGATGATTTAGCTACCCTTCTGCTCGCTTACAAAGAAACCTTAAGCAGAGGGCTAAGCGTTCGGCAGGTAGAAGACTTAGTGCGTTCCTTAGAAGTAAAAACTAAAAAATCTTCCAGTGTAACCGGAAATAAAACCGGAGACCTGCCATTTACCGTCAAGAAAATGCAGGACCAGCTAATGGCCTCGCTTTCAACCAAAGTAAACATTATCCGAACAAGAGATGGTAAAGGTGAAATCGTTATTAAATTCTACAGCGATGACGATTTGGGTAGGCTAGTGGGATACATTTCAGAAACATAACTCGCTTCAGTTGCTTAAGCAGTTCAGTTACCACCATTTAAGGTTAGCATTATTATTAGCTGCGTGCTTGTTTGGCACAGTAAACACACAAGCACAAGCTACATTCGATACTCTAACTGTTGAGCCTGTCATAGGAACTCAGAAGATAAAGTTTGACTTGGATAGTTCCCAAACTGTAATTGCGAAAAAAGAAGCCTCAGTTTTAAAGGTTGACAGTGTAGTATCCGACAAAAAGAAAAAAGAGAAACGTCATAGCCCTTTAAAGGCGGCACTATTTTCAGCTGCCCTACCCGGACTCGGGCAGGGATACAATAGAAAATACTGGAAAATTCCAATAGTGTATGCCGGATTTGCCGGACTTGGCTATGCAGTGTATTACACAGCTACCGGATTTCAGGGGTATCGCAATGCCTACCGCTTACAGGTGGACGGCAACCCCGATACATACGGCTCCTATAAAGGGGTAGAGGACGCGGCAACCTTAAGGGAATACCGCGACTACTTTAAACGCAATCTGGATATTTCTGCTATCTGTACTGCGGTGTGGTATACTCTCAATATTGTGGATGC
>CAZLXD010000293.1:0-3624 GCA_964563185.1 uncultured Chitinophaga sp.
TGGTTGTATTCCACACCGGTTAAGCCGAATTTGCTTTTCCATTCGGCAAACATTTGGGGGGGGGTGCGAAAACAGGTGCCGGAATTGATAACGGTGGTTCCTCCGAGGGTAATGCCCAGCGGCAGCGGAATAGCGGGAGTGCCAAGGGTGGTAAGCATACCGCTGTCGCGGTACATTTCTTTCATGGCGTTCCAACTATCGCGGTTAAACGATGCGGGGTTATTGTTTCTTCCTTCTTCGAGCAAAATAACTTTCCACCCGTGTTGAGCCAGTTTGTAAGCCATGGGTGCGCCACCGGCACCACTGCCAATAATTACTGCATCGGCTGTGGCGCGGTAATTTTCGGTTAAGGTTTGCGAATCGAGTATCATGGGTTGCCTGGTTGTTTGTTGGCACCCTGCATAAAGCCGAAATAGCCAATGGCGCGCATAACGCGCTCATCTTTATACATGGTAATAAGGAACAGGGAGGAAGTAAGCAGGTAAATACCGCGCAAAAAATACGAGCGGCTTTTGCTGAGCGATGCAAGTATAAACTCGCGGTCGGTAAACGGAAGGCGCGAAAACAGAGCGGGACGTTTAATATACAGCCACGAAAAATACTGAATAAACCACAGGTTGAAATGAATAAACCACCATACCTGTACCGGTGTGCTCAGCAGCAATTCTTCGGTAAACCGCACATAGTTTACATCGCTATGGCTAAACACATGAGGGCCGCCCACCGGCAGTATACATTCGGCCAGTGCCTGCATTGTTTTCTTTTCGCGGGCTGTTAGTGGTACTTTCATTTCGGGAAACCTGATTTATTGTTGAAGTTTAAAAACGCACGAATGAGGATAACGGCAAACAGCACGTTGGCAGGCGGGGCAATAAGCAAACCGAAGTTGCTGAACCAGGTATGTTGGTTAGATGAATACCAGTATATCCAATCGGAGAAAGTTTCGGTTAAGCGTATGCCCGCCACCAGCACCAACCACCAGGTGTGGTTTTTCCAAACAATTAAAGCAATAAGTTGAAAAACAAAAAAGCCCAGCCATACACCGCCCAGCCTTCGAACCAAGCCCAGGGTATCGGTGTAGTCGGTGCCGTGCATCAGTTGTGCCCACAGGGGCGGGTTAAGCAGGCAAACGGAGAAAAGAAATAAATCGAGTAATACTAAAAACAACAACAGTAAATCAATTGACCGGGGAGACGGGTTTAGTTTCATGGAAGCGGCTATTTACCTGCCGAAGGTAATTTTTGAGTAACAGGAAATGAATGATTTTTATCAAGAAAAAAAACGTTGGAGGGCTTGTGCCATGCAATCTTTTTTTTCTTTGCCGAAATTTTTTTGATGTTATGATTTGGAAAGTAAAACCTACCCGCGAAATTATTGAAAGCTACAGCGGAAAAAGTATGGAAAGTTTTTTGGGCATTGAAATAACCGATGTTGGCGATGATTATATAACCGGACGCATGCCGGTAAACGAAAAAACAAAGCAGCCGCTGGGGTTGCTGCATGGGGGGGCTTCGTGTGTGCTGGCTGAAACGCTGGGAAGTATTGGCGGGGCTTTTACCGTTGACCTTTCGCAGCAAAAGGTGTTGGGCTTAACCTTAAATGTAAACCACCTGCGCAGTGCAACGGGGGGCTTTGTTACGGGTACGGCTACTCCGGTTCATTTGGGGGCTACCACGCAGGTGTGGGAAATTAAAATAGTAAACGAGCAGCAAAAGTTAGTGTGTATAGGGCGGCTTACGCTGGCGGTAAGGAATATTTAAGGGGAGAAACCTGCCCACTTGGGCTATGAAGCCAAAAGGGCAGGGTGTTTTAGTTGGTAACCATTAATTTTTTTGTAGCAATTACCGCGTTGTTTTGCCAAAGCTGCACAAAATACATTCCACCGGGCAGGCTATCGAGGGATATGGTAACCACATGCCCGGAAACATTTTTTATTATGCTGATTGTGCGTCCTGCCATATCGGTAACAAGCAGGGTAGCGTTGGTTAAACTATTGGTGGAGTGTAGGGTGGCGTTTATGGTGAATGGGTTGGGAAATATGTTTACTGAGGTTTGCGTTGAAAGTTCGCTTACCGAGGTACTTGTTCCATCAGAGTATTTTGCCACAAAAAAATCATCGGTGTAGCCATACAGCGTATCGGAACCAAAAGCGGCTTCATTGTTGGCATAGCCGGTTATTACAATTCCGCCATCGTGGTGTATGCACATGCCGTAAGGCCTGTCGGAAAGGTTGCCTCCGGCTTTGGTTGCCCAAAGGGTGTTTCCGGCACTATCGAGGGCACATAGGTACACATCGTTGGTGTTGTAGGTACTTGAGTTGATGATGGTGTGGCTGTCAAAAGTAAGGGTGCTGCTTTTAAAGTATCCGGCTATAATGGTTTGGTTGCCGTTGCGGGTTCGTACGCACCAAGGACCATCGTCCTTGGTGTTACCAACTACTTTTGCCCAAAGGGGTGTGCCAGCGGAGTTGTATTTTGCTATAAATATATCGTAGTCGCCCGCACTGTTTACTACATGGCTGCCAAAGGTAAGGGTAGGCGAAGCGAAACTACCCACCATGGTGGCGTTATCGGCATCATCAATCGTTAAGTCCATTGTGTAAACCATTTGATTGTCGGAAGCTACGCCTTCGCGTGCCCAAAGCAGATTGCCGTTGGGGTCGAGTTTTACAAGAAAAACATCGCCATTTAAAGCAACGGTATCAAAGGTTATGGGTTTTACGGCATTGGCACCAGTTACCAGTACGTTGCCTTGGGCATCAGTGGCTATTCCGGTGCCTCCATCGCCTGAGGTACTTCCGAATCCTTTGGCCCATTGCACATTGCCGGCACTGTCGAGTTTAGCAATAAGTACATCGGAATTGCCTACACTGTTTAGCGTTATGCCGCCAAAGTTTACGGTGGAGCCGGTAAATGAGCCGGTGATAAAAATACTGCCCGCAGCATTGGTGGTAATACCTCCTGCGGTTTCGCTCCAGGTACCGCCATAAGATTTTGCCCAAATTTCGTTGCCGTGGGCATCGAATTTAGCCACAAATAAATTGGTGAGATTGGTGCCTGAGGTGTTGTAAATGGTAAGGTTGCCAAAGGTAAGTGAGTCGCTGGTGAAGGTGCCGGTTAGCAGCAGGTTGCCATCGGGGTCAACACAAATATCGTCCATCCAGTCGTCTTTACTGTTTCCAAAAGTTTTTGCCCAGAGCAAGTTGCCGCTGGCATCGCATTTGGCAAAGGCAATATCCAGTGTTCCGGTGTTGAAGTTGGTTAGTTGGGTAGCTCCCCAAGTCAGGGTGTCGCTTTTAAAATCGCCCGCCAGATAAATGTTACCGTTGGCATCGGAGGTTATGCATTTACCTGCATCGTTGGCGTTGGGGGCGGTAAATTTTTTTGCCCATTGCCATTGAGCCGAAGCGGCAATACTGGCGGTTAACAGTAAAATAAGCATTGATGTCCTCATTTTTCAGAACCTGTGTTTATAGTACCGGCTTTGCACTTTTATTCAAGTGAATGTTGTATGGTAAACTAATCCTGTATGTTTAACAAAATGATTACCCCCCAAATTCAACTTTAAAAACCATTTCGCATTTACCAGTTTGGTGCATTTGGCAGCCGCTGAAAGGGGGAAGCA
>CAZLXD010000294.1:0-3620 GCA_964563185.1 uncultured Chitinophaga sp.
GAAAATTTACGCACTGTTAGCCGCTTCCCTCCTTCTTTTTAGTAACCTGCAAGCCGCCACCGGTGATACCACCGTTATAGTAGCGCACACACTTTCCAACCTGGCATCGCCCCCCAGCAACGATGATATTTGGGTAGAGTTTCCGAATACTTCCACTACCTATAGCAAAATATACATGCGCTTTATTCTTGGCTGCGGTATAGGCGGGTGCTCCGGCTGGGACTATACCGTAAACACATCGTTAGGAAAGAAAAGCGGCACCCTCGATTCTACCATTGTTGCTATTGATACCCTTACTTTAGATACCACCTGGGCTTACAGCGACCATGTTGATTTTATGGAAATAGGAAGGCTGATAACCCCTTACGGCACCTACATGGCGGGCAACAGCAACGGCTACAACAACAGTTGGACCCACCCTTACTATTATGATGTTACCGATTATGCTTCCATACTTAAAGATTCGGTAAACGTGCGCGTGCATTACGATGGCTGGACAGATGCCTTTAGCGCCCGCGTAGAATTTATTTTTATTGAAGGCACCCCTACCCGCACCGTGCAAAGCGTGCGCGAAATTTACAACACGTACTTTGGCTACCCCAACTCGGCCGGGTTTGAAAATGCAGCTGTGCCTAAGCAGTTTTACATAGACCCAAGTGTTACTTCAGCCAAAGTAGCGCTGATAATGACCGGCCACGGCAGCCAGGGTGAATTTGACCCGCACTACTTCCACATTAAAGTAAACAGCACGGAGGTGTACAGCCACCTGCTTTGGAAAGACGACTGCGGCATGAACGCCATTGCCCCGCAGGGCGGCACCTGGATTTTTAACCGCGCCAATTGGTGCCCCGGTGAAAAGGTGCCCGTGTATGAGGTGGACATTACCCCTTACATTACCCCCGGCCAAACCGTTACCATCGATTTGGATTTTGACGACTACACCGTGCAGCCCGGTGAAGCAGCCGGCTACGGCACTTCGGCACACTTAATTACTTACAGCACTCAAAAGAACAACGATGTAATGCTGGAAGAAATTATTTCGCCCAACACCGATAAACCTTACCTGCGTTACAACCCTATTTGCACCACCCCTAAGGTAAAGATTAAGAACATGGGCAAGCTGCCCCTTACCTATGCCGAAATTAGCTACTGGGTAAAAACCGGTACCAAGTGGTATTACGAGTGGACCGGCAACCTGCCGCCTTTTGAATCGGAAGTGATAGACTTACCGGCCTTCGATTGGTTTGGAACCGACACCGTTGACCGCAGGTTTTATGCTGAAGCCAAATGGCCCAACAACGTGCCCGATGAATACGAGCCTAATAATTTACTGGAGTCGAATTTTGGCATGACTCCCAAACTCGATTCCGTTTTCTACATCTACTTTAAAGCCAACAACCACCCCGAAGAGAATTGGTATGTTGTAAAGAACGAAGAAGGCGACACCATTACTTTTAAAAACAGTTTTACTTCAGGCGGAACCTACCGCGATACCCTGCACTTACAGCCCGGCAGTTACTCGTTCGATTTTTATGATTACGATGCCCAGTGGGAAGGTGGCGATGGGGTTTCGTGGTGGCTTAACACCCAGCAGGGATGGGAAACCACCGGCCAGGTAAACCTGCGCAGGCTCAATAACACCGTGCTTAAAAACTTCAATGGCGATTTCGGCAGTAACATACACTACGAGTTTACGGTGGGTTACTCGCTGGGCTTTAACACACCCAAGAACCCGCCTGCCCCGCCCGTTCACCCCTCCGGCATAAACGATTACAGCGCGCTGGTAGCCGATTTGAATGTGTTCCCCAACCCTGCCGATGAAGTGGTAAACGTGGTATTCAACCTCAGCAAACCGGCTGACGCCCTGATAACGGTGACCGACATACAGGGAAGAACGATGGAGCAGCTGGCACGTTCGTTTACCCAAAGCGGAAACATGACCCTAAACACTGCGGGCTATGCCGCAGGGGTTTACTTTATTACACTTAAAACCGAAGCCGGGCAGTGGAGCCGTAAAGTGTTGGTGGAGTAGCACCCGGCAAAAGAGATTTATATCATACCCCGAAGCCCCTTTTTCTGTTTCCAGAAAGGGGCTTCTTGTTTTAATTTTACCCCACTAAAACAACAACACATGAAAAGAATATTACAAGTTACCTTATCGGCTCTGCTGTTATTTGTTCTTTTAAGTAAAGGGTTAGCGCAGGGCGAAGAAGTAACCGTGTATGGCAACACGGTAGTGGTGTGCGAACTAAAGGGCGTGGTAACCTTAGATGATAAACCCGGCAAAGAAGTGGACATGCGGGTAAAAGAAGAGGTGGTGGTAAACGGTAAAGTGGTTATTGCCAAAGATGCGCCCGTAAATGCCACTATACGGGTAAACAAAAAGCCCCGCTCTAACTACTACACAGGCGAAGAAGGCACCGGGGAGTTGCTGATTGACCTTAACTACGTAAAAGCAGTAGATGGTACCCAGATAAACCTCAACAGCTGCTACTTTCAGCGCTTTGCCGAAAAAAACCACAACTGGTTTGATAAACAACGCAGGTGGGTACTGGCTGGTGGTTCGGTAAAAAACTGCCAAACCAGTATAAAGGTAGTGGTAAAGGTGCCGTAAAGTCTACTTTTAGTACTTCCCGACACCTTATTCATACCAAATACTTAACCAAAAAATAACCGGGAAACATTCTGTTTTATAAGCAACGGGGGTTATTTTTGGCGCTCGTTAGCGGCAAAGGCACCCTGCGCCCACGCCTACACACGAAGGGAGAAACGAACAAGCTATTGAGTGATTTTTTACCGGAGAAAAACAGGGAGAGTTTTTCAGGAAGGCTTTTGCTGTTTTTAAATAAACATTATCAATACAAATAACTATTGACAACCGGTAATGCAACCGCTATTTAGTATGCAAAATAATTCAATCAGTAATCCATCTACACAAAAACCAACCGTGGTTATGGTCAACTCAATTTTACGCACGGCAGCAATAGCTGCATTTTTAATTTTAGGAAGTTTGAAGGGCTGGGGACAGGTTTCCACCATAGCTGTTCAGGATTTTGAATCAAGTCCGGCTACTCCTACCTGGAGCTATACCAACACAAACGGTAGCACTTCAACTACAAATACAGGAACCCCGGCAAGTCAACGAATAAGAACCGGCAGCCGATCCTTTCAAAGCAGCAACACAACTGCCACTATAGATTTTGGCAGTGTAAACGTTTCTGCTTACACCGGAGTAAAAGTAGTAGTGCGTGTTTCCAGCATTTCGGTAACAACCGGAAATGGTGCCGATGCCGGAGATTATCTCAGAGTATTTACATCTTTAGATGGCGCAGCTTTTGCCAGTAACACCGAAACCACTTCTGATATTACCGTAAAAGGAAACTCAAATGCCCGCTGGGGATACAACAGCACAGGCACCTCTACCACAGCCGGAACTAATGCTGTGGTTAGTGGAACAGCAGGAACTGACCAAGGAACAGTTTATTCTACGCTAACTGTAAATGTTCCTAATGGCACAAGCACCGTAGCACTAAAGATAATAGCACTAAACAACGATGCCAACGAAATATGGTGTATTGATGATGTGGAGATTACCGGTACTGCGGCCGGTGGCTACTCTA
>CAZLXD010000295.1:0-3608 GCA_964563185.1 uncultured Chitinophaga sp.
GTGTATCGACCAGGGCTATCTCAAGGCCAGGGACCCACAAATCGCCTGTTTTGCGGCTCATATAAATATCGGCACGGCCAACACCATCTCTCCGTTCGGCACTGGTAAAAAACAAATACTTGCCGCTGGGGGCTATGCTTTGGGCGCCTTCAATAAACCCTTCGGTGTTAATGGCATCGCCTATGCTGTTGGCTCTGGTAAAGCCGGCCGAGCTGTTAATGGCCACGTAAATATCTTCGTCCTGATACATACCGGTGCCGAAGTGGCGGGTAAAGTACAGATACTTGTTATCGGCAGTTAAGGAAGGCATGCTTTCATCTTCAGCCGTGTTTACCGAAGGGCCCAGGTTGCGGGGCTTCATTTCCACGGGGTGCTTCAGGGCTTCTTCGGCAAAGTCGCAGTCCACCAACATCTTTTCGGCCAGCATACGGCTTTGCGCCACTATGCGCGGCAGGGCAAGAAATGCCTTTAGCACGGTGCGCGCCTTGGCATACTCGCCCCGGTTCATGTAGCACTGCCCCAATTGAAAGTCCACATCGCTCAGGTAGTCGGGCTTTAGCAGCTTTACCTTTTCGTAAGCAGTGGTGGCCACCTCATACTTCTTCAAATACTGCAGGTTAATTTGCCCCATCAGTATCCAGGCATCAATAAAGTTGTCCTTTTCCTTTACGGCCAGGTGCAGCAGCGAGTCGGCCAGTTCCAGCCTGCCGAAAGCAAAGTGGCGGTCGGCTTTATCGAAATAATCTTTGGCATCGCCTTTGGCGGTTTCGCGGTTAACTATTTGCGCAAATAGGGCTGCGGGAAAAAGAAACAGGAGGAGCAGAAGGTTTTTGTTCATGCGGGCAAAAGGGTTGTGTAGGTTCATTAGGCTCACGGAATGTTCATGTATTTGTGTACCTGCAGCGATATGCGCCACTGCCGGTTTTGTTTAACGTATTCAATTACCATTGGCAGCACTTCGCTTTCCTTGCTCCACTCGGGTTGCAGATACAGCAGGCAGCGGGGGCTTACCACGGCTGCATGTTCTTCGGCAAAGCGGAAATCGGTGCGGTGCCATACTACTACTTTCAATTCGTGTGCCGCTTTCAGGCATTCCTCCAACGGCAGCTTAAACCGCTTGGGCGAAACGCAAATCCAATCCCACTGACCGCTGAGCGGATAGGCCCCGGAGGTTTCGATATGTGTTTTGATGTTGCGGGCGTGCAGGGCAGCCGCAAGGGCATCGAGGTTATACATCAGCGGCTCGCCACCGGTTACCACACACAAATCAGCGCCCGAGGCCGCCACCATTGCGGCAATTTCTTCGGGGGTGCGCAGCGGATGTTTTTCGGCCAGCCAGCTTTCTTTTACATCGCACCAGGGGCAGCCCACATCGCAGCCGCCCAGCCTTACAAAGTAGGCAGCCCGGCCCTGATGAAAGCCCTCGCCCTGTATGGTATAAAAGTGCTCCATTACCGGCAGGGAAACCACGGCTTGTTCGCTTGCGTTCATAGCGCACAAATTGAGCAGAAAAACCCAAACGGGCTGCGGGGGAATATCAACAGCAGCGCCCCCCCGTTTTTTATTTCGGACAGGGCGCAGCCTGCTCCTTGTTGAAACGGGGTTCAGGCGCTGAAACCTACAAGGTTGACGATGGACCTTACAAGGTTGGCAGCGGACCTTACAAGGTTGACGGTGAACCTTACAAGGTTGACGGTGGACCTTACAAGGTTGACGGTGGACCTTACGGGGTTGGCAGCGGACCTTACAAGGTTGGCGGTGAACCTTACAAGGTTGGTAGCTGACCTTACAAGGTTGGCGATGGACCTTACAAGGTTGGCGATGGACCTTACAGGGTTGATGGTGAAGCTTGTTGCTTTCATTGCTGTGCTTGTAGGTTTGCCCGCCAACGGGACCCCCATCGGGCATTCCATGCAAGTGGTTTGGCACGGGTGAAATGTGAATTGGCGTTCCGTAAAAGTAGTTTGGCATTCCATTTTGGTGGTTGGGCGGGTTGTAAATGCAATGTTTTGCCGCTAATTGCGCTGATTAACGCGTAATGGATACAAGCCCGCCTGACCGGACGGGCAGGGAGGCAGAGCCGAAGCTATAACACCAATCGGCTAAATGCAGTATTTGCCACGGATGGCACGGATGAGCACGAATGGATGAAGGCGCGCGGAGGCGCAAAGAACGCGGAGGAATACAAACAGAAAACAGCTGCCTTGTAATTGAAAGGTGTAGATTTGAGAGGATGGTTGGTGTTGTTGGTGACGCCCGCCTGACCGGACGGGCAGGCATCGGCAAAGCCGAAGCTATAACACCAACCGGCAGGCAATGCAGTATTTGCCACGGATGGCACGGATGAACACGAATGAATGAAGGCGCGCTGAGGCGCAAAGAACACGGAGGAATACAAACAGAAAACAGGCGCCTTGTGATTGAAAGGTGTAGATTTGAGAGGATGAGAGGGCTTACCTTAATAAAGAAGCAAAGGAGGCAGTTACTAATAACTGCTGGCTGTTTGTTATGCCTTTTAGCTACCTCACAAACAACTTGGAACAGAACGTATGTTGAAGATAGACCTGTAATGTTGTTTAGCAGCATAATTGGAGAAGATACTACCTATAAAGTGATAGGACTTGCGGCAAACAAAAACCAACCTTACAATGCTATGGCTATGGCTGCAAACATCAACAAAAATGGGATTCTAACTCAATACAAAACAGAAACTAATAACGACTCTATATCATTCGGGGTATTTCTCAATACCTTAATAAAAACAAATAGTAATGACTTTGCATTTACGGGTTACATTATAGACACTGTCTCTACATTATTGTTTGCCAGATTTGACAAGAATGTAGATAGCCTGAAAATATATGGTTACACAACTCCCAATACATATGTGCATTGGGGTAATGCGTTAACTCAAGCAAGTGATAACTATTTCTATATCGCTGGAATTAAAACTGATAATCAACCTGTCAACGGCAATGTGTGCTTGGTAAAGATTGATGGCAATGGCAACAGGCTTTGGGAGAAATTTTATGACCAATGGAAGCTAGATGATGCTCGAAGTGTAACACAGGCGAGTAACGGGCACATACTTATTGGTGCCGTTCGCAACGATAACAACTTCCAAACTCAACAACATGCTAACACATGGCTTTTAGAGGTGGACACGGGCGGCAATGTTGTAAGACAATGGTTTGACCCCAACGACAGTACCTATGTAGCCGAAGGTTTGCGACAAACACAAGATGGCGGGTTTATTTATGGAGCACAGAAAAAAGCATTGCAAACGGTTGGCGATGTATATAAAATAGCCACTGTTGTAAAGTTGGACAGCAACTTTAATAAGCAATGGATGTTTAGCGATGGCAGATACAACACAACTACCGCCATTGTTGATTTAGAAGAACTCCCTGATGGCAGCTTTATAGGCTGCGGTAATAAACCCTACTACAATACCGATTCAAGCATACTAAGCGGGTGGATAGTAAAGCTGGATGTAAATGGTAATGTAATATGGAACAGAACTTATGCAGGATTGCAAACCTCCTTTTCTCATAACTATTTAACCGATGTGGATGTGCTATCCGATGGCAGCATAATAGCTGTAGGAC
>CAZLXD010000296.1:0-3601 GCA_964563185.1 uncultured Chitinophaga sp.
GGAGAAGTTGACTTTGACAACCTGCCATTCGGACGCCATTTCTCAGACCACATGTTTATTGCCGATTACCGCGATGGCGACTGGCATGATTGCCGCATTGTTCCTTTTGGGCCATACAGCATTCACCCTGCCTTATCGGCTTTACATTACGGACAGGCTATTTTTGAAGGAATGAAGGCCGAGAAAGATCAGGACGGCAACCCCATTGTTTTCCGTCCTTACAAAAACATTAACCGCTTTAATATTTCTGCTGACCGTATGGCTATGGCACCGGTACCTGAGGAACTTTTTATTCAAGCTATGGATAAACTCCTTACGTTGGATAAGGACTGGATTCCTACAACACCAAATTCATCGCTTTACATTCGTCCGCACATGTTTGCTACAGAGGAGTTTGTGGGGATTAAAGCGGCAGAACATTTCCGCTTTGTCATTTTCAGTGGGCCGGTGGGCGCCTATTACAGCCGTCCGGTAAAAGTATTTATACACGATAAATATATCCGTGCTTTTCCCGGTGGCGTAGGATTTGCTAAATGTGCCGGCAACTACGGTGCTACCATGATGCCTGCACGTGAAATTCAGAAAATGGGCTACGACCAGATTTTGTGGTTGGATGGGATTCACCACCGTTACTTACAGGAAATTGGCACCATGAACATTTTTGCCATTATTGATGGTGTTATTATTACTCCCTGCCTTGACCAGGGCACTATTCTTGACGGAGTTACCCGCGACAGCATTATTCAGTTAGCCGAAAATGAAGGTTACGTAGTACAAGAACGCGACATATCTATAGATGAAATTATCAATGCTTACCACGAAGGAAAATTGGAAGATATGTTTGGAACAGGAACAGCTGCTGTACTATCGCACATAGGCGAATTCCACTACAAAGGCGAAAACTATGAATTGCCTCCTATTGAGGGCCGCGACATTTCGAATAAATTGAAAGAACGTTTCCTGAATATTAAGTCGGGAAAAGCAGAAGATCTTTTCGATTGGCTTTATACCGTTCCGGTGAATGTTTACTCCGGTAATTAATAAAAGGAGCCTTCCACCCCGGAAGGCTCCTTTTATTGCTCTTCCTTAAATGCTACAAAACACTTTGCATTGAATTTTAAACCGCACGCCAATCCTTGTAATCAAATCCTGAACAAACAAGGATTCTGATTCTTGCGGAATTAACTATCAAGATATCCAAAAGTTGATGGACATAGGAAACCATGAAGCCAATACATCTATACTATGTAAAGAGAAACAAAAAAGCCCCCCCTTTAAAAAGGAGGGCTTTGGGTGGCTAATGGGGTTCGAACCCACGACCCACGGAACCACAATCCGTTACTCTAACCAACTGAGCTATAGCCACCGTGCGGGGCGCAAAAATAATCAAGCAGCCCAAAAACGGAAATCATTTTTTGAATGGTTCAGTTTTCAATGTGCAGGTTCTTTCCACTCCGTTAAATGGCGATTTTACCAGGTTACCTTTCTTGTCCAGTAACTCCAGTTTCACTTTCACATCTCCTAATGGCAAACCTTGAATATAATATGGCACCCACTTGGTTAAAAGAAACTCCGTGCCATTAATTGTAGCTCGCACTTTGTAGCCGCTTGGCGAAAGGTTGCAGTTGATTAAGTAGAAATCAAGCAACAAACGCTGCACTTCGCTATCGCCAATGTATTCGCCTTTGGGGCGGCTGTAAAAAATGTGCGGGGCATTTTCATTAAACTCATCTTTAGCGCCCTCGCCAGCATTAAACTCTTTCAGCAGGTATGCATTCTGCGACTTTATACTTTCATGATAAGAACGAGACAAAAACGCTAACAAAACATGGTGGCCGGGATTTACATCGGTTTCAATATCGGGGCTGTACGAAGCTATGTAGGGCTGGTTATCCATAATAAAATGAATATGCTGACCTTTTGCCGAGTTGGCGCATAGTTTTTGTGTTTCATTGGCTGTTTGCGCACCAAGCTGGTAGTTCGATATACTAAAGCGGAAAGTATTTTTGCCCGGAGTAAGTGTTTGGTCAAGGCCGGGGTCCTTTAAGGAAATTCCGGCATCGGGAAACCCGGTAGAGTTTTTTACTATAAACAGTTTTAAACCGTTTTTTTCAGCAACCGGAATATCCTGTTCGGCTGAAAAACCAAGAGCTATTAAAAAAGCGACAAACAAAGCCGAGAGGTATGCAATTCTTTGTATCATGTTTTGAAACATTTTGGGCGAAGGTATGCTTTAATTTCTACCTTCGATTTCACCGTTAACATAGTTTAATGCAGGAAAAACCCGCAGGTAAAAAATCAATTTTCTCATTCGGCAATCTCACAGGGCTTCAGCTATTTCAGATAATACGATATGCTACTTTGATAGCTATAGGAATAGGCTTTGCTAAAATGCAATTGCCCGCTTCGGTTATTGGCGAATACGAAACATTCTTGCTGGTAAGTGGTATGGCATCATTTTTTTGGGTAAGCGGCATAATTAATACCATGCTTACCGTTTACCCTAAGTTGCAGGGCAGTCAGCAACGCTCTGTTTTCTTCAACACCTTTGTTTCGCTGTTTGGTTTTGGAATAGCAGCTGCTGCCTTACTGCTGTTGTTTTCCGATAACCTACTGCTTTTTCTCGACAAAAAGAACGAAGGGAACTTTGTTCGGTTAGCGGTGCTTTACCTAATGTTTAACAGCCCTGCCTTTCTTATTGAATACATTTTTTACCTGAACGGTAAAAAAGAGAAACTGTTGGTGTATGCGGTGGTTTTCTCTGCACTCACATTAGCCGCGGCCTTGGTTCCGCCTTTAATGGGTTACGGTATCGAAATTTCGTTGTATGGATTAATAAGTGTGGCTGTTGCGAAACTCATTCTGCTGTTTCTACTAATAGCCCGGTTTGGCAACTTTGCGTGGAACACCGCTCAACAAAAAGAAAACCTCCGCCTTTCGCTGCCTTTAATGCTTTCCATGTTTGTAAGCGGTTCATCGGAATATATTGACGGGTTAATAGTAAAGTCGAAGTTCGACAATGTAGCTTTTGCCATTTACCGGTACGGGGCCAAAGAATTGCCGGTACTGCTGATTGTGGCCAACACCTTCAGCACGGCCATTATTCCGTTAGTTTCCACTAACCTCAAAAACGGTTTAGCCGAAATAAAGCGAAGAAGCACCCGACTTATGCACCTTTTCTTTCCGCTTACTATACTACTAATGTTGGCAAGCCACCACTTATACAGGTTTGTTTTCAGCGATAGCTTTACATACAGCGCATTTATATTCAACATATACCTCCTGCTGGTTATTCCGCGTTTATTGTTTCCTCAAACCATACTCACCGGTATGCAAAAAAGCGGTTATCTGCTTGCCTCATCGCTTATAGAAATAAGCCTGAATGTTTCGCTGAGTTGGTATTTGGCGGGTAAATTCGGGCTGCCGGGCATTGCAGCAGGCACCTTTATTGCTTTTTCAGTAGACAAATTATTCCTGGTAACTATTAACTACTTCCGCCTGGGTATTCCACCCGCCTGTTATATTCCCGTGAGGCTGCTGGCGGTTTATAGCCTGCTTACTTTAGTAGCTTTTGGAGCAGGGTATGTTATTTCCGTACGCT
>CAZLXD010000297.1:0-3554 GCA_964563185.1 uncultured Chitinophaga sp.
CCCTGCAAAAACTTCCGTTTGTACCGGTAGCTACCTTAGCAGTGCTTTCGGGTTTGTTACAGTTTATACAGGCACTGATTGTAAACCTGATAGTAAACGAAAACAAAATGACCGCGCGCAAAACATATTTGCCGGGCCTGGTTTTTATACTGTTCTCGTCCTTTTTTAAAGAAAGCCTGTTATTTACGCCCGCATCGCTGGCACTTACGTTTCTTATTCTTTCTGTAGCGGCACTTTTCCGGTTGGCGCGTAAGGAAAAAGACTACCGCGATGTTTTTGATGCCGGAATGCTTACCTCCATAGCCCTGCTTACCTATTTCCCTTCGGTAGTGTTGCTGCCGTTTATTCTTATAGCGCTTGCCACGGTGCGCACGTTCCGCTACCGCGAATGGTCGGCCTTGCTGTTTGGCATTTTAACTCCTCTGTTTCTGGCATTTACCGTCAGTTATGTCACCGATTCGCCAGTGGTCAGCTTTCTGCCTGCAAGTTGGCTGGCGGGGCTGCGTTTTAATGCCTTCGATTGGATGAATGCCGGAGTATATCTGTTTTGTTGTATAGCACCTATGTTGCTTATGCCGGTGGTGGTTCAGTCAACGCTTATTCAGGTGCGTAAGTTTGTTACCCTGCTTAGCGTGTTGCTGGTTTTTCTGCTAGTATCGTTTGTATTGCAACAGCGCACCGGTTTAGATTACTTTATAATGCTGGCCTTTTCGCCTGCAGTTATCAGTTCAATGATTTTATCGCAGTTAAAGAACCCCATTGTAGCCGAAGTCATCCATATAATTCTAATTTTGTTGGTGCTAACAGGGCAGTATTTGCCATCCTATAACCTTATATAAACAGAGATAACCTAACATGAAATTCGGAGTAGTAGTTTTCCCCGGTTCCAATTGCGACAGAGACATGTACCATGTAGTAACCGAAGTATTAGGCTGCGAAGCCCGCTACGTTTGGCACAAAGAAACCGACCTGATCGACTTTACTACCGATGACTGCATTATCCTTCCCGGTGGCTTTAGTTATGGCGATTACCTGCGCACCGGAGCCATTGCCCGTTTTTCACCGGTTATGGAAGAGGTTATAAAGTTTGCCAATGCAGGCGGCAAAGTATTTGGCGTGTGCAACGGCTTTCAGATTTTGTGCGAAAGCCACCTGCTGCCCGGAGCCCTGCTGCGCAACAACAATATGAAGTACGTTTGCAAAAACGTGTATTTGAATACCTACACCGATAAAACCCTGCTTACCTGCAAAATTGATAACGGGGCAGTGCTCAAAATTCCAATTGCCCATGGCGATGGAAGATACTACTGCGATGAGGCTACCTTGAAATCGCTATACGACAACGATCAGATTCTTTTTAAATACTGCGATGAAAACGGTGAGATAACCGAAGAAGCCAACCCCAATGGCTCGCTCGATAATATTGCCGGTATATGCAATGCCGGTAAAAATGTTTTCGGCATGATGCCTCACCCCGAAAGAGCTTCGGAGATGGCGCTTGGCAATACCGATGGCAAAATACTTTTCGAGTCGCTTATCAGCAAAGTGCTGGAGATGACGGTGCTTTACAGCTAAACCTGTTTTGTATCTTTAGCGCATGACCATATAACCCATGCGTGATACCATTCTGAAAATTCTTCTTTACACTCACATAGCAGGCGGGGCCTTCGCACCTGCTTACAGGTGCCGTTTCTATTCTTACTTAAAAGGGCGGCAAACTTCACCGCAGGTCGGGCTTAGTATTTTTCTATTCCATGCCGGCAGTGGCGTTCTCCGCATTTGTTGTTTCCATTGTAAAGGATATTCCGTTCCTGCTGGCTATTTCTGTTTTCAGTTTCTATCTTGATTACACCGGCTACCGGGCGCTTAAAATTAAAAACGGCAAGTACGAATGGTATGATTGGGGCATTACCCTGCTTTCGGTTTTAACGGCAGCATACATGATATACACTACTACCATTGTGCTCATGGTTTTCGGAACGTTACTATGCCTGATTATTTTGCGCAACTCTTATACGCAGTTTAAAGGGGAAGAAAAAATTAAAGAAGTCCGTAAAAAGAAAGTGCTTCTGCACTTGGGTAACATGAGCGGCACTTACATTGCTACCGTTACGGCCTTTTTGGTAGTGAACGTAAATTTTGTTAAACCCGGCTAGATGGTGTGGCTGCTGCCAACCGCAGTAGGGCTGCCGTTTACCTTCTACCAACTGAAGAAAAACGCCCCAAACAGTAACATTTGTCACTTACAGGGAAAGGTTATTCTTCTATTTTCGTCAGAGTTAGTATGTTTGGAATGAGGACAGTGTTGTTTTTTGTAGCTGTTGGTACGCTTTTAGTTTCTCACTCACTGTTTGCCCAAATATTAAGCCCCGTTAAGTGGGAATGGAAAGCCGAGCCCACCGGAAAAGGAGAATACCAGCTCATTTTTTCTTCAAAGATTGATAAAGGATGGCATGTGTATTCGCAGTTTATTGCCAACGATGGCCCGGTTCCCACTTCTTTCATTTTTTCGGAGAACAAGGATGTACAATTGATTGGCAAAGCCAGTGAAACCGGTGCTAAAATGCACGAAGGACACGACCCTGTTTTTGATATGCAGCTAAAGTACTTTGAAGGCACTATGGTATGCGTACAAAAAGTAAAAGTGGTAAAAGACACCAAACTAAAGGGCACTTTGGAATACATGGTTTGCGATGATTCGCGTTGTCTGCCTCCCGAAAGTTTAGAGTTTGAATTTGATTTGAAGGCTAATGCTGCTACTCCCGCCCCCGGAGATACTTCTAAAAAAGCACAAGGCACTATCCCTAACAGCAACAACCCTTTCGACTCCACCGTACAGGCAGAGATTGATAAAAGCATGAAGGCAGATTCGGTGCAGGCAGCAGCCGTAAACGGTGATAGCAAGTATGGAGCACCTTTAAAGAGTTGCGGCACTACGGACAATGCCGATAACAAAAATTTGTGGTCTATTATCCTGCTTGGTTTTTTGGGCGGTTTAGTAGCCTTAGTAACCCCCTGTGTGTTTCCTATGATTCCGCTGACCGTTTCGTTTTTTACCAAGCGCAGCGAAACCAAATCGAAGGGAAGGGTAGATGCTTTCTTCTATGCCTTTAGTATTGTGTTTATCTACTTTCTTATATCTGTTCCTTTTTTGGTGTTTGATATTTCACCCGATACCTTGAATGAGATTTCGACCGGGGCACCGCTCAATGTGTTGTTCTTTGTCATCTTCGTCATTTTTGCATTCTCCTTCTTTGGGTTTTATGAAATTACCCTGCCAAACTTTATAGCCAACAAAGCTGACTCAGCTTCGAACGTGGGTGGCTTTATCGGTATTTTCTTTATGGCGGTTACGCTTGCCATTGTTTCTTTCTCCTGCACGGGGCCTATTTTGGGTTCGCTTTTAGTAGGGGCTTTAAGTTCTGCCAGTGGCAAGTTGAACTTAGTAGCCGGAATGACCTCTTTCGGTTTAGCGCTGGCACTGCCCTTTGGAGTGTTTGCTTTGTTCCCAAGTTTAATGAAATCGCTGCCTAAGTCGGGCGGATGGCTGAATA
>CAZLXD010000298.1:0-3553 GCA_964563185.1 uncultured Chitinophaga sp.
TTTTTCTCGGAGGTAACTACATATACATAATCGGTAACCAAAAGTGCTTAAACGGTAACTAAACATTAGGAAACGGTAACTGAATATTGCGCGGAGGTAACAAAAAATGATGCGGAGGTAACGAAAAATGTCGCGGAGGTAACAAAAAGTGACGCGGAGGTAACTAAAGATTCTGTAGTGGTAACTGGTTTACCTGTAGTAGGGTTTTAGGGTATTTCGTTGCTGACTTTGCTAAGGGTGGTGATACATAACTACTGCTACATTTACCCCATGCAAATACAACACGCCACCACCCATGAGCAACTACTGCAATGCTATGCGGTAGTAAATGACTTGCGCCCAAACATTACCCGCAATGTGTATTTAGAAAAAGTAAAGCTGCTGCTAAGCGAGGGCGCGCAAATGATTTACATAAACCAAGGCAGCGAGGCTCCTGCGTTTGCGGTGTTTCGGTTAAATTATTATTTCTACCGCGGGTACAACATGTATATTGACGACCTAAACACCCTGCCCCAACACCGCGGCAAGGGTTATGCAGGCGCTTTAATGGATTATATGATTGAATACGCTAAGCAAAAGGGCTGCGATAACATTCACCTCGACTCCGGCTACCAGCCAGCGCGCTGGGACGCCCACCGCTTTTACCTGAACAAGGGCTTTCACTTAGCCAGCCACCATTTTGTATTGGAGTTGAAGTAAAAATCAGGGAAGAATGTAAAGCCTGATAATGTTTCGTAAAGCAATGGTAGGTTCGGTACGCCCCCTTTCTTTTCAACAATGGAGATTTGCGATAGATATATAAAGCCCGATACTTCCTTTGCACAGATAAGGCTTTCCTGAACAAGTTTGCGCACAACACCAATTCCTGCTTACATTGCAGCCATGAAGTTTGACCGCAAAAACCTTTCTAACGAAGCACTTATCCGGCTTTATCAATTGCTGCTGAAACCCCGTGTAATTGAGGAACGCATGCTCAAACTTCTGCGCCAGGGAAGAGTAAGTAAATGGTTCAGCGGCATTGGGCAGGAAGCTATTGCTGTGGGTGTAACCGCTGCACTGGACGAAGATGAATACGTTTGCCCGCTGCACCGAAACCTTGGAGTGTTTACTACCCGTAATTGTGATTTGCAACAGTTGTTTGAACAGTTTCAGGGAAAGCAGAACGGTTTTTCGCAGGGGCGCGAAAGGAGTTTTCACTTTGGCACCAACCAACACCATATTGTAGGAATGATTTCACACCTCGGCCCGCAACTTTGCGTGGGCGATGGCATTGCACTGGCATCGAAACTTAAGAATGAGAAGAAGATAACCGTTGCATTTACCGGAGATGGCGGCACCAGCGAAGGAGATTTTCATGAAGCCTGCAATATTGCAGCCGTATGGGATTTACCCGTTATTATACTTATTGAAAATAACGGATACGGCCTCTCCACTCCTACCAATGAACAGTTCCGCTGCCAACAATTAGCCGACCGCGCTATTGGCTACGGCATGAAAGGATTGACTATTGACGGGAATAATATTTTAGAAGTTTACAACACCGTAAAACAGCTGCGCGAAGAAATGATTGCCAGCCCTCACCCTGTGCTGCTGGAGTGTATGACCTTTCGTATGCGCGGCCACGAAGAAGCGAGCGGAGTAAAGTATGTTCCCAAGGAGTTGTTTGAAGTATGGGAGAAGAAAGACCCGGTAATGAACTACGAAAACTGGCTGATTAGCGAAGGCATCATTTCGCCCGATTATCCTGAAATGCTGAAAGAGGAATACGACAAAGAAGTGCGTGCTGCTTTCGACAGAGCCGACAAGCAACCGGAAATAGTTCCTTCAACACAAAAAGAAGAAGCAGAAATTTACTTCCCTGCGGCTGTTCAAATCCAACATCCGAAATCAGAAATCCAAAATAACATTCGTTTCATTGATGCCGTTTCGCAGGGTTTAAAACAATCCATGGAAAAATATCCCGAACTGGTAATTATGGGTCAGGATGTGGCAGAATACGGTGGTGTGTTTAAAATAACCGAAGGCTTTGTAGAAAAATTCGGAAAGGAAAGGGTGCGTAACACACCTATTTGCGAAAGCGGGGTTTTAAGTGCTGCACTCGGTTTAAGTATAAAGGGAATAAAGTCGGTGGTTGAAATGCAGTTTGCCGATTTTGTTTCCACGGGCTTTAATCCTATAGTAAACAATCTGGCAAAAAGTTACTGGCGTTGGGGGCAAAATGCCGATGTGGTTATACGCATGCCCACCGGTGCAGGAGTTGGTGCGGGGCCATTTCATTCGCAAAGCAACGAGGCCTGGTTCTTTCACGTTCCGGGGTTGAAGATTGTTTATCCTTCCACCCCGTTTGATGCAAAAGGGTTGCTATGTGCTTCTATTGAAGACCCCAACCCTGTAATGTTCTTTGAACACAAAGCACTTTACCGCGGAGTAGATGGGGAAGTGCCCGAAGATTACTACACGCTTGAAATTGGAAAAGCTAAACTGGTGAGTGAAGGAGAAGATGTTTCCATTATTACCTATGGGGCAGGCGTTCATTGGGCTACTGATGCTGTCGCTTCAATCAATAGCATCAGTGCCGACATTATTGACCTGCGCACATTGCTGCCTTTCGACAAAGAAGCTATTGCGGAAAGCGTAAAGAAAACCGGTAAGGTTTTGATATTGCACGAGGACACCTTAACCGGTGGCATTGGTGCTGAGATAGCAGCATGGGCTACTGAAAATCTTTTTCAATATCTCGATGCCCCTGTAATGCGTTGTGCCTCGTTAGATACTCCCGTGCCGTTCGCCATTCCGCTGGAGAAGAACTTTTTGGCAAAGAGCCGATTGAAAGAAAAACTGGCGGAACTGGCTTCCTATTAAACGCATAGTTTTAAAACAATCTGTTGATAACAACCCTTTATGTTGAAACGAAGGGCATATCTTCGAATTAACTAAAAAACTACTCATGGCAAAACTCAATTTTTTACTCGCAGCAGGTACCGCATTAATTCCATTAGCCGTTGGTATGCTATGGTACAATCCGAAAGTATTTGGCAAAGCCTGGATGCAAGGCGCAGGCCTCACCGAAGAAGATGCTAAAACAAAGATGAATATGCCTTTAGTCTTCGGGCTGGTATACTTCTACAGCTTTCTAATTTCTGTTTCTCTGCACTTTATGGTTATTCATCAATTTGGATTGGGTGCATTACTTGTTCCTGAAATGAATCATCCGTTGTCAGACGATGTTATAGCCAACCTAAAAGCATTAATGGAACCCCTAAGTACTTCTTTCCGTACTTTCCGCCACGGAGCTATACACGGTACTATTACAGCTGTATTTTTTGTTCTTCCTATAACCGCTATAGGTTCTCTATTTGAATTCAGAGGATGGAAATACATACTGATAAATGCAGGATTCTGGATAGTTTGCTGTGCCATTATGGGCGGCCTTATTTGCCAATTTGCGTAATCATACCCTGATAAAACAGAAGAGGCGTTCCTGCAGGAACGCCTCTTCTGTTTTGCAGTTATGCTTTTCTATCTTGTAACTTTAAGTCTCTGGCCTACGGCA
>CAZLXD010000299.1:0-3546 GCA_964563185.1 uncultured Chitinophaga sp.
CTATGGTTGCCCATGCCCCCGCTCCTAATTGTTTTTCCCAACGGGTTACACTGCCCGTATGACCGCTCAATGTCATGGTACCCGTGGCACTGCCCTGGCATATCGGGGTACTGCCGCCCGTTATATTGCCGCCCACACTCGTGGCATCTACCGTTATAGTAATTACATTGCTCCAAATCGTGCAACTGCCACTAGTTGCTAACCTTACATACTTACGGGAAACTGTTAATGTCGGTGGTGGGTTTAAATCCCTTGTAGTAACATCTGAGGTCCAACCTGATGGTACCGTCTGGCTTCCGGTAGGGTTAGTGGCACCTAAGTTTGTGGTATAGTACCAAGTGTAAGTGTAAGAACCGGTTCCGCCTGTGGCTGCCGGTTGCGTAATGTTGGCTATGTCTGTTCCTGAACAAATAGTTTGAGTACCAGCTACGGTCCCTGAAACCAACGGGGTTGCGTTCGGACTGGTTCCAGCATAAAAACTTCCCGAAGCTCCATTGTTCTGACCTGTTCCTCCGGAAACTGTTACAGTGCCATTATTGGTAAAAGTACCGCAACTGCTGTAAAAGAATTTAACTCTTCCACCACCGCCACCGCCACCGGCCTGACCGTTGGATGCATTTCCCTGACCACCGGTTCCGGCAGCACCACCTGCACCTCCATTACCGCCCTTTGCTTCAACAATAGCCCCTGAAGTTACAATAAAATTCCCTACTTTAGACTCGATTAGTATTCCACCACCAGCACCACCACCTCCTCCGCCACCACCTCCGCCAGGAGCTACATATGTTTTCTCATCACATCCACTAGATGCATCGGTACAACAGTCGGGACCAACATAATATTCCCCCCCTTCTCCTCCTGCCGAACCATTGCTGGCATTGGCATAAATTCTACCGGTACTGCCTATAGACACGTTAGTTTGAGCCGATAAAAAAATTGCACCGCCACCAGTACCACCCGAACCACCACTGCCAACAGTTCCTCCCGGTCCTCTTGCCCCTGCACCTGCTCCACCTCCTCCCGAACCAGATTCAACAGAATATGCATTATTCGAACCATATGTAGCTCCTCCTGAGCTGGCTCCTGCACCCCCACCTCCCCTTGCCATTGTAGAACAACCAGAAGAACCACCACATCCACCCTCCTGTCCGCCCTGGCCACCAGTACCTCCATTTCCACCAGTACCACCATAACCACCGCCTTTACCTCCACCTCCACCTCCGGCACCTCCAACTTTACCACTATCATCATCCCAACCCTGGCAATCTTGCTTAGTGCCGGTTCCATTTCCACCAGTACCTCCTCCTCCTCCTCCTCCGGTACCAGAACCTGCGCCTCCCCCGGTTGATCCATTTAGCCTAACAGCCCTACAATTATCTTTATCCCAACAATAAGTAATTCCTCTGCCATCAGTCCCACCATCATCAGCCCAATAACCTCCTACAGAGCCATTTCCTCCACCACCACTTCCCCCAGAATTAGCATTTATTGTTCCATTGACAGTTACGTTCTGCGCCTCTACCCTAAATAAACAAGTTGCATCTACAGTGGCTGTTACAGAAGAATTCACAGTAAAGTTGCCCACATTAGTATGTGTTCCAGAAACATTAATGTTACCAGAAATAGTCCAGTCATTCCCCCCATGGTTTATAGTTGAGCCACAGAAACTGTTGGGGGCGTAATAAATTGTTTGGCACGTACCCGAAGCGCTTGGGTAGTAAGCATTATTGCAGGCATCGTAATACCTTACACAAAAAGTATTAGCACCTAGGTTAGGCAGAGTAACATTTTGCGAGGCATCTGTTCCGTTGCTACCGGTGCGTGTCCACGAACCGGTATTTAATTTGTATTCATAACCTGAACTGGGATGCGAGCCTAAAATGCCTGTCCAAGCAAAATTTTGAGAATTTGTAGTAGTTGCACTGTTGTTGGCCGGGGAAGAGAAAACAGGGGCCGTAGTAGAAGTTAAAAAACCGTTTACAAAAACATAAGAATTGGCAGTTCCGGGAAATTGAGTACAAATACCTACCGTACCTGCCCCGGGCCCGGCAAGGCAATTAAACAGTTGTATTGCCGGAGTCCAGGTATTGGTATAGTTTGCGCAAGCGTAAGTGCTTCCCTGAGTTCCGCTTAAATAAGTAGTGGACGGACCATAAGCCTGTATTTTAACATTTACCTTAAAAATACCAGTGGCAGGCGAAATGGCTGCTACTACAAAATTATTAACCTGCTTTAGTAAAATTGGGGTACCTGCATTATTAGTTACCGTAATAATCATACGTATAGGAACACTAGACCAACTGGATTTGAATGTTGTAGCTGTACCCTTAAAAACCGCTACGCCTCCGGCCAGGTTTGTTGCGGCTCCCCCCGAACTATAAGTGCCGTCATAGGTAACTGTATTAGGGAAAGTGCAATTGGCGGCATTGCCAATAACGTTGGCCGGTGCACTTGCATTCATAATAGGTATAGCAGTAGTTGGTAATCCCCAGGCATAGCAGGTAGGCCAGTTGCCGGTTGGTGTATAGATAAAGGTATAACCGGCAGGGTCAAGCGCCATTGCGCGGGAATCGGTGGGGGTTGAAACGGTAGTTCCTGTTGGATTGGCAACGGCTGTTTGCCCATAGCTATATTCCCCTACAAAAACTAAAGGCGCTAAAAACAGCCAAAGCAGATTAGTAAAAACTGTTTCCTTTTTGTAGAATTCTGTCTTCTTCATAACATCTTTATTAACCAATATTGTACCAATCCTAAACTGAGGGGCTAATTATTAACTAACACAATGACTAATAAGCCCTGTTACCTATAGTTACAAATATAGGGCAATTGTTCATTTGAAGTCAAAAAAAGCGTATCCTCGGTTTCCTACCCAAAATAATACTGTGTATTTTTAAACAAACATTACAGTATTGTTTTCTATACGATTTAGCTTCAGTTCTGTTTCAAAAAGATGGTGAAAATTTTACGATTAAGTTCTTATTAAAAGCCTCTCCCGCAACCTTCCTTCACTACATGATGTTGTTACAACAGCAGAACAACAGGCCATATTTTACCTGTTGGGTTACTTTTTAAAAAAATCCCGCCTCGCTTGCGCGGACGGGACCTTTCCTTTCCTTTATCGGGACCACTCTCCGTTGCCGGAGAATGTATTACCCTTCAATAATTACATAAGAGCCGATAGCTCCGGGGATAGAACCTGAAATAAGAACCAAGTTCTGCTCAGGCAATACCTTTACTACTTTAAGATTGAGAGTTTCTACACGATTGCCTCCCATTCTTCCGGCCATTCTCATACCAGGAAGTACACGCGATGGATCGGAAGATGCACCCACTGAACCGGGAGCACGCTGACGATCGTGCTGACCGTGAGAGCCCATACCTACCCCGCTAAATCCATGGCGCTTTACAACACCCTGAAAACCTTTTCCTTTGGAAGTTCCTATTACGTTTACTAAGTCGCCTTCTTCGAAAACAGTTACCGTAATAGCCTCACCTACCTGCTTTCCGAAATCGTAATCGCGGAATTCATGTACTTTTCTTTTAGCT
>CAZLXD010000300.1:0-376 GCA_964563185.1 uncultured Chitinophaga sp.
CAGAAAGGGTATGAATAACCGGGAGATTGTAAACATGCTTCGCCTTGGCTGGCAAACACCGGTTAAACTGGTGATATACAACATACGCACCAAAGAAGAATTTGCCGGACTTGTTGGAAGAAATCTGGAAATAGACTCCAACGATTTATTGAAAAAGCTGAATGATGAACCCTTCTGCAAGCAATATGAGTTGGACAGCAACAAAATACTATCGCGCTTTATTGTAGATAATTACGAATTCTATTGGAACACCTCTACAGAGAAGTTCCTCAGTAAAATGGAAGCAGCCTACAATGTTTTCTGGAATGACGAGAGAGAAGCAAAAGCCAATGCACTAAACCTGACTCCTACGCAGATAACCACGCTGGCTTCCATT
>CAZLXD010000300.1:386-3546 GCA_964563185.1 uncultured Chitinophaga sp.
CATTGTGGAGAAGGAAGTAATTTTTGATAAGGAACTGACTACCGTGGCCGGTGTTTACCTTAACCGCTTAAGAATAGGAATGCCCCTACAGGCCGATCCTACTTTGGTATTTGCCCTGCGCGATTTTGATGCCCGCAGAGTAACCGGCTACCATAAAGACTTCGATTCGCCTTACAATACTTACATGTATGCCGGACTGCCACCGGGGCCAATTTGTATGCCCCGCAAAAAATCAATTGATGCGGTATTAAATGCAGAAGCGCACCAGTATTTATATTTCTGCGCTAACCCCGACATGAGCGGATATTCCATCTTCTCGAAAAGTTACGAAGACCAAATGAAGGTAGCTGCCCAGTACCGCAAGAAGCTGAACCAAATGAATATTCGCTAACATTACCTCATGTTTACGTTCGAATATCAATTGCGTGTGCGCTATGGCGATACGGACCAAATGGGATATGTATACTATGGCAATTATGCTTACTACTACGAGCAGGCAAGAGCGGAGGCCATCCGTTCCTTAGGGTTTAGTTACAAAGACCTGGAAGAATTCGGCACCATGATGCCCATTACCCGAATGAACATTAAATACATTAAGCCCGCCCTATACGATGAACTCCTCACCATTAAAACCATAGTGCCCGCTATGCCCCACCGCATCATTGTATTTGAGTATGAAGTTTATAATGAAAAGAAAGAACTGATAAACGAAGGTGAAAACCATCTTATATTCTTAGATGCCGTTACCCGCAAAATAAAGACCGCACCCGAGATACTTACCCTTAGCCTGAAACCATACTTTAAATCTTAAATTCGCGAATTACCCACACCGGCAATGAGAGAACTCTGGGCAAGACTGGCGGAACGCTACCCCTTTCTGATTGACATTGTTGTTAAGCTGAAAACATTTACCCTACCGGGGTTTGACAGGATTCCTATTTACGATGTGGTGAGGTTCTTTGTGGCTGAAATAAGGGCAAACTCCTTAGGTATACGCAGCCAATCTATAGCCTTTAGTTTCTTTCTGGCGTTTTTCCCGGCACTTACTTTCATTTTCTCGCTTATTCCTTACATACCGTATTTAAATGATATGGATGTGTATATTATGAAGATATTAAAGGAGGTATTGCCGAATAAAGAAACGTATGCCTTTATTAAATCGTTTACCGAACCATTGCTGAAAGATTTGGCCAAACACAAGCGGGGTGGGCTATTGACCGGTTCGGTAGTGTTGGTTTTGTTTTTAACCAGCAACGGAGTAATGGCCATGCTGAGTTCTTTCGATAAATCGTATGACCACTACAAAAAGCGCAACGCCCTTCAAAGCCGCTATATTGCCTTAAAAATTACCCTGCTGCTTGTTCTGCTCTTTATTTTTTCTGCCACCTTAATTATTCTGGGGCAGGACTTTCTTTCGTTTTTGTTAAACGCCATAGGCATTAAAAGTAAAATCACTCAGTTTCTTATAAGCCTGCTTCGGTATGTGTTGCTTATACTCATGTTTTTCTTCTCGCTTTCGCTTATATACTATTACGGCCCGGCCACCAAAAAGAAATACAAGTTTATTTCCACCGGTGCTACGGTTGCCACAATCCTGTCTATACTGGTTTCCTTCGGGTTCTCTTATTGGGTAAGTAACTTTAATAAGCTGAACGTCATTTTTGGCTCCATAGGCACTATTATGTTGCTAATGATATGGCTGAATATTAACTCCTTTGTGCTGCTAATTGGCTATGAAATTAACGCCAGCATACACTACAATGCCTCCCTGCGCACCAAGGAGCTTGATGTAAAAGAAGCATAGCTTTTCATTCTGAAATAAATACGCCTTCCGGGTTTTGCATTATGCAGTGAGTTCCTATTTTCGCGCCCGGAGAGATGGCAGAGCGGTTGATTGCAACTGTCTTGAAAACAGTCGTAGGTGATGAGCCTACCGGGGGTTCGAATCCCTCTCTCTCCGCAGGAGGCAAAATGCAGAAACCTGCAAATCCACGAAAAAGCCCGTCAGTATTAAGTTCTGGCGGGTTTTTTGCGTTTTAGCGGCCTTTTCAAAGCGCCAAAAAACGCAAAGAAACGCACCTATCCGGTGCGTGTTTAGAGCGTGAAGGCACCTTCGCGGAGATTTTCCTCCCGAACCCCTTCACCTCGGAGATTTATCTCCTTGAACCTTTACCCCACGCTCCAGAATTTGTTTGCGTCCATTTTCATTCAAGTGCGTGACTATGCGCTCAGTGGTTTTTAAGGCTATTGAAATTTTTGTAAAAGCTAAAACAGAAAAAAAAATGGAACTAAACCCGATGAGAATTTCATTCTTCCCTAAGAAGAGCAAAGCCCGGTCAGGAAGGTGGTACCTTTACATGAGGATTACCCTGAACGGCAAAAGAAAAGATGTTAGTACCGCTTATGAACTACAACCGGGGGATTGGGTAACAGAAACACAATCTTTGCGTCCTAAACATAAAGACATTCACTATGTCACTAGGTTGACAAACCAGTACAGGTTAAAAGCCTTAAGCGCACAACAGGAAATGTCACAATTGGATTTACCTTATAATGTAAACACCATTTGTGACCGACTTCAAGGAACTGAAAGCGGCAGACTCATTCCTACCCTGATAGAGCTTTTTCAGAAGCAAATCAAGCGTAAACACTCCATGGGCGGTTCAACTAACACACCTGCTACAATTCAGAAATACAATCGATGTATGGAGCACCTAAGGAATTTCATGCTTGCATTCTTAGGCGATGAAGATATCCCGCTGAACAAGATTAACCTTCAGTTTATAGAAGATTTTGAAAGTTATCTGAAAACAAACTGCAATTGTAACCATAACACAACTATGAAATACATACAAACCTTGAAGACCATATTTAAACAAGGTATAGCTCACGGCTGGATAAGAAAAGATCCTTTTCAGTCTTATAAGATAAGAATGACAGAAGTTGTGAGAGGTTATCTGACTGAGGATGAGATACAAATTCTTATGACAGCTCAACTTCCACCGACAAGACATAGTCAGGTAAGAGACATCTTTTTATTCAGTTGCTTTACCGGATTAGCATATATAGACGTTGCTAATCTTCAGGTAAAAAATGTTCATTGTGAAAACGGAAAATACTGGATAAGGACTCGTAGGCAAAAGACTAATGTAAAGTCCAA
>CAZLXD010000301.1:0-3518 GCA_964563185.1 uncultured Chitinophaga sp.
GCTTCTCCAAACCATACAATGTGTGGCCTTAGCTGTGAGCCATGAGCACATTTATCTCCCAATTTTACATCCTGTTTGCAAGGGTAAATAAGATACGGATTGGTGGTGCTACGCATTTTCAATAACTCACCATGTAGGTGTATGATATTGGTGGAGCCTCCCCTTTCATGCAGGTCATCAACATTTTGAGTAATAATGGTTACTTCATATTGTTGTTCCAACTCCGCCAGTGCCATGTGGGCACGATTCGGTTTACAGGTAAGCAGTTGGCGCCTGCGCTGGTTGTAAAACTCCAGCACCAGTTCAGGGTTGTATTTAAATGCCTCGGGGGTTGCTACATCCTCCACCCGGTGGTTTTCCCAAAGCCCGTCCGCATCACGAAAAGTTTTAATGCCACTTTCAGCGCTTATGCCGGCACCGGTTAATACAGCAATCTTTTTTCTCAAGTTAAAAAAGGCGTTTAAGGAGTTTTAGCTGGTGCGAATACTTTTTGGTTTCGGCATTATAAATGCCAAAGTGGTCCAACTTATCAATGCGCACTTTGCCTGAAGCATGAATAATCCGCTGGTCTTTCAAAACAATACCTACGTGAATGATTTTGTTGTCGGCATTTGCAAAAAAGGCTAAGTCACCGCATTGGGTTTCTTCTACAAAATTAAGCGGGCTGCCCTGCTCAGCCTGTTGGTAGGCATCGCGCTGAAGTGCCACTCCGCAAAACTTAAAAACCAGCTGTGCAAATCCGGAACAATCAATGCCAAATGGGGAGCGCCCCCCCCATAGATAAGGAGCATTTAAGTATCGGAGCGCTACACGTTCCAGTATAGAACTGTTCGGTGCATCAGGAAGAATAGCTTGCCCGTTGTAAATAAACTTCTCCCGGCCTATTTTAAAATTCAAGCCGTCAAAAAAAGGCAGTGAACTGCCTGTAACTATGGGTAATGAATGTGCGTTGGACGAAGCGCTGCCGGCTAACTCCAAAGCTATGCCTTTAGGGGCTTCGGTAATGGCGTTAAAATCTTTATCTGAAAGGGTAGAATGCTGGTTTTGGTCGATCCAACCCTCGTATCCATCGTAGTGGCAGTTAATTTTCAACCAGGTATCCTGTGTAGTTAGTATTTCATAAGTTTCTCCGAACAACAGTTGCGAAACCTGTTGGCTGCGGTGGTTGGGTTCCATACGAACAGGCACAATACTTAAGGTTGAAATTCCGTGTTTCATGGGGTGAATATATCATGTGCAGGACTTTAAATAAGCTGCCTGTGGATAGATTGTTTCTACAACTTGTTGTGAATGTGGTTTCGAATGGAGCATTTTGTTATGTTTGTAAGGATGAGGAAAAACTTACCCGCTTAAGTTGCAACGCCTGAGGGTGTTTTTGTCTCTATAGATTTAGATTGTGATTGTTGGTGTAACTCTGAAACAGGCATGACATATTTTTTACTACGCAGCAAACTCCCCTTGGTACTGCTTTTATTAATGGTAGGTGTATTGCCTTCAAGGTTGGGCGCTCAAATGACTTGTGATTTTAATCTGACCAAGACAGTATCTTGCTCGCCATTCCTTATAGAAGCCACTGCCGATGAAACCACTCCCGTAGGTGTTTTTCAGCGCCAGTGGACTTTAACCGGCCCTATACCTACTCAGGTTTCTCCTATAAATGTTAATCCTAATTTCCAGTATATAGCTACTGTACCGGGAAACTACTGTTTAAAGTTATGGTCGCAAAACCTTAATGGCGATACATGCTTTATAACTAAATGCAACATCGTTGTAGCGGCTAACCCAACTATAAATTTTACTTTTTCGCCAACTGAAGGTTGCTCACCGTTGCAAGTTCAGGCGAACTGTAATGTAATACCCGGCTCAGGTGTAATAGATTCATTAGCTATTGACTGGGGTGCAGGGGGAACAGTTTATTATAGCAATAATTGCCCTTCGACTCCTATTAACAATGTTTACTCCACTCTACCCGGCTGTGTTTCTCCAACTATTGTTGTTAAAAACAATTTTGGTTGCTATGCCGATACTACTTATGTAGATAAAATCTGTATTATTCCAAAGCCGGTTGCTAGCTTTAGTGCTGATGTAACAACCGCCAACTGTGCCACATCTCCGCAAAACGTAAATTTCACCGCCACCAATGCGGGACCCAATGTTACTTACAATTGGTATATAAACGGGGCCTTGATTCAAAGTGATACCAGCCGGTTTTTAACGTATACCTTTCCTATAAATCCAGTTTGTTATGATGTTGCGCTTCATGTGCAGCATCCTTCAGCGGCAGGCTGTAGCGATTCCCTTGTTAAAGTTGGTTATATATGCGTTAGGGCACAACCGGTAGTATCGTTTACACAAAATATAACTACAGCGTGTATACGACCGGGGACTCCGGCTGCCTTACAGTTTGTAAATACATCAGCAGGTCTGCCAACCATGACGTGGACACTTACAGGCGGCACTCCTCCTCAAAGTTTTGCCCCTCAAACCGGCAATACGGTTACTTTTCCAATTACAGTAACAGGTACTTATACCATAAGTGTTACCGCATCTTTTGGCCCTGGCTGCACAGCTACTGTTTCACAGCAAGCTCTGGTTGCAAATGCAAAGCCTACCGCCTCTTTTACCCAAGATGATACTTTTAGCTGCACATACCCCTTTGTAGTAAACTATGCCGCTACAACCTGTGCGGGCTGCACGTATGCTTGGACATTTCAGGGAGGGGCACCCCCTAACCCAACTAGCCCTAATATTGCCATCAGTTACAATAATTTTACGGCAGGGTCTGATGCTACTTTAGTGACTATTGCTGCTAATGGTTGTCGCGATACCATGTTAAAGAAAGACCTGATTGATATAAAGCGGATAGGACCTAAAATTGCTATGTCCAGGAAAAAAGGTTGCGCTCCTTTATGTATTACCTTCGATGATGTAACCAACTACACATTGCTTGCCGATTCTGTTACTTCTGTCTGTTGGTCGTTTCCGCTTGCAAGCGGTGTACCCGGAGGGTGTAATGATACCATAAAACGGTGTTTTACAAATGTTGGGTGTTACGATGTTAAACTTAAGGTAACTACTGCCGCAGGGTGTGTTGATAGTTTAGTGTTAAGCGATACGGTTTGTGTGGGTGCACCTCCTAATTGCTCGGTTCAGGCTTGTGCCGGAAGCCCGCAGACCTGCACTACTCCGGGTGGAACGCCTTTAACTATGTGCTTTGAGGAAGATACTGTTTTGTTTACCCTTTCCTGTGATTCATTCGACTTTGCAAAAGTGGTATATGGCGATGGCATAACCGAGGTGGTTCATACTCCGTCATTTCAGCACATGTATCAGGATACGGGTTTTTTTACTACTGTAATTATTCCATACAACGACAGTTGTTTTTTAGATACTATGCTAATTCAGGTGCAGGTACTGCCGCCTATAGCTTTGTTTCATGATTCATCGTCCTGCTCATCTGATACAGTCTATTTGATTAACGAATCCAAAGGGGCAACCTCATATAAATGGTATTTCTG
>CAZLXD010000302.1:0-3494 GCA_964563185.1 uncultured Chitinophaga sp.
GTTTCGCTACGTGTTTGGTTCAGAGGAGTACTTGGAATGGGTAAACTCCGGTTATAATGATGCCTTTGCATTTTACATCAGCGGCCCGGGAATTGTCGGCCAGCAAAACATTGCGCTTGTACCGGGCACTGCCACTCCGGTAACTATTGATAATGTAAACACCGGAAGCTACAGCCAGTATTATGTAGATAACGGCACAGGTTTTACCGCTCCACAAAGCACTAACCCTTATTACATACAGTACGATGGATTTACCACCGTATTAACTGCCAAAAGAAAGAACCTTCAACCATGCCAGACTTACCACCTGCGTTTAACCATTGCCGATGCTGGCGATGGTATTTACGATTCGGGGGTTTTTCTGGAAGCCAATAGTTTAACCAGTAACAGTGTGCAGGTGGATGATGCCACCACCGGAAACCCCAACGTGAGCAACGCTATGGAAGGCTGCATTGATGGTTCCATCCGGTTTTCTATTGAAACTCCGGTTAACCAGCCGGTAACCATCCATTACGGTATTGGAGGAACTGCAACTAACGGAGTGGATTACACTATGATTGCCGACAGTATCATTCTTCCTGCCAACGATTCGGATGTTTATCTCAGTATTCATCCTATATCTGACGGATTAGTGGAAGGCACTGAACAGGTGATAATTTACCTATACAACGCCTGCAACAACATTCCATACGACAGCTCGGTGTTGTTACTTGTTGATTCATTCGGGTTGGCATTAAATGGCGATACCACTATTTGCGCAGGCGCTTCCGTTCAGTTACATGCCAGCGGCAGTTTTAATTACAGTTGGTCACCTGGGGCTACACTAAACAGTACCACCTTACCATCGCCCACAGCAACGCCTTTGGTTACCACTACTTATTTATGCACCAGCAACATTGCCGGATGCATTAGTTCCGATTCGGTGACGGTAACGGTTATCCCTCCTCCGTTTACGGTAAGTGCCGGGCCCGACATTAATGATTGCAGCGGGCAGCCTATACAGTTAAATGTCACAGTAACAGGCAACCCTATTAACGGTATTCCTTTTCAGTATGCCTGGAGCCCCGCAGGTACGCTCAGCGATACTTCTGTTGCCAATCCGCTTTCCAACACTACATCTAACATTACTTACTACGTTAACGTAAGCAGTGGTAACTGCAAAGCCAGCGATACACTGAATGTAACCGTAGGTTCTCTTTCTGTTTCGGCTGCTGCCACCGATGTTAGCTGCTACGGAGCAAACGATGGCACCGCTTCGGTTACCATTCAAAGCCCCAACGGCACTTACACCTATTTGTGGAGCAATAATGCCACCACACAAAATATTTCGAACCTTACCGGAGGCACCTACAGCGTTACGGTTATGCAAAACGGCAACTGCACGGCTTCGGCTTCGGCCACGGTGCAGTCGCCACCGCAAATTGTGTTTGCGCAACCGGTAGTAAGCAACATTACCTGCTTTGGAGCGAATGACGGAAGTATTGATGTATCGGCTGCGGGCGGTGCCGGAAGCATTGCCTACCTGTGGAACACCGGAGCCAACACCACCGCTATCAACTCGCTTGCACCCGCCACGTACACCGTTACAGCTACCGATGCCGATAACTGCACGGCTTCGGTAAGTGCCACCGTAACAAGCCCTGCACAGCTTACACTTACACCTTCTTCTGCTAATATTTCCTGCTTTGGTGGTAGCAATGGCAGTGCTTCGGTAGTGCCAACGGGCGGTACCGGCAACATTACTTACTTGTGGGGTGGTGGCGAAACTTCTCCTTCTATTACGAGCCAGCCGGTGGGCAATTATACCGTAACGGCCACCGATGCCAACAGTTGCAGCACCAGCGCTTCCTTCAACCTTACTTCTCCTTCTTTGCTAACCATTAGCGCGGTGGGGACGGGCATAAGTTGCTTTGGCGGCAGCGATGGAACAGTTACTACCACTACCAACGGTGGCGCAGGCGGCAACGGATACCTGTGGAGCAACGGAGCCAACACCGCCAACCTTTCTTCAGTTCCTGTAAATACTTACACGGTTACCGTTACCGATGCCAACAACTGCACCGCTTCAGCATCGGCCACGCTTACTTCGCCTACGGCATTAGCTATTTCCACTTCTACCATTGATGTAAACTGCTTTGGCGGTAATGACGGCAGTGCTGCCGCTACCGTAGCGGGCGGAGCAGGCGGAACCACTTATTTGTGGAATAACGGAGGAACCAATTCATCCATCAGCAACTTAGTGGTAAATACTTACTCGGTAACCGCCACCGATGCCAACAACTGTACCGTAAGCGCCAGCGTAACTATTACTTCGCCAACCCAACTTACAGCTGTTGCCACCGGTACTGATGCCCTTTGCTACGGAGCCGCTGACGGCACTGCACAGGTAACTGCCGGTGGAAGTGTTTCCCCTTACACTTACCTGTGGAGCAACAACGATGTAAATGCTGCCACCAGCGGGTTAGCGGCCAATACCTACACGGTAGTGGTAACCGATAACCACCAATGCACCGCCTCGGCAAGTGTGGTTATTTCGCAGCCAACGCCACTGCAATTGGTAGCCATTGCCAGCGATGAAATTTGCCCCGATGACGACAACGGCATTATTAACTCCAATGCACAGGGCAGTGTGCCCTCGTATTCGTTTAACCTGTTGCTGAACGGAAATTCGGTGGCAAATAATGCTACCGGCTACTTCAGCAACTTAACACCGGGCAGCTACACTGTTGTGGTAACCGATGCACACAACTGCACCACACAGCAAAATGCCACCGTGTTGGCGGCACCGCCCGATATATTCACTTTTATTGCCGATTCTACTTCGTGCTACGGAAGCAGTTACAACGATGGCACTATTACCATCCTTCCGGTCTCCAATCAAAACGCGCCTTACTTCTACTCGGTGGATGGGCTGAACAGCCAGTTGAGTGGCGATTTCTATAACCTGAGCGCGGGCTTACATTCTGTTACCGTGGTAAGCAACAAAGGCTGCATAACCGATACCACGCTAATGGTGGTGGAACCTGCCCTTGGCACGGTAGATATTCTGCCAACCGATACCACCATACAGGCGGGCAGCAGCATACAATTGGTTTCTACGCTTACCAACTACGGAGCTATTGATGTGGTTTCGTATAACTGGTCGCCCGAAGGAGGGTTAAGTTGCATAGACTGCCCCAACCCGGTTATGAACGGTTACCAAAGCAGCAACTATGTGCTTACTGTTTTATATGGAAAGAACTGTGTAGCCACTGCCACTACCACCATTTATGTAACGGGCGAACCTCCGGTGTATATTCCCAATGCCTTTACGCCCAATGGCGATGGCAACAACGATTTATGGATGGTGTACGGAAAAGAAATTCTTACGCTTGAATTAGACCTGTTTAACCGCTGGGGCGAAAAGGTTTGCACCTTTACTTCGCAGTTCGATGGCTGGGATGGCACCTATAAGCAAATACTGCAGCCACCGGGCGTGTATGTTTACAACGCCA
>CAZLXD010000303.1:0-3478 GCA_964563185.1 uncultured Chitinophaga sp.
ACTTGCCTGATGGTAACTATACGTATACCGTAGTTGCTGCTAACGGATGTCAATACAGTGGAACTTTCACCATCAATCCGGGGCCTACTTGTTGCACTGTGACTGCATCTTTTACTCCGGCACTTTGTTTTGGTCAGGCAAGTGGTACTGCCACAGCTAACCCGGCAAATGGTGTTGCACCTTATACCTATGTGTGGAACAACGCCTCTGTTTCCCCAAATCTCACCGGAGTACCAGCAGGTGTTTATTCCACTACAGTTACCGATAGTAAAGGATGTGTAACCACAGGAAACTACACCATTCCACACGATGCGGCATTGGATATTGAAGCCACCGTGCAAAACACCCCTTGCCCCGAAGTAAATAACGGTGCTGTTCACATAAATGTAACGGGCGGTTCACCTGCATACAGTTTTAACTGGAGCAATGGAGAAAGCACCGCAAGTGTGCAGCAGTTACCGCAGGGCACTTACACAGTAACCGTAACCGATGTTAAAAACTGTACCGCTGTAGAAACCTTCAACATTACTTACAACTACATACTGGAAGTAAATGCGGGTGAGGATAAAACTATCATAGCAGGACAATATCTAAGTCTGTCAGCAACAACTAATGCTGAACATGACAATGTGTTTAACTGGACGCCCGCGGAAAACATACAATGTGCCGATTGTGCTATCACCACTGCAAATCCGCCATTAACTACGCAATTTATAATTGAAGTAACCGATGCCAACGGTTGTCATGCGGTGGATTCAGTATTGGTAAGTGTGCAGGAAATTACCCCGCTGTATATACCAAATGCCTTTACACCAAACGGTGATGGCAATAACGATGTATTCCAGGCTTATGGCGATGATGCTTCCATACACTATTTTGAACTGATGGTATTTAACCGCTGGGGCGAAAAGGTGTTTGAAAGCAACAACCTGCGCGAAACCTGGGATGGCACTTATCAGGGAGAAGCTTCTCCCAACGCAGTGTATGTTTACATAGCCAAAGCAGTTTACCCAGATGGCTCTAAGAACGACTACAAAGGCTCTGTTACACTTATTCGATAATAAACGCTCTTCATATTTCGGTTCCTTCAATCTAAAGCAGCCCCACCCGGCTGCTTTATGATTTTTTATTGGGGAGTTATTCTATTTTAGATTTCAAGTAATAAGCTATGGAACCACAAAAATCAAATAACGCTGCCACTGTTCTTAAGAAAATCCTTTTCGGCTTTTTAGGACTTCTGCTTATAGGGGTAGTTATCACCTTTATGGTGTTTAACTACACTTACAGCGAAGGCAACCGTGCCGGAGTAATCATTAAGTTCTCTAAGAAAGGCTACGTGTTTAAAACCTTTGAAGGGGAATTGAACATTGGTGGTATGGGCAATATTCCCAACACCGCTCAGTTGAACCAAATTTGGGAATTCTCGGTAAAAGACCCGCACGTAGCCGATACGCTGATGGGGTTGGAAGGCCGCAAAGTATCGCTGCATTACAAAGAGAAAGTGCAAAACCTGCCATGGCAGGGCGAAACCAAGTACTTTGTAGACGGAGTAACGGTGCTGGAGTAATAACGAAATAAAGCTACATGAGTAAAAAACTCTACCTTTTTACTTTTCTCGCCTCACTTACGCTACATCCCTTTTCGCAAACCGTTACACAAACGGTGCGCGGGGTTATTGTAGATAAGGAATCTACCCAACCGCTTGAAGGGGCAAACGTATATGCCTTGAAAGATTCATCTATTCTTCAAACTTCGGTAACGGAAACCGATGGCAGTTTTCGTTTGGAGAAGATTCCCGTAGGGCGTGTAAATATTGTGGCTACCATTATTGGCTACAAGCGCATTTACATTCCTAACCTGTTGGTTAATGCAGGTAAAGAAGCCGTACTGAGCATTGAAATGGAAAGCTCGGTGGAGACCATGAAGGAGGTAGAGATTTCAGGAGTACGGAAGGGAGAAACCATTAACGAAATGGCTGTATTGAGCGCGCGCGCTTTCTCGGTAGAAGAAACCGAACGCTATGCCGGTTCGCGGGGCGACCCTGCCCGCATGGCCTCGAACTATGCAGGCGTAAGCGGCACCGATGACTCCCGCAACGATTTGGTAATTCGCGGCAACTCTCCTTTTGGTATTCTGTACCGGGTAGATAATGTGGTAATACCTAACCCCAACCACTTTGCCGTAGCGGGTGCTACGGGCGGCAGTGTAGGAATTTTAAACAACCGTATGCTTACCACCTCCGATTTCCTGACAGGGGCTTTTCCTGCTGAGTTCGGCAACGCAGTGGCAGGAGTGTTCGATATTCGTTTAAAGAACGGAAACAACGAGCGCCACGAGTTTACCGCACAGCTGGGTATGCTGGGGGCCGAAGTATTTGGCGAAGGCCCTTTGAGTAAGAAAGATAAGTCCTCTTATATTTTTAATTACCGCTATGCCACCCTGGAAGGATTAGTAAAACTGGGCATTGATATAGGCACCGATGCTATTCCCAAGTATCAGGATTTGCAGTTTAAGATGAACTTCCCCATGAAAAATGGCGACAACCTGTCGGTGTTCGGTATCGGGGGCTGGTCGCAAATTAACTTTATAACCAGCAACCGGCTAAAACCCGAAGCACGCGACATTTATGCTTCTAAAGACCAGGATGAATACTTCCGCGCTGCGCTGGGAATGATGGGGGTTACTTACACTCACCGCGTAAACGACCGCGAGTATTCTAAAACATCGTTTGCCGTTTCTACTCAATACAACCGCAATCATTTTAACCGCGTTATCCGCCATGTAGACTCTACCACCGGCAACTTTGTGGTAGATACCATGTACCGCAAGCTGGAGTATTTTTTTGTGAACACGCGCTACACGCTTTCGTATTTGCGCAATAACAAAATAAGCAACCGCAGTTCTATACGCTATGGGGTTACTACTGAAATGTATCAGCCCCATTTTGTGGATAGTAACTTACTGGAGCCCGCCTTTAACACCGGCATTACTGATTTTACCTGGAAGAAAAGGCTGAACGTTAACAGCGGCATTCACTTGCTGTTTCAGCCTTTTGTGCAATGGAAGTATGCCATTAACGAAAAACTCTCCTCGGTAGTAGGGCTGCACGCACAGTATTTTACACTCAACCACCGTTTCAGCTTCGAACCGCGCTTTTCTATCAAATGGCAGTTTAAGCCCAATCAATCGCTGGCATTCGGCACGGGCCTGCACTCGCAAATCCTTCCCGTATATCAATACTTTATTCAGAATGATAACGGCTACCGCTATAACCGTACACTCGACTACATGCGCAGCTTTCATGCAGTGCTCGGCTACGATGTTTTCTTCAGAAAAGATATTCGCATTAAGGCCGAAATTTACTTTCAGCAACTGTGGAGTTTACCGGTAGATACATTTGCCTCTTCTTACAACATGCTGAACGAAGGCAGCGGTTTCGACCGCTTCTTCCCCTCTACACTGCAAAGCAAAGGGTTAG
>CAZLXD010000304.1:0-2169 GCA_964563185.1 uncultured Chitinophaga sp.
CAGTAGAAGGTCACGATGAAGATATTTCGAGAGAAGATATTCTGAAACGTAGTTTGGTGGATGAAGCCGTGTATGTGCAAATGGAGAAATACACCCATGCGCTTTTTGCCAAAGGTCAGCAAATGGCGAATGAGCGTGGATTGATACTGGTAGATACAAAATACGAATTCGGAATTTCAGACGGACAGGTAATATTGATTGATGAAATTCATACCCCTGATTCTTCGCGTTACTTTTATCTGGAGGGCTATGAAGAGCGTCAACAAAAAGGTGAACCGCAGCAGCAGTTAAGCAAAGAGTTTGTACGCCAGTGGTTGATTGAAAATGGTTTTCAGGGTAAGGAAGGTCAGCAAATGCCCGACATGCCCGATGAGTTTGTAAATACTATCACCGATCGGTATATCGAGCTTTATGAAAAGGTAACCGGGAAGCAGTTTGTGCGTAATACTTCAACCGATATAGTGAATGAGATTGATGATTGTGTAATAATTTATCTCTCTGCCAACACATAATTACTGCAAGTGCCTATATTCAACTTGCAACTATGACCATTCTCGGCATCTCTGCTTTTTATCATGATTCTGCTGCGGCTATTATACAGGATGGTGAAATTATTGCCGCTGCCCAGGAAGAACGATTTACCCGAAAGAAACACGATGCTTCCTTTCCGCTTAATGCCATAAAGTTTTGCCTGAAGTATGCCGGTAAAGAAATAAGTGAATTGGATGCTATTGCCTTTTACGATAAGCCGTTGCTCAAATTCGAGCGCTTGCTCGAAACATACTATGGCTTTGCCCCTAAGGGCTTGGCATCGTTTGTTACTTCCATGCCGGTTTGGATTAAAGAGAAAATTTTTCTGAAGCGGGTAATACATGAAGAACTGGAGCAGTTACAAGGTTATAGTCGAAAGGTCAAATTGCTTTTTCCGGAGCATCATCTTTCTCATGCAGCCAGCGCATTCTATCCTTCCCCTTTCGAGGAATCAGCTATTCTTACCATTGACGGAGTAGGAGAGTGGGCAACTGCTTCTATTGGTCATGGTAAAGGGAACACCATTACTATTTTAAAGGAACTTCGCTTTCCCCACTCGGTTGGTTTGTTGTATTCAGCGTTCACTTACTTTCTGGGCTTCAAAGTAAACTCGGGCGAGTATAAACTGATGGGGCTTGCTCCTTATGGCATTGCTGAATCAAAACAGGTGGAGGAGTTTATCGCTATCATAAAGGATAGGTTGATAGACATTAAAGGGGATGGTTCCATTCATCTCAATCAGGAATACTTCAACTATGCCACCGGCTTACGAATGGTGTTCGATGATAAATGGGAAAAACTCTTCGGGTTTAGAAAGAGGAGTGAAGAGGATGAGTTGCAGCAGCAGCATTGCAATCTCGGCTTTGCCATTCAAAAGGTAACCGAAGAGATTGTGTTGAAGATGGCTGCCGAAGCAAAGCGACTGACCGGTAGCAATAATATTTGTATGGCAGGCGGGGTTGCGCTCAATTGTGTGGCAAATGGTCAGTTGCTCCGCAGCGGAGTTTTTCAAAACATGTTTGTTCAGCCTGCATCGGGTGATGCCGGTGGAGCAGTAGGCGCGGCACAAGCGGCTTACCATATTTATTTCAATAAGGAAAGAGAACAAAGTAACGCCTTAGACGGAATGAACGGCTCTTATCTTGGTCCTGAGTTTTCCGACTTAGACATTGAACTTGGGTTAAAGAAGTTTGGAGCAGTTTACGAAAAGCATGAAGGTTTTGAATCGCTTGCTGAGAAAACGGCTTCCATTATTAATGAGGGAAATGTGGTTGGATGGATGCAGGGCAGAATGGAGTTTGGTCCGCGCGCTTTGGGCAACCGAAGCATTTTGGGCGATGCGCGCAATCACGAAATGCAGAAAAAACTAAACCTCAAGATTAAGTACCGCGAAGGATTTCGTCCGTTTGCGCCTTCGGTAAAAGCCGAGGATGTATCGGAGTATTTTGATTTACACGCTCCTTCGCCTTACATGCTTTTGGTAGCACCTGTTAAGCTTTCGCGCAGAGCCAAACTGCCGGACAACTATGCTTCGCTTCCTTTAATGGAGCGCCTTTATCATTTGCGCTCCGATATTCCTGCGGTTACCCATGTTGACTTTTCAGCGCGTGTACAAACCATCCACCGGGAAACAAATCC
>CAZLXD010000304.1:2179-3442 GCA_964563185.1 uncultured Chitinophaga sp.
CTCGAAAAGTTTAAATCGCTTACGGGCTATAGCGTCATGGTAAACACCAGTTTCAATGTGCGCGGAGAACCTCCTGTTTGCACACCCGAAGATGCTTACAAATGCTTTATGCGAACCGAAATGGATTATCTCGTAATAGGTAATTATCTATTGACAAAGACTGCTCAACCGGAGTGGAAGGAAAAGGGAGATTGGAAAAAAGAATTTACATTAGACTAAACAAAGAGCGAAATGGAGTTTTTGACAGACCTGTGGAAGTTTCTGATGGAGCGCAAAAAGTGGTGGCTTCTTCCCATGATAATAGTGTTACTGTTAGTAGGTATTCTTGTAGTAATAGGCGGAGGCTCGGCCGCTGCACCGTTTGTTTACACTCTTTTTTAAATGAAAGCTAAACTCAACCGCGAGAAGGAACTGGAAGTAGTCCTTACCATTTGTGTAGGGTTACTGGTGGTTTACTTTGTTACGAAACAACATTACAACTGGCTGATTATCCTTACCATTTTTTTGGGGTTAGTTGGTGCTTTTTCGAAGTTTTTGACTGCGAAGATTGCATGGGCATGGATGAAGTTGGGCGAAGCAATGGGCTTTGTAATGTCTAAGGTGATTCTGTCGCTTTTATTCTTTGGCTTCCTGTTGCCGCTTGCCATGCTTGCCCGGTTCTTTAACCGGGGTAAGGACGCATTGCAACTGAAAAAAACTACCGGCAGTAGTTACTATATTGAGCGGAAGCATACTTACACCGCTAAAGATTTAGAGAACACCTGGTAGGATTAAACCGGGTAATTGCGCTCTCCAAACAGCATACTGCCCACGCGTACCATTGTGGCACCTTGACTTAAAGCAAGCGGATAATCTGAACTCATTCCCATGCTCAGTTCCTTAAAATATGCATGGTTGGCAAAATGCTTCTCTTTCAATTGATAGAAAAAGTTCTTAAGGGAAGCAAACTCACTCTCTATTTGTGCTTTATCTTCAGTGTTGGTTGCCATACCCATCAGCCCGCAAATACGAATGTTGGTTAAATGGACAAACTCAGGGGAGGAGAGGAGTTGTTCGGCTTCTTCAGGGCTTAACCCAAACTTGGTATCCTCGTTAGCAATGTAAATTTGCAACAGGCAATCAATGGTGCGGTGGTTCTTTTCGGCCTGCTTGTTTATTTCCGTTAGCAACTTAAGGCTATCTACCGAATGGATGAGATGCACAAAAGGGGCAATGTATTTTACCTTGTTGGTTTGCAGGTGGCCTATTAAGTGCCACTGAATA
>CAZLXD010000305.1:0-3438 GCA_964563185.1 uncultured Chitinophaga sp.
GCCCCAGATTAGTGGCATTACCGTTATTAAAAGTACCCAATGCAGCATTCGGGCAGTTTTTAACTGCATTGCTAATAGTTACCCCATTACCGGCAAGTAACTGAGCCAACTGGGTGGCATTGCTGTTATTAACAATTGTAAGTTGGGCAGAGGTTTTTCCTATAAAGAGTCCTGAAACCGCTGTAAGTAATAAAAGTACCTTTTTCATCATAGTACGTCAGGGATTTTTTAGAAGGGCGTAAAGATAATCTGAATTTGATATTAACCTAATTAGCGCGTTGGAAGATACACGCCATTTAATTGCTTATATACTGAATCAGGGTTTCCTGTAAATAGGAGCCTGTTTGGGGCCCGAACCAGTTCATGGTTCTTGTTTCGTATTTGTTTAAGTTGTTCCATGTATCGTTTGTTACGTAACCAATATATCCTCCGTTAAAGCTTGTTACTACTGCGTTCAGCCCGTATTGGTGTGCTACCGAATCAATTTCGGATGTCAACTCACCTGAAAAATCGCAGGGGGTGCCAAGGAAACAGACATTGCCCACACTGAGTTGCGAGAGAAATACCTTTTCGTTGCCCAACAATTTTCGGAATAACCACGGCCTTACAGAAATTACACTGTTCAGCCTAAGATTAGGCTCGCGTAAAAACAGTTGCATTTGCTTCATTTTTAAGGGAAAAGAATCGGAAAGCAGGACTTTAGCGCTAATTGCAGGGAAGTTCGCCTCCAACACCTGCCGCACTCCTTTAACTATGTAGGCTGCTTCCTCTTCCTGCTCCTTTGATACCTGACAAGGGCCGTGGCTGCCCACCGCACCGGCACTAAAGCAGGCAAAATTTACCAGGCCCGATTCTTCTAATTGTTGCTTGAGCTGATTCGGCCAGTCGCCACAGATTTGCATCATACTTTGGTGGTAAACAGTGGCGTGAGCTGAAAAGGTAATGAGCGCTGCCGTTTTGCCGCTGCTCAACTTCCGGAATTTGACCACCCGTAACATGGAATCTACGCGCCCCTTCTCTCCTACCAGGCGGTTGAATACGAGTTTTGAGGTAGGAAACGCCCCATACCCCACTTCGGCAGGTTCGGTATTTTCTTCTGCCAACAGAATAGCCTGCTTTATGCAGGCGGCAATGTGAGCAGGCACCCGTTCATTGTACTTTCCTGCAAAAATTTCACCCACCACGGAGTTGTACCAGGCACCTATGCTGCTGTGCGTGTGGGTGGCGGTAAAGAAAATGTTACTGTTATCGAACCCTTCCTGCTTCATTAATGTATCGAAGGTGTTGCGCACATTTGGCGGAATGATGAGCAAATCGGCAGCGATGTAGGCTACCTTCTTCTTGCCCTGTTTAAAAACAAAGGCCCGCACATATATAGAGTCGTGAACGCCCTGAAAATGTTTGCCGTGACGGTGGGCATCAATAGCAATGGGAGTGGTAAAAGGAGGAAGCAAATTCACTTTAGCCCAGCCTACCTGCAACGTATCATTGGAGGGTGAAGGTTCTTCAGAAACCGGACCGGAACTTAAAGCCGCCTGTTGGTTTTTCCAGGCCTCGGTTTCGGAATAAGGGGTAGTGTCGTATAACTTAAAACAGGCAAGGCCAAACAGCACAACCGTTGCCAACAGAAATCCTAAACCATAAACCGCAATACGCCCTGCCCGCATGGTTTTAGTGTACCCCGTGCATCCACCGTTTAATAAAAGGTGATGAGGCCAGAATAAGCGCCCCGCCCACAAACGACACTTTGGCTATTTCGGCACAGCCATTCATATATACAGGCAGCGACTCCACTATGGTAAAAGCCGAGCCATCGGCATGTGCTTCGGGAATGGCCATTTGGGCGCCTATCCATCCGCCCAAATCGTGCCCGAAGGCAGATGCCAGAAACCATACGCCCATCATGTAGCCCACCATTTGGCCGGGCGAAAGTTTTGTAACCATGGATAGCCCGATGGGGGAAAGGAACAATTCGCCCGAGGTAATAAACAGGTAGCCCAACAGAAAAAACCAAAGCGGCATTAAGCCCGTAGCGGCTCCGGCCTTTCCGCCCATGGTAAATACATAATAGCCACAGCCAAGCAACAGGAACGCCAGCCCGAATTTGATGGGAGTGGAAGGCTCTACTTTGTTTTTAATGAGCAGCTCCCACATAATGGCAAAGAGCGGGGTAAGCAGTATTATATAGAAGGGGTTAACCGAGTTGTTGACCATGGCCGATGGCAACAGGGTTTGCCCTACCTGCATGTTCACGTTGCGCTCGGCCATGAGGTTAAGCGCCCCACCGCTCTGTTCGTAGAAACCCCAAAACACCACCGAGAAGAAAATGAGCAGGGTGCAGGCCCATAGTTTTTCGCGCACGGCTTTTTGGTGCTGAAAACTGACATATATAATATAGCCCAGCGCCACTACCGCCAAAGGCACCATTACAAAGTTCATAACCTGATATAGTCGCACCATGGTCATACAAACGGGAACCATAGCCAGGGCAAACAGGTAAATGAGGTTTTCGGTGGTAACACCTGCGCGTTTTACTTTCAATTCGTCTGCCACGGGTGATTCGGCATGGCCTTCGAGTATTTTTTTAAAGCTGAGAAACACCACCAGGCCGAGCACCATAAAGCCGCCTGCCACCCCAAAGCCGAGGTGCCAGCTTATTTTTTGCCCTAAATAGCCGCAGAGGGCACTACCCAAAAATGCCCCTATGTTGATGCCCATGTAAAAGATGGAATAGCCGGCATCTTTGTGCGGGTCGTCCTTTTTGTAAAACTTTCCGAGCAAGCTTGAAATATTGGGCTTAAAAAAACCGTTGCCGGAAATAAGAAAACCCAACCCCAGAAAGAAAGTAGCCTCGCTGGGAATAGCCAGCACCAGGTGGCCAATGGCCATTAGAATTCCACCCAGTATAATAGACTTACGGAAACCGAGCAGGTTATCGGCAATCCAACCGCCAATAAGGGGCATGGTATACACCAGTGCATTGTAAGCCCCGTATTGCAGGTTGGCCTGCTTATCGGGATAAAGCAGCACTTTGGTCATATATAATATGAGCAGGGCGCGCATGCCGTAGAATGAAAAGCGCTCCCACATTTCGGTAAAAAAGAGCATCCAAAGGGCCTTGGGGTGGTGCTGGTGGTTAATGGTGTACGCCACACCTATCATAACCGCGCTGAATACGCTGCCAATAAGCAAGAGGATAATTTCTAAGGCCATGCTTTGTGTTTGAACAAAGAAAACAATTAAGGCGAAGAAGGGGAAGCAGGAAGTTGCGGGGATAAGTTTGGCGTAATGGATAAAAGCAGACAGATACCTGCGCAGGCCATCGGCACCTTAGCCGTAACTATCAACTCTACGGTTAATACTTCGCAGCCGGTATAGGCGCTCAAGGTTGTTTCACCTCGCTTTACAGCCATCCAGGGCTTACCTTTTTCTATCCCA
>CAZLXD010000306.1:0-3390 GCA_964563185.1 uncultured Chitinophaga sp.
CTTTGTTCCAATCGGTAAAGCCATAATCCACCACCACAAACTCCGCAGCCGGGTTCGGAAATACTTTTATTTGCCTTTCTCTTGGTTCTTGGTTCTCATCTCTAATATCTGTCAAGGTATCGCAAGGGCTCCCTGCCAGCGCCCCCAACCGGTAGTTAGGAAAATTAGGCACACCACCGCTAAACGTGGGCAGTTGTATGCCGTGTTGAATAAACAGACAACTATCCCCTTTCTCATCGGGTCGTTCTATTACATGGTAAACTTTTTCCCCATTGCCGCAGCTTTCGTAAATCTTGCCATCGGGCCCCATTTGCATGGTATGGAAGTAACTGCCAAACGGGTTTTGTGCCCCGTCATACACCGCTACGGTATCTGCTGTAGCCACCAAGTCTGTTTCCCATAGATCATATTGGATACAGTATCTTCCATGTGCGACATAAAGGAAACGATTGTTGGGGGCAAAAGCAATGCCCTGATTATAATACCCAGAATCAGAGGTAAATGCATAAGGAATAAATCGAGCAGATCCAAACATTCCACTACATCTATCGAAATCAAAAATGGAAACTCCATTTACTATGGAGTAATACGCATACAAACTTCCATCAGAGCTAAATGTTGATGTTCCGCTGGTGTTATATGGTATAACTATACCACCACATACAGAATCAGAAAGCAATGTAACTCCCTTATTATCTACCATTAATCTATAGTAATAATTTGTCAGTCGTTTGTGAACCAAAACCCACCAATCTCGACCATTGGCATGTTTTGTAGCAGCCATATCCCAACCAATGTTACTATCAACTATAGCCTTGTTCTTTACTGTAACCCTACCATGTCCTCCATTAGCATTCATATTTAACTCGGTTAAAAGCACTTTACGAGCATAAACATTCATACTTGGTAATGTATCCCAAAAGGTATGTAATAAATAATACATGTCGTAATTGTCTGTGCTTCTAAAAGCTAGTATGCCTTGCCAACTTCTATAGCCGTAATTATAAATGTTAGGGTCAAAATTTGTTATTAACCCACCCCAGTTTAAACTATCGCTGTTTTCTATCTTTTCATCTAAGCTGTTGGCTATGTATATCCCATTTGTGTAAAATAGTAGATTCCCATTTGTATCGCAGAAACTTGTATTTGTTCTGTCAAAGTTCATTTTTACACTATCATAATAAATACCAACGGGATTACTATTAAAGTTTAACATTGATGTGCCGAAAAGATAACCTGAAGAACTATCATAACCAGCGTAGCTATCATAACCTGATAACCATATATAGTCTTCCTTTTGGCTATATGATGTGTAGTATGTAACAACCAATAAAGCAACAAATGCGTATTTGAGCATTTGTTGCTTTATTGGTTGCGATAAAGCAATTCTATAATCAATGTAGCACATGAAACTTGCTGCTAAAGTTTAAACCTCTTTCATCTTGCAACTTCACAATGTAAACCCCGTTACTTAACCGGTCAATGTTCACCCTTATACGGCTGTTCACAAAGTGTGTAACTTCTTGCAACACAATTTTACCTGTGTAGTCGGTTACTGTTAGTTGTAGCTCATTAGCGTAAAGCTGCTTTGCTTGTATGTATAGGCAATCCTTAGCAGGGTTAGGGAGCAAGCTCAACTCCAATTGCTCAGGTGGCACTTGCTTAATTGTAGTGGGGTCTTTTTTGTAGTAAATGCCCTGTGATTCACAAATACTTTTATCATCAAAAAAGGTGTCCACCACTAAAGTAAGCAAACTGCGTGCTCTGAATACAGCCTGTCCTCCTGCCAGTGGGCACTGCGAGGCTAAGTAATACAGCTGGGCAAGTTGCACAGGCGTAAACGTATCTATCCCAACTGCCACCGTGTTTAAGTAAATGCTGTTCAGCAGTTGGTAGTCGCTTTCTATTTCCGCTTGGGTGTTCAGCACGGCATTATCCGCAGCAACCGGGGCTATAGCCGCTTCGCGGGCGGCTTGCATGCTTTGCAGCAGCGCCCCTGCTGCTTGGCGGTTGCTGTTGGCTTGTGCTTCCCAAGCGGCTCTTGCTGTTTGGTAGTCGGTTGCCTGCTGCACCGTAGGGCTATCAATGGCGGCAAAGCTGCTGTCGGCTGCCAGCCGTTCCCTAATCAGCGTATCGTAAGCAGCATATAGAGCATTCAGCGCAGCCGCTTCGCTTTCACCCGGGCTTACCCCCGCTTTTTTCTGCGCTTCTATCTCGCTCAAGGCGCCCAGGGGGCTGTTCTGCTGCTGCGTATAAAAGTCCGCTGCCGTGCTGCTGCTGCCCGCTAAGTCGGGGTTCTCTGCCAGCTTATCATACACCGTTTGTGCAGCTTGCCATTTTAGTTGTTCTTCAAATTCCGTAAACTCCAAACTGTCTGCTACTATGGTTTGTTCCAAAAGGTCTAAGGTATCTTCTTCATCCGTTTTATTGTAGTGCGCCCCATAGTCGCCCAAGGTACCTCCCGTGCAGTTAGCAGGTGTGCCAGCTGTTACAAAGAACCATTGAGTGGATGGATCTACTGAGATACTTGTATTGGTGTAAGGGTACAGTGGGGCTGAATTATTATGCACATCAAATCTTTGAGCATTTAGAGTTGGGATTATAGTGTTTGCATTTTTTGCGGCTTTAGTGCTGTAGCTGCCATACCAAGTGTTGCCTCGATGCGGGTGCGCAGGTATAATGGCGTTGTTGGCTACCAATAGCCCCGTGTTGCCTACGTAGGTAGTGCCGGGCATACCGCTGGCGCCAAAGCTCTGCCGCACTATGCTGGTGCCCGTATTATTGCCCTGCAACCAAACGCCTGTGTATATGCCGTTCAGCCGGTTGCAGTTGTGCTCGCTATTGGTGCTGGTGTTAAACAAGTATGCCACGGGGTAGTTGGGCGCAAACACATTTTGTGTAGTGGCGCTGCTGCCGGTTACATCGTTATTGTAGCTAAATAGGTAAGTGCACGAGGCAAACTGCAAGCCACCAAAGGTTCTGTCCCATTGTTTGTTACCCTGTGCATCTGTTTTTACTACCCAATAATCCCAATAAAAGCCACCTGCTCTGTTTGGTTCGGTTTTATCGCCCCCTAAGCCGGAGTCGGACCGACCGCCCAATAAGTATCCGCCATCTTTTGTTTGTAACGCTCCGGCATACATCAAATCCGCGCCTGTTCCACCAAACCGTTTGTCCCACTCTTTTAACCCCGATGAAGTTATTTTGACCACCCAATAGTCATTACCGCCCCAATGTGGTTGAGTTTTGTCGCCACTGATACCGGAAAACGATGAACCGCCCAAAAGATAACCTCCGTCTTTGGTTTGAATAACAGCGTAAAGAAAATCGCCTGTTTTACCTCCAAATCTTCTGTCCCATTCCTTTATCCCGTCCGCATTCAACTTTAAC
>CAZLXD010000307.1:0-3389 GCA_964563185.1 uncultured Chitinophaga sp.
GTATCCTCTAACAATGAGGTATATAGCAAGAAACTCGTGGTGGTGAAGTAAGTTACCACTCATGCGACAACAAAAGGCAGGAATAACTTCCTGCCTTTTTTATTTATCTGCTATCTCTTCCTGCAAAATACGAAGGCTGTTGCGGACAATCTCTCCCATACTCATACAGTCAAGAAAAGTATTGTCGTTGTAATGAAAGGCAAGGTCGGCACGTAACTGAATTACTTTTTCTTTGGGGCTAATGCTATCTCTGTCCATTATATCAACAAGATGATTTAGGCGGAAGTGAGATGAAATGCTTCTGCGGGCAATAAGTGTCCGTTCTTCTTTTTGATATTGTTTTATTGTTTCAGGTGATAGTAGCTTAATAGATTGTTCTACCAAAACGCGATTTTCTTTGAAGAACTGTGGGAAATAAAGTGTTTTCTTTCCCTCGTAACTCTGTTGGTCGAAATCAATAGCTCGGATGCGGAATTGTACTTCTTCAAAATCGGGAGTAATGTCGAATACATAATTGTAAGAGCGCATGTCACCCAGCAGGCGCACAAAGCAACGTTCGTTGAACTTTACAAACTCTTTGACTATCCTCACTTTATTGAACTCAGGATTATCTAAGTAGGAGAGAATAAACTGGTCGCCCGGAATCCCTGCAATATGTTCTTCTACCAGGGTTCGCTTATCTACAAAGTAGTTGATTCGGTTGGGTGAAAGAATGTGTTCCAGTTCCAACCCATAAATACGTGAGGCATCGGCTTGTTTAATGTAGAAGTAGTCGTAGTTGTCGTTAAAGTCGTTTACAATTTTAATTCGGAACGGGTTGGAGTTGCCAAAAGTGCAGTAATCAATACGTTCTACATGCAGGTGCCGGTGAACCGAGGTGTCGCCACCGGTTCTTAAGATGGAGTAGATTCTTTTTAACCCATCATGAATATGAAGTAGTTCAGATTGAGGGTAAAGGGCCGATTCCCACAGGGTATCTTTTCCTTTTTTATCCCGAATAGATATGCTGCCATTAAAGTGCCTGAGGTCGTTATAACTAACAGGAAGTTCAATTTCTCGTCTGTTATCCTGCAGGTAATTGCGCAGTTCTTCATTTACCGGATAAATGGTCTTTTTTCTGGTTATAATTTGCTGTTGGTAGTTGCCCGGCTTTTTCATGTGTTAAATTTGTTTTTAGCGGACACATGGAATTCGCCAAACCATGTATTTCACTTATTTGGGTTCATGTTGACTTTTAAGGCTCATTTCATGTATTCAAATATGCTTGTTTTGCGATAAGCGGAGAGAGAAGCGCACCGAATAACCTGCCCTTGCAACTTTTTTGCAGCAAGGCCTTGCAACTTTGTTGATAAAATCTATTTTTGCAGTCCCTTTTTTGGGACGGGTATGTGTTTGTGCCCATAAAACATTGAAACAATGAAGGTTAAAGTATTAAACAAAGACGGTAACGAAACCGGAAGAGAGGTTGAACTTTCTGACAATATATTTGGAGTTGAGCCGAATGACCATGCGGTTTACTTAAGCGTAAAGGCTTATTTAGCTGCACAGCGTCAGGGAACCCACAAAACCAAAGAAAAGTGGGAAGTAGCCCGTACTACTAAAAAGGCTTTCCGCCAGAAAGGTACCGGTGGTGCCCGTAGAGGTTCTATGAAGTCGCCTGTAGTGAAGGGTGGTGGCCGTGCTTTCGGCCCTAAGCCTCACACTTACGATTTGAAAGTGAACAAGAAAGTAAAAGCTTTGGCCAAGAAGAGTGCTTTAACTTACAAGGCAAAAGACGGTAATCTTATAGTAGTAGAAGATTTTAGCGTAGCTACACCTAAAACAAAGGAGTTTGCTTCAGTAGTTAAGAACCTGAATTTGAAAGATACCAAGAGCGTATTTGTATTAAACGCTGATAAGAATACACTTCTTTCAGCCCGTAACCTTCCTACCGTGCAGGTATCGGATGCCAAAAACCTGAACATTTTTGATATTATGAACTGCAAGAAGCTGGTATTGACCGAAACTGCGGTAAAATCGTTGGAAGAAAATTTCTCAAACAATTAATTTAAGGGAGGATAAGCCATGGCAGTAACAGTTCTCATAAAGCCCATCATCACTGAAAAGTCGACCAAGCAAAGCGAGGTGGCTGATGAAAAGCAAAAGACATACGCATTCCGTGTAGGAAAGGATGCGAACAAATTAGAAATTAAAAGAGCGGTGGAAGCTGCTTACAGCGTTTCAGTTGAAGCTGTGAATACTTCGTACAACGTAGGGAAAAAGAAAGTGCGCTATACCAAGCAGGGAGTTGCCTCCGGTATGAAGCCTTCTTTTAAGAAAGCTTATGTTACCCTGAAGAAGGGAGAAGTGATTGACTTTTACGGAAACGTATAAATATATTAGTTAACTATAGTGGATGACCCGACCACTGATAAGACAAACGGGAAAAAGGAAATAAAATGGGAATTAAAAAATATCGCCCAACCACAGCGAGTTTGAGGTTTACAGAGCTTCTCTCGTTTGATGAAATTACCTCTAATAAACCTGAAAAGAGTCTTTTGGCTCCTTATAAAAAGTCAGGTGGACGTAACAGCAACGGAGCATTAACCATGCGTTACCGTGGAGGTGGCCACAAGCAGCGCTACCGTATTATTGACTTTAAGCGTAACAAATTTGACATTGAAGGTAAAGTAGCTTCGGTTGAGTATGATCCGATTCGCACCGCTTTTATTGCTTTGATTCAGTATCCTGACGGGGAAAAGAGATACATTCTTGCTCCACACGGATTGAAAGTAGGGCAAACTGTTATTGCCGGAAAGAATGTGGCTCCTGAAGTGGGAAATGCCCTTCCGTTGGGTTCTATGCCACTGGGTTCTATTATTTACAACATTGAGTTGTATCCTGGACGTGGAGGTGCTATTGTAAGAAGTGCAGGTACTTCTGCCCAGTTAGCTGCTAAGGAAGATAAGTATGCTATTATTAAATTGCCTTCAGGCGAAACGCGCAAAATTCTGTTGGATTGCATGGCAACCATTGGAACGGTTTCGAATCCGGACCATACTTTGATTAGCTATGGTAAAGCCGGACGTAAGCGTTGGTTAGGCCGCAGACCAAGAACAAGAGCGGTTGCCATGAACCCGGTTGACCACCCAATGGGTGGTGGTGAAGGACGCTCTTCAGGAGGCCACCCACGTTCACGCAAGGGCTTGAAGTCGAAGGGACTTAAGACACGGCATCCTAAGAAGTCAACTTCGCAGTTTATTATTCAGCGCAGAAAGGGTGCTAAGGCAAATCAATAATCATTACTAAAGCAGAAAAAGATATAACAAATGGCACGTTCAATTAAAAAAGGCCCATACGTAGCATACAAGCTTTCAAAAAAGGTGGAGAAGATGAACACCGGTGGAAAG
>CAZLXD010000308.1:0-3375 GCA_964563185.1 uncultured Chitinophaga sp.
AACTGCAAATGTTGGTCTACACAGTAAATGCACTTTTCAAAAACAAAAAGTACAACGAAAGCCTTGATTATGCGGAAACTCTTGGCGAGGAGTTGAGTGCTTACAATAACCTGTTTTACGATAAGTACCTGTTCTTCTATTACAATGCACTTATTATAAACTATGCGCAGATAGATATAAACCGGGGATTGAAAGCGCTTGATGAGTTGGAGAAAGAAATGAAAGGCAAGAAGAGCAGTTACTACGAGTTCTTCATTTACCTGAACAAAGCCAACCTGTTGTTCTTTCAGCGCAAAACCAACGAGGCTATACGGAACCTTGTAAGGTTAACTACAAACGACTATTACAAGAAGGCTGATAAATCGTTTAAACTGAAAATTGCCGTGGCGGAGTGTATTATGCACTGCGAATCGGGAGATCCGGCAACTACCATTAAGCGTGTTGAGCAGGTAAGAAAAGAGTTTAAGGAGCCATTGCAGGGAGAAGATTTTAAGCGTGAGCAGTTTGTAATGAACCTTATTCCGAGGCTTTGCGCGGTGGAGGATGTGCAGAAGGATACTAAACTCAGCAGGCAGGTGCTTCGGTTTGTTAAGGCAGCGGTGAAACCATCGGTGGAGGACGCGGAAATACTCCGTTACAGAAGTTGGCTGGCTCCGAAAGTAGGAATACAGGTGGATGTTTTGAGCGGGTAAGAAATGGATAAGATAAGCCGGCTTGTAACGCAACGGCTCCGTATGTTTGAAGTATCAATTAAGCAAAACAAGTGCAAACCCATTTCATACAACTTAAAACAACAGACATGAAAACTTTTAAACTTCTGTTACTTGCTACAGTGTTTACGTGTTGCGGCTTTATTGCCAACGCACAAGTGCTTTGCGGGGTTAATGCCAACTATCAGGTTTGGTACAATCCCAACAATGTTCCTGTATTCAGTGATTCAACCTCCTTTGGTGCCGGTTGGGCAAATGCTACATATGTGTGGGACTTTGGCGATGGTTCATCATCTACCCTTCAAAACCCCTCGCATGTATTTTCGGGCCCCGGGCCATTTAATGTGTGTTTGTATGTAACTGCACAGTTGCAGGGAAGCAACATTTTCTGTACTGATACCATTTGCAAGCCATACACTAATTGCAACAATATGGTGGTTGCAAATGCTACCGCACAGCAACAGGGAAACGGTGTGGTGGTTTACAACGGAACAGCTTCATCTAACTATCCGCCATTAACTTACCAATGGATATTTCCCGGAGGAACACCTTCCTCATCAACCACAGCCACAACTACTGTACAGTACGCTACGAACGGTGCTTACACTGCCTGCTTTACAGCTACCGATGCTAACGGTTGCAGTGCTACTAATTGTGTTACTACCACTATTACCAGTTCACCATGTGCGAATATCAATGCATCTTTTACGCAGCAAACCACCACAGGCGGTATTGTTCTTACCAGCAATTCAACAGGGGTTGGAAGCGGAGCGCAATATCAGTGGTACATGGATAGCCTTCCCATATCGAATGTTAATTCAAATACCTCTTTTACCTACACCGGTATTGCTGCCGGATATCATCACTTTTGTTTAAAGGTGTTTGCGGCTAACTCTACAGTTCCGTGCGATGATACCTGTAAGTTGGTTTACATTCCGGGCACAGGGCCTTGTGGTGGAGCCGCGGCTGGCTTTGTTTACACGGTCAGTGGCAGCAGCCTTACTGTTAGCGCAGGAAATACTTACCCTACCGGAACTACCTTTCAATGGTGGTTAGACGGGCAAAGCACTTCTATAGCACCTACTTTTTCGCAATACGGATGGCAGAATTTAGCAAATGGAGCACATCAGGTTTGCTTGTATTTGTATTACAACGGAGCCTTTTGTGATTCAGCCTGCCAGACTATTACCGTAAGTGGAAGCAATGCCTGTACTACTACCCTGAATGCAAACTTTAATCATACTTATCAGGGTAGTAATAACATCATTTTTGTTGGTAACAGTAATCCTACCGGGTCATCGTATCATTGGATATTTGGTGATGGAACAGATGCCACTACCAACGGCCCTCAGGTGCAACATCAGTACCCGCAAAACCCCAACACTACTACTTACAATGCCTGTTTGTATGTTACTCTTCCCGGAACATCGTGTATTGACTCCAGTTGCTACGCAGTAGTTATTCCGGGCAGCGGAACCGGCTGCCAGGCCTATTTTACCTGGACTTCGAACCCTAACGGGGTAGTTACTTTCACTAACCAATCCAATACCAGCGGCACAGTAGGTTCTTACTACTGGGATTTTGGTGATAGCAGTTCCGGCACCCAGCAACATCCTACACATACTTACAATGCTTTAGGTAGCTATATCGTTTGTTTAACTGTATCTACTACCGGTGGTTGTACTTCTACTTACTGCGATAGCGTTACAGCCGGAGGTAATCCTTGTAACCTGTCGGTGGTTATTAATCATCAGGCCGGTGGCGGCAATCATTACCTAACAGCAGCAGCCACAGGAGGAACAGCGCCTTATACCTACTACTGGAGTAACGGGTCAACCTCTCAAAGTATTTCAGTTAATTCTGCCGGAGTTTATTGCTTATCGGTATTTGATGCCAATCAATGTGGCGGTTCTGCCTGCTACACTGTGCAGGGGAATTATGCCGATACTATTTGCGGGGTAGCTTTCTTCGATGCCAACGGAAACGGTGTTCAGGATTCTTCTGAAGCAGGAATTGGCGGTGCTGTTATCCATATCGGTAACTACACTGCTTATGCCGATTCATTCGGGCACTACTCGCTAGCGGTGCCTGCCGGAGTTTACTCCGTATACTATTGTGCCCCTACAGGCTACAGCTATACTATTCCATTATCGCCTAACTCAAATGCGCTGAATAGCTGTGCTTATTACTATCAGGTAGTAATAAATGGAGGAGGGGCTCATTGTGGCTACAATTTCGGGGTGCAGAATAACTCGGTGTCTATATGCGGGGTGGTGTTCTTTGATGCGAACAACAACGGAACACAAGATCAGAATACAGAGAATGGACTATCGGGCGTTCATGTATATGTTACTTCATCGAACGGAGTTACTTACCATGCTTATACCAACAGCAGCGGGCAGTATTGTGTAACCGTGCCTGCCGGTACTTATACTATAACTGCCAGTTCCAATTCAACTCAGGCATGTGTAATGACCCCACAGAATATTACACTTACTACTGTAATCGGACAAAGCTATGCTAATCAGAACTTTGCCGTGTATTGCCAACCCGGCCAGTGTAACCTGAAGATTAGCATTACTCCACACACTACTGTTACTCCCGGATTTCCGGCCTGGTACAGTATGCACATAAGCAATGTAGGCAGCAGTGTAGCCAGCGGAAC
>CAZLXD010000309.1:0-3368 GCA_964563185.1 uncultured Chitinophaga sp.
CCTTAATGCCCTGCATGGCATCGCGCGGACATTCAATAATTTTTACCGTATTGCTGAGCACGCGCCAAACCTAAACGAAAATGCTTCGCTGTGCAAGCCGCCAGGGGAAGTTCAGTTATATTTTGTTACATCGCTTTCATCTTTACATTCCTGTAACAGACTGCTTACCGGCTTTTGTAATACCGGATGGACAAACTCCGGAGCAATTTCGTGCAGGGGCACCAGGGTAAACCTGCGCTGGTGCAGGTAGGGGTGCGGTATGTTTAATCCGGGCAGTTCCACCACCTCATTTCCGTAGAACAGAATATCAATATCAATTTCGCGGGGGCCCCAGTGGGTGCTTTCGGTGCGGCCGGCTTCCTTTTCAATGCTTTTAATGGCATGCAGTAAATCAACAGGAGCGTATTTGGTAAGTATGGTAACAGCTTGGTTCAGAAAAGCCTGCTGTTGTTTTTCACCCCAGGCCTCGGTTTCGTAAAGTGCCGACTGCCGCTTTACCGGACCGCAGCGGAACTCAATCAGTTGTAAGGCACCAGCCATGTGTTCCCCGCGATTGCCTTTGTTGCTTCCCAATAAAAGATGCGCTTCGGTCATTCCTGCAAAACGTTATTATTGCAAACCAATAAAAAACGCACTAACACGCCTCAACAAAATCATTAAAAAAAGAAAAAACTATGCGTCAATTTTTCAAGTTTGTTTTTGCCACCATTACAGGGTTATTTCTGTTTACCCTGTTGGGCTTTTTTCTGCTGCTGGGCATAGCTGCCGCAGCCGGAAAAGAGAAACCTGCCAAAGTAAAAGCCAATTCGGTTCTTAAGCTGAACCTTAACTATGCCATACCCGAAACCACGGTAGACGACCCCTTTGCCGGGTTGAGCAGTGGCGACTTTAAGGCCAAAAAAGCCATAGGCCTTACGCAAATACGCGAGTGCATTAAAAAAGCTTCTACCGATGATAACATTAAAGGTATATACCTGGAACTGGGGCTGAACGATAACGGCTATGCCACGCTGGAGGCCATCCGCCAATCGCTGAAAGAGTTTAAGCAGAAAGGCAAGTTTGTTTATGCCTATGGCGAGGTGTTTACCCAAAAGAGTTACTACCTGGCCACCGTGGCCGATAAAATATACCTGAACCCCAACGGAGGCATGGAACTGAAGGGCTTTGGCCGCGAGATAAGCTACTTTAAAAACATGTTTGAAAAACTGGGTATTGAAGTGCAGGACTTTCACTGCGGGGCTTACAAAAGCGCCATTGAGCCTTTTATACGCAGCAACATGAGCGATGCTAACCGCGAGCAGTTAACCTACCTGTACAGCGATGTTTACCGCCACTTTTTAAACAATGTGGCTGCCGACAGAAAGATAGACACCGCCTCGCTGAACGAAATAGTAAACGGGCTGCTGGCCGAAAGCCCCGAAGAAGACAAGGCGCTTAAACTGGTGGATGACTTGTATTACTACGACCAGGTGGTAGATGATATGAAGAAGAAAATAGGAGTGGAGAAGAAGAAGGACCTGGAAGTAATAGAGCTTGCCAAGTATGCCACCACTATTAAACCCCAAATTGAAACCACTACCAAAGTAGCCGTGGTATATGCGCAGGGCAATATTGTAGATGGCGAAGGCAAGGACGATGAAATAGGAGGGGAGACTTACGCCAAAATATTTGAAAAGCTGCGCAAGGACGAAAATGTAAAAGCTATAGTGCTGCGCATAAACAGCGGTGGGGGCAGTGCCCTGGCCAGCGATATAATGTGGCGCGAACTGGTGCTGGCCAAAAAAGAAAAGCCTTTGGTTATTTCCTTTGGCGATGTGGCGGCCAGTGGCGGTTACTACATAGCCTGCATGGGCGACCGTATTTTTGCCCAGCCTAATACCATTACCGGCTCCATAGGGGTTTTCGGGTTGTTGCCCAATGCGCAGAAACTGCTTACCGATAAGTTTGGTATTACCTTCGACCGGGTAAAGGTTACCCGCCACGGAGTACTGGGCGGCATTACCTCGCCACTGGACGAGGAGGAAAGCGCCATAGCCCAGCGCAATGTGGAGCGCACCTACCGCGAGTTTAAGAGCCGGGTTGCCGAAGGCCGCGGAAAGGACACCACCTATATTGAAACTATTGCACAGGGCCGGGTATGGACCGGCAACCAGGCCATAGCCAACGGACTGGTAGACGAACTGGGCGGGCTGGACGAAGCCATTGCCTATGCCGTAAAAAAGGCCAACCTGAAGGAATATCGCGTAAAGGCTTACCCCGAAGAAAAATCGTTTGGCGAAAAACTGGCCGAAAGCTTTGGCGATGCCAAAACCAACCTTGTTAAAGAAGAACTGGGCGAGCAATACGAAATTTACCGTACGCTCCATTACCTTAAAACCGCCAAAGGTTTGCAAATGCGCATGGTTTACGACCTCGGTTTGTAGTAAAAACCTATGGGTGAAAGCTTAAAAAGGCGGTCTAATGACTGCCTTTTTAAGTGTTGACTATTAAGTAGTTATTGCTTTGTGCCTATAAGGTATTTGCAGGCCTTATAAACACAAAATGCTGCTTACCTCGCTAGGGCACTTACCCCTGTGGCATTGCCGGCATAAAAGTAAACGTAGTAAGTAACGTGGGCCTGCAGGCCGGTAAAGTGCTTGGTGCGCTGCTTGGTAAGATCCAGCAAAAACGCCACCGCGCTCTTGGGTATAGCGCGTCCCGGTTCACCTATGGTGGATCATATAAGGCTTAGCTGGCGGCAAAACGGGGCACTTGTACGCAGTTACAATAGGGTCTGCGGCTGTGGGGAGCATTTAAAAATCAGTAAAAGGAACTATTAAGGGTCAGAAATCTACTTTTTAACAAAAAATCAGCCTTTTTATGCTTAGCAACGGTACGGACGGTGCGCCACCCTATCAATATGTTTTAATATAAGCTTCCGTCAATTTCGCTGTTCCGTCCGGTTTTTCCGCCAGCCCAAACTCACCATCGCAGATAAGTTACTTGCCGGCCGGGCGACCGGCAGGGGCAAGCTATAAGGGCAGAAACTAACTTGCAAAACCCTGTGCAAAATTGCACATGGCGCGGGCACCTCGCTTGTGCCAATAACCGACTTAGCCAATGTTGCGGTTGGTGAGGACACGCCACCGCGGGGCGGTGTTGCCAACTATAGCCAAAGCCGGTCGCCTTTGCGGGCATCCCTGCATTTAGGATTTAAGTGGTAAGTGATAAGTGGTAAGTGGTAAGTGGTAAGTGGTAAGTGGTAAGTTTTAGGTTGGAGTTTGCCCTTTCCCCTTTCCCGTTTCCCTTTTCCCTGCTTCCACTAAACCGCCAAACAATAAAACTGGAAGGGGTTGGTTGGAGGTTGTGGGGTGGGGGGGGGGGGGGGG
>CAZLXD010000310.1:0-3364 GCA_964563185.1 uncultured Chitinophaga sp.
CTTATCGTTAAAAACAAGACTAAACTGAATCCTTCCGGTTTGCGCATTGTAAAGGCGGATGCGGTCGCCACTGTTGCCCATATTAAAATCCATTTGCGCTACATAGTTAGTTACGCCCGGAAATTTTTGCTTGAACAACACTGAATCGTGAAGAACAACCAGATAACCGTTAGCGGAAACAAAGGTACCTGCGGGAAACACAAACACGTTCGTATCCTCACTGTCTTTTAACTCCCACTGCGAAACATCAATGGACGCATTCGTTCGATTGTGCAACTCTATCCAATCGCCCGGATCGAACTGAAGAATAGAGTTGTAGTTTATCTCGCTGATAACAACAGGGTCGTTGCAGGGAGTATATGCTGCACCCGGTGAGCCACCAATACAGCCGGCAAACCATGAAGCAGGAAGTTTGGGGTCAGAAGTTGAACCGCGCAACTCCAAGGTTCGGCCTAAACCATCGGCTGTTTTTTGCCAAGGGGAAGAATCCCAGTAAGCCATATTGTAAACAATGGCAGCGGTGTTATCGTAAATAGTAATAGTATCAGAGTTATTACTAAGCCCAAAGCCAAGTTCTCCTATTGCGTTTGTTACAGCAGGAAAAATGCTTTTGAACTTAGTAGTATCATCGACAATAACCAGATACGCCCCGGGAGCTAATGACTGATTTACCGGAAAGTTGAAGATATTGAAGGGATTGGCATCGGTGATTTGCCAGCCGGAAAGGTTAATGGCTGTATTTCCCTTGTTGTGAATTTCAATCCAGTTGCCCGAGTTGAGTGTTGAATCGCTGTTGTAGTTAATTTCCGTTACCTCAATTTGTGCAGAAACAGAAACGGTAAGGATGGCAAAAGCGGAAAAAAGAAATATCCTCATGTTGTATTTAAGTGTTACAACGAATGTATAAAAGATGATGGTACGGTTAATGGAATATTACTCACCAAAAAAGTCGCGCACCTTATCAAAAAAGCCACGCTCGGTTTTGCTGCCGGGTTTTGGTTTAAAGTTTTCGCTCTCTCGCAGTTTCTCTAACATCTTTTTTTCTTCTGCCGATACTTCGGTTGGTGTATACACACTTAATAGAATTAACTGGTCGCCTTTGCCATAGGCATTTACAGCGGGTAATCCTTTTCCGCTCAATCGGAAAATTTTACCGGCCTGTGTGCCGGCAGGTATCTTGAATTTGGCTTTGCCTTCAATAGTAGGAACCTCTACACTTGTTCCCAACACCGCATCAATAAAGCTGATGTGCAGGTTGTATATAACGTTCTGTCCGTCCACTTCCAGTTCTGGGTGGTTTTCTACTTCTATAAGTATAATTAAATCACCGGCAGGGCCGCCCTGTTCACCGGCATTTCCCTTTCCGCTCATAGAAAGCTGCATGCCGTCCTGTACACCCGCAGGTATATCAATACTCAGGTTTTCTTCTCCGTATTCAACGCCTAGGCCCGAGCAGGTAGTACACTTTTTGGTTATCTGCTGGCCGCTTCCGTTACAGGCGTAACAGGTGGCCGTAGTTTGCATTTGCCCCAGAATGGTGTTGGTTACTTTGCGCATTACACCGCTGCCTCCGCAGGTAGAACACTTTCCTACCGAGCCGGCATCTTTAGCTCCGCTGCCGTGGCAGGTGTGGCACTCCACCTGCTTTTTTACTTTGATGGTTTTCTTGGCCCCATCGGCTACTTCCTTAAGAGTGAGTTTTACTTTAATACGAAGATTGGTGCCCCGCTTACCGCGCGAGCGGGTTTGCCTTCCGCCACCACTACCGCCAAAGAAACTCTCGAACGGATCGAAACCACCGCCTCCACCACCGCCTCCGAAAATATCCCCGAAGTTGCGGAAGATGTCTTCCATGTTCATGTTGCCGCCACCATAGCTACCGCCATATCCGCCACCGCCATTCATACCGGCATGGCCAAACTGGTCGTACTGCGCTTTCTTTTGTGCATCGCTCAGCACTTCGTACGCTTCGGCTGCTTCCTTAAATTTCTCTTCAGCAGTTTTATCGCCCTGATTGCGGTCGGGGTGAAACTTAAGTGCAGTTTTGCGGTATGCCTTTTTTATTTCCTCGGCTGTTGCTGTTTTGGAAACTCCGAGTACTTCGTAATAATCACGTTTTGCCATAATTCAATTATTCTGCCTGCTTACCAACAACAACTTTTGCGAAGCGGATAATTTTATCGTTCAGGTAATATCCTTTCTCTACTTCATCTACCACTTTGCCTGCTAACTCGGGGGTAGGTGCTGGAATTTCGGTAATGGCTTCGTGTATATCGGCATTAAATTTCTGTCCTTTTGTTTCCATCGCTTTTAGTCCTTTAGCGGTTAGGTTATGGAATAGTTTGTTGTGAATAAGCAACATTCCCTCGCGGGCAGCAGCAGTTTCCTCTTTGCCTTCTATGGCCTTTAAGGCTCTTTCGAAATCATCAAGTACGGGAAGTAAGGCGATGATAACATCCTTACCGGCTGTTTGAATAATTTCCAATTTCTCTTTGGCGGTGCGCTTGCGAAGGTTGTCGAAATCGGCATAAAGGCGCACATATTTATCGCGCAGTTCGTCCAGTTCTTTTTTTAACTCTAGTATCTCTACGTCTTTGGGATCGGTGGCTACTTCTTCGAAATCGGCCTCTTCGGCTTTGTTCTTTTTGAACACATCGTTCAGCAACTTTTCAGCAGCATCAATGGTTTTTCCGGCAAAGGTTTCGGCTTTTTCTTTTACATCTTTAGCTACTTCTTCGGCCTTTTCGGATACGGTATTTTTAAGGTTTTCAGCCTTTTCTTTCAGGTTTTCGTGCTCGGTGTGCTCTTTACTTTCCTCCATAAACAGTTGTTTTGCGCGGCAAATATCTCAAAATGTTTGCCTTATGCCGGGTTGGGGACAAATTGACTTATTCCGCCAGGTTTTAAGTGACTTAGAGGCAGTTGTGGTAATAATTTGAAAGAATGGCAGGTTAGGCGCGCATGATTTCGGCTCCGAGAGCGTTCAGGCGCTCATCAATGCGCTGGTAGCCGCGGTCAATCTGGTCAATGTTGTTGATGGTTGATTTTCCTTCGGCACTCATAGCGGCAATCAGCAGCGAAACTCCGGCCCGTATATCAGGCGAGCTCATGGTAATGCCGCGCAGTTTGTAATCGCGGTTAATACCTATAACGCTGGCGCGGTGCGGGTCGCAGAGGATGATTTGTGCGCCCATATCAATCAGTTTATCTACAAAGAACAGGCGGCTTTCGAACATTTTTTGGTGAATGAGCACGCTGCCTTTTGCCTGTGTAGCTACCACTAAAACAATGGAAAGCAAATCGGGCGTAAAAAGAGGCCAGGGGCCATCGGCTATGGTAAGTATAGAGCCATCAATAAAGCGCT
>CAZLXD010000311.1:0-3309 GCA_964563185.1 uncultured Chitinophaga sp.
AAAGTATAAGGTGAAGCTATGGGCAGAAGCTATCGGGCGAAAAGCAAAACTGGTTCGCTATACCAAAGAGCTCTTTACCAAACTGGCAGCCGAAGAGCGAAGAAAGGTTTCGGTGTATGCGCAGAGTACAAAATTCATTCTCACCACCGAAGACAATGACCTGCTTACCTTTTTCAACGACATTATTACTTCGAATAATGATATCCCTGCTATACTTACCGATGAGAATGGCAATATACTGGGCGCCCGAAATATCACTATCCCCGCAGGGGTAAAAACTTTTAAGGATTTACCGCCCGAAATTCTACGGGACTTTTCCATTTATAGCCCCATTATAGTTGATTACAAATTCAGCGAGAATTTTATTTACTACAAGGACAGTAACCTGTTTACCAAGTTGAAACAAACATTGAACGATTTGGTAGAAACATTCATTAGTGAAGTAGTGGTGAATACTGCCTCTGCCCCCGTCATTTTAACCGATGAAAAATTAAACCTGATTGATTACGGCAATATTGATTCGGCAAAAGTAGAGGATAAAGTAACCCTGCTGAAAACACTTAAAGAAATGCAAAGCATACACGACCCTATTGAAGCTGACTTAGGGGAGGGTGTAAAGCGCTTTATTTACTATGATGACAGCACCACACTCAAGCAACTCCGCATTTTCCCCTATGTACAGTTAGCCATATTTGCTGCTTTCCTGCTCATCTCCTATTTCGCTTTCAGTAATGCACGCAGGGCCGAACAGAACCTGGTATGGGTAGGAATGGCTAAAGAAACAGCTCACCAGTTAGGCACGCCTATCTCTTCTCTTTCAGGTTGGGTGGAAGTTCTTCGTGAACTGGAAGGAATGGAGGGCAACCAGAAAATACTAGATGAGTTCGATAGCGATATTCAGCGCCTTACTTTAGTAGCCGACCGTTTTTCCAAAATAGGCTCTGTGCCGCAATTGCAGCAAGAAAGGGCATTAACCACTGTTGAACGAAACGTAGATTACATGCGTAAGCGAGCCAGCCGAAAAGTGGTAATGACCGTGACCGGAAACAAAGACGAGTTCATTTCCATTAACAATCAGCTATTCGACTGGGTACTCGAAAACCTGCTAAAAAACGCATTAGATGCTATGGATGGCGAGGGTGTCATTAACACTACTATCAGCAGCGACAGCCACCATGTTTTTATAGACGTTACCGATACCGGTAAAGGCATCCTCAAAAACAAATTTGAAACCATTTTCGAGCCCGGCTACTCTACCAAGCGCAGAGGCTGGGGTCTTGGCCTTTCGCTCACCAAACGCATTGTAGAGGAATACCACAAGGGTAAAATTTTTGTAAAACACAGTGAAATAGGCAAGGGAACCACCTTCCGTATCAGTTTGCCAAAGGCTTAGCAGTTTTAGGAAAACACTTGTTACTTTGCGCAACAAAAATACCCGGTCATGAAAAAGCTCCTTTCATTTTACCTTTTTACCGTAGCATTTATCATTCTTAATGCCCAAGGATATTACATTGAGTATAAACTCTCCTCACCGGGCGGTGAGGAAGGAAATTTATCAGGCCTCATGAAAAGCTACGCGCAGGATGGCAACAGCCGAATGGAAATGAATATGAACGTAGCGGGAATGGGTGCTATGGATATAGTAAGCCTTTCTCTGAAGAGCAGCCCTAACGTAGTTTACCTGCTCAATGAAAAATCAAAAACTTACACAGAACTAAACTCAACCGACAGCGAAGACTGGAAAGACTATCCGCAAAGTGAGTATGAGGTAACGGTTATAGGAAAAGAAAAAGTTAACGGCTATAACGCAACACACATTAAGGTAAGAAGAAAGGGCAACAGCAACGATATGGAAATGTGGAACACCGCTGAAGTATCAGGCTATGCTGATTTGGCTGCACTTAAAACTAAATACACCGGGAAGAGTAATCTAATTAAGGCTATGCAGGCAAAAGGCGCAGAGGGTTTTCCGGCTCGTATACGGGTAGCCGAAAAACAATATACCATGCAAATGGATTTAGTTAAAGCTGAAAAGCGAAGCAACCCTTCTTTACTTTTTAGTTTAAACGGCTATACCAAAGGAAGCGGAAGTAACACAATTCCCGGCAACATCAATGTGGAGGAAATGATGCAGAACATACAAAACATGACTCCCGAAGAAAGAGAGAAATGGATAAAACAAATGGAGGAACAATACAAGCCGCGCAATTAATTACTGTTTTTTGATATGTCAGTTCAAATAGAACCTAACACAAAAGAACAAATCCTTGAGCGGCTTAACCGGTTAACGCCCGACACCAAAGCCGTATGGGGCAGCATGAGTGTAAAGCAAATGCTCGCACACATGAACGATGCCTTCCGTTTGGCAATGGGAATGAAAGAGGCAAAGAACCGTTCTAATTTCTTTACCAACAAAGTAATGTTTCCGGTGGCAGTCTATTTATTGCCTGTCTGGCCCAAAGGCTCGGCTACTGCTCCTGAGTTAATACAAGGAAAATTAGGCACTCCTGCCCGCGACTTCTACACCGAACTGGAGTTTGTAAAGAAGATGCTGGATATTTTTAACGAGCGCGAAGAAGAAAAATTGAAACCGCACCCCATGTTCGGCACTCTCAGTAAACAGCAATGGCACGATTTACTGATAAAACATTTTAACCATCACCTTAAACAGTTTGGAGTTTAGCTACACAGCTTTCACTATCATTGATTCATGAAATTGGACATACTTGCCGTTGGCGTTCACCCCGATGATGTGGAACTTGGTTGTTCCGGCACTTTAATGAAGCACATTGACCTTGGATACAAAGTAGGGATTCTGGACCTTACTAAAGGGGAGTTGGGAACACGGGGCAATGTAAAAACTCGTATGAAGGAGGTAGCAGCTGCCACAAAACTCATGAAATTGCAGGTGCGTGAATCACTCAACTTTGCAGACGGTTTTTTCGCGAACGATAAGAAACATAAGTTGGAGGTGGTAAAAGTTATTCGTCATTTTCAGCCTGCTGTTGTTTTTGCCAATGCTATACACGACCGCCACCCCGACCATGCGCGCAGTGCCGAATTGGTGCGCGATGCCTGTTTTTTAGCCGGCCTGCCCAAAATAAACACCACCTATAAAGGGGCTAAGCAAAAGGCTTTCCGCCCCAAGGCGGTGTATCATTACATACAGGCGCTGCATATTGAGCCTGATTTTGTTGTGGATATTAGCGATTACTATGAAAGAAAGATGGAAGTGATAAAGGCTTTTAAATCGCAGTTTTTCAACCCCAACTCTAAGGCGCCTAATACTTTCATATCATCCCCGCAGTT
>CAZLXD010000312.1:0-3288 GCA_964563185.1 uncultured Chitinophaga sp.
GCTCAACTCTAAAGAGAACACCCTGTTTTATGACGACATGAAGTTTTTGTCGAGAATGAAGCAACTGTCCGATTCCCTTTCAAAACTATACCGCGAAGCCAAAGACCAGGGCACCAAGGATAAATACATGGCCGAACTACGGAAAATAGATGGCGATGTAAAAAATCAGCGCAACAACATTATTTCTCAAAACCCCGACCTGTTTTACGGCAAGCTGATTAAAGCCATGAAGGACATTGATGTGCCCGATTTTCCGCGCGATGCTGCCGGCAAGGTAATTGACAGTGCCTGGCAGTGGCGCTACTACAAAGCCCACTACTGGGATAACACCGACCTGCGCGATGACCGCCTGCTGCGCTGCCCGGTGCTGCACAACAAGCTGAAAACCTTTATGACCCAAACCACCGTTCAGCACCCCGACTCTATTATAGTTTCGGGCGAGGATGTGTTGGGTAGAACCGATAAGAAGGGAGAAATGTACCGCTACATCCTTACTTACATTTTTAACGAAATGGCTAATTCGAAAGTAATGGGCTTTGACGGGGCTTACGTTCACTTTGGTAAGGAATACTTCTGCAAAGCGGATATGACCCCCTGGATTGACACCGCCAAGCGCTTTAAAATATGCGACCGGGTAACCCGCCTGGAGCCGGTGCTGGTAGGCAAGCAGGCACAGCGCCTTATACTTTGGACCGACAGCACCGAAACACAATGGAAATCGCTGTATGATGTAAAAGCCAAATACACCGTAGTGGCTTTCTGGGACCCCGATTGCGGGCACTGCAAAAAAGAAATGCCCGTACTGGCCGAAGCTTACCACAACCTGAAGAAAATGGGCATAAGCGTGGAGGTGTTCTCGCCCGCCATTATGGACATGGATAACTACAAAGAATGGATAGAGTTTATACAGAAGAACAACATGGACTGGATAAACGTATGCGATGCCAAGCGCCACAACAACTTCCGCTGGGAGTGGGATATACAAAGCACTCCGCAGCTTTACATTCTGGATGCCGGCAAAAAGATAGTGGCCCGCAGAATTGGTGCCGACCAAATTGAAGACTACATCCGCCACCTGGAAGACCCCGGCTACAAGCCGAAAAACCTTACCAAGGTAAGTGACGATGATAAACAGGAAGGAGCTGAGTAACAGTGTAGCCTTTTGCCTACTTTTTAACCTATTACAAACAGGCGCTGCTTTATAAGTAGCGCCTGTTTGTTTTTATAGAGGCATAAATTTGTTGTAACTAAACCGCAGTATATGCTCAATATCAACTCCACGGGTCGTTACAACTTTTTTATTGTGGAAGATAACCCTGCCGAAGTGCGCCTTATACAGGAAGCACTGAAAGAAGCCGGGCTGGACGAGATAGTGGAACTGGACTACGCTTACGATGGCGAAGAAGCCTGCGAAACCCTCGATACCAACAAACTCATCAACAAAGATTTTGACCTGGTACTGTTGGACCTGAACATGCCTAAGGTAACCGGCAAAGAAGTGCTGGAAAAAATAAAGACCGACCCCGAACTGGAGCACATACCGGTAATAGTGGTAACCAACAGCGACTACCGCAAGGATATGATTGAGTGCTACCGCTTAGGCGCCAACGGATATATGCAAAAGCCGGCCGACTTTAAAAAGCTGGTAGACTTCTTCTTTTCGGTTAAAAAGTCGATTGAAGTGCGCAACAAACTTTCCATTTACTACATTGAAAAGGAATACTACGGTGATATGAGCCTGGCCGTATAGGTTTTTGCTTCCGGCATTATCACCAACAAAAAATCCTGCCACCGGGCAGGATTTTTTGTTGGCATTTAGAAATCTATCCCCTTCAGGGGGCAATGGCCGGGTATTAGGTAGTTCCTTTAGGTTTTGCCCCTACGGGGCAATGTTTTCGGTTGGCTTCATACTTCTACCAATATTAAATCCCTAACGGGATTTTTTTTGTGCCGTAGGCACTACATACAGGTAGCTTAAGTTGGAAAATGGGACATCGCCCCGTAGGGGCGAAACCTTTCTGCCTAAATATGGGTCATTGCCCTTCGCAAAAGGCCTTTTGTCACCCCGAACTTGTTTCGGGGTCTCCCATTAGGCAGCAGAGATGCTGAAACAAGTTCAGCAAGACACCTGCCTTATCAGGCCTTCAAAACAGTTATGACAGAACTCCCGCTAAATGGCGGTAACGGTAAACTCTGTTCTTCTGTTTCTGGCTTTGCCTTCGGGGGTGTTGTTATCGGCCAGTGGTTTGCTGCTGCTGTAGCCTTTGTAAGTAACGCGCGAAGTATCTATGCCCTTCGAAAGCAGGTAGTCATATACACTCTTAGCGCGGCTTTCTGAAAGGGCACGGTTCTTTTCTTCGGTGCCGCTGTTATCGGTATGGCCGCCAATTTCAATCTTTAGCGATGGGTTCTTTTCAATCATCTTTACAATTACTTCCAGCTCGGCTTTCGATTCGGGCTTCAGTTCAAACTTTTCGCTTTCAAAGAATACGTTGTTGAGCACCACCTTCTCCCCTACTTTAATTCGGGTGAGCGCAATGTTCAGTTCAAAAGGCTTGCCGTCCTTCACCTCTTTTAATGAAATGTTGTGCGAGTAAAACAGGTAGCCGTCTTTCAGCACTTCCACCGCATAATCTTTACCCGCGGGCAGGGTGGAAAGGAAAGTGCCGTTAATACGGTCGGTGCTAAAGCTGGAAAACAGTTTGCCGGTAGCCAGGTCATACACCTGTATACTGGCCGCCAGCGGGTCGCGGTTATCGCTGTCGAACACGTTGCCTTTAATGTAAGAGGTATAGCCGGGGCGTGCCATTTGCGGCATTTCGAAACTGTAAATATCCATTTGCCCGTAGCTGTCCTTCTGCTCGCTGGCGTAGTAAGCGGTGCTGCCATCGGTGCTTACAAAAATACCTACCTCGTCACCGGGGGTGTTAATGGGGTGGCCCATGTTTTCGGGCTTGCCCCAGGTGCCATCGGCCCCCTTGCGGCTTACAAAAATATCGTAGCCGCCCATGCCCGGGTGCCCGTTGCTGGAAAAGTAAAGCGTGTTGCCATCGGGGTGCACAAAGGGGCGCATTTCATCGTATTGGGTGTTAATGTTGGTATTGAGCATTTGCGGCTCGCTCCAGGTGCCGGCATCGGTAAGGGTGCTCATCCATATATCGCTGCCGCCACGGCCGGTGCCGCGCACCGAGGCAAAGTAAAGGGTGCGGCCATCGGGGCTAATGCAGGGCTGGGCATCCCAGCCGGGGCTGTTAACCGGTGAACCTATGTTGTTGGGGCGCTCCCACA
>CAZLXD010000313.1:0-3216 GCA_964563185.1 uncultured Chitinophaga sp.
AGTAAAGGTCGGCATTGCTGGCTACTGTTTTTACAAAGAAAATGCCTTCGTGGGCCTGGGTGGTAATAGCGCTGAAAAGCAGTGCTATCAGCAAAAATGCTACATGGCGGAGGTTGGTTTGGTTTTTCATGGTTTTATGGTTTAGGTTAATAATTATGATGTGGTTGTTTAAATCTTTCCGGCATTTTTATCCGCAGTGTTTTTTTCGGTTACTGCAAGAAAAAGTGAGCAATTCAGTATCGGTTATTTCAATTTGTTTTTGATGGAATCTATTTCTTTCTGTAACGCTTCAATTTGCGCCCGGTGGGTGTTTTTCATTTCCTCTATTTGCTGTTGCTGCTCTTGCACGGCTTTCACCAATGGAACTACAAATTCGGCATAACGTAAGCCCCATAGGGCATCTTTTTCCTGTGGTTTATCTACTCCGCTGAACGAGTAACCCAGTTGTGCTGCTGCCTGTTCCACTTCCTGTGCGCGGAAACCGCTGAAACGGATTTTTTCTATGTCGTATTTGCCCGTCCACTGGTTGTTGTTTTCTATGTTTTGAATTTTGTTTGAAGCATTAATAGTGTAGCTATAGGTTATGGGTTTTAATTTTAAAATAAACTCAAGGCCGATGACATCATTTTTAAAATCGGTTTTAACCCGTTCGTCAGAAATAGTGGTCCAGCCAACCTGTCCGCCAATGGAAGTGATGGATGAGTTGCCTATCCTTACATTATTATCGCCTCCAAAAGCGAGGTTTCCGTTGGCGGCAATGGCAATGCTGTTGGTTCTGTTTGCGTTGTTGGAACTTGCCTGGTATCCCAGCAGGGTGTTGTAGGTGCCGGTTGTAATGGCCGTTCCGTTTGTGCCTGCCTGGTATCCCAAAGCGGTGTTGCCCGAGCCGGTGGTATTATTATAGAGTGCTCTGTAGCCAAGTGTGGCATTATTACTTCCGGAGGTATTTAGCCACATGGTTTGCGACCCTGCTGCGGTGTTGAAATTGCCGGTGTTGTTTGAGGCGGTGGTGCTGCCGCGCAGGGCTTCGTAGCCAAGTGCTACGTTTTCGTTATTGAAAGCGGTGGAGGTGTTATTGGTAAAGGTCATGGCGTTGTAACCAATGGCTGTGGCATGGTTTCCGGCTACATTGTATGACAGGGCGCTGTAGCCGATGGCGGTATTGGAATTTCCTGCCGTATTATAGTATAAAGAATTTAACCCTACAGCGGTATTGTATTGCCCGGTGGTATTGGAAAGGAGGGTTTGCGAACCGCAGGCGGTGTTGTAAGAGCCGGTGGTATTAGCATTCATAGCCAGGCTTCCTGCGGCAAAATTGTATTCTCCGGTTGAATTGGTGCGCAGGGTTTGGTAACCAAGGGCTGTATTATTATTTCCGGTATTTGCCGAGGCGGTAGTGCTGCCGCGCAGGGCTTCGTAACCCAGGGCAACATTGTAGTTATCAAATCCGTTGGCGGCATTGTTGGTATAATACATGGCGCTGTTGCCTATGGCGGTGGCTTTGTTGCCTGATACGTTTGAATATAAAGCAACCCTGCCTATGGCTGTGTTATTGTTTCCTGTGGTGTTGGAATAAAGCGCATCTACACCGCTGGCGGTGTTATCGTTTCCGGTGGTGTTGGAGTAAAGCGCATATCCTCCGCTGCCTACATTGCGTATGCCGGTATCGTTGTTATAGAGTGTATTTCTGCCAATTGCGGTATTATGGTAGCCGGAGGTGTTACTATTCAATGCGCTTCTGCCTATGGCGGTATTGCTGTAGCCGCTGGTATTTGAAAGTAGCGCAGAATAGCCATTGGCGGTGTTGTTGTCACCGTCTGTGTTGTTGAGCAGGGACTGATATCCAACTGCGGTATTTTGAAACCCAGTATTATTTTCAGCTGCATAAGAGCCCCTCAATGCCTGGTAACCAACCGCTACGTTTGTATTGTTAAATGCGGTAGTTGAGTTATAAGCATAATACATGGCCCCCGTTCCGACTGCGGTAGCATAGGAACCTGCAATATTATATCTGAGGGCACCCTCTCCTATTGCTGTGTTGTTGGCTCCCGAAGTAGTAAAGGTAAGCGCATTGTCCCCGAAAGCGCTGTTGGAGTATCCGGTTGTATTGCTGTTGGCTGCCTTGAAACCCAAGGAGGTGTTATAAAGGATTGGGTCTATTCTGCCTGCTTTCTGGTTATTTACTTTTATGGTGAAGGGTATATAATCGGTAGTTCCTATAAAGTTGGTTCCGTCAATGGTTCCTGCATTGCCTGTTTTGCTCCATGCGTTTAGTGAGCCATCGGCTCCGGTTGGGCCGGTTGGGCCTGTGGCTCCGTTGGCTCCCGCTGCTCCGGTTGGGCCGGTTGGGCCTGTGGCTCCGTTGGCTCCCGCTGCTCCGGTTGGGCCGGTTGGGCCTGTGGCTCCGTTGGTTCCTGCTGTTCCGGTTGGGCCTGTGGCTCCGGTTGGGCCTGTGGCTCCGTTGGTTCCCGCTGTTCCGGTTGGGCCGGTTGGGCCTGTGGCTCCGTTGGTTCCTGCTGCTCCGGTTGGGCCGGTTGGGCCGGTTGCTCCGGTGGTTCCTGCTGCTCCGGTTGGGCCGGTTGCTCCGGTGGCACCTGTAGGGCCGACAGCACTGTTGCCTGCAAACAGTGCATAGGGAACACTGATTAACTGCGAGGTACCCATATCGGTAAATGTGCCCGTGCTGTTTATATCTGCTTCAACCTGCAAATATTTAGAACCATTACCCCAGTTTACGGTGGATAGGTTTCCGGTTGCGCCAATTTCAACATTAACCAAACCAAATAAATTGGCCGTTGTATTTTGAGTTTCGGTATAAACAACGGCCCCTGTAGTTGTTTGGTTGCGGATAGAAAACCGCAGCGCTACCGGTGTTCCGTTGCTTACCGGTTGACCATTGTTGTTTCGAACTACGGCCTGATAATTTATTTGTTGAGGCGCTTGCGCATATATACCGGCAGCGGGCAGCAGGCAACAAATAACAAAAAGAGCAATGGTTGTAAAAGGTAAACAGTCCTTCATAGCAAGATTTTTATTCGCTTTGGTTTTCTGCGGTTGGTGTTTCCGGCAACCGTGTCTATTCCTTTGTTTATGTAGCCACCAATCACAATTTTAGGGGTTGGTAACTACGCCATGCATAGCAGCTATGTGGCTGCCACGCTTATACTTACCACATCGCTGGGTTCGCCAATTTCTTCATCGGCCTTCAGGTAGCGC
>CAZLXD010000314.1:0-2437 GCA_964563185.1 uncultured Chitinophaga sp.
GTAGTGGTGAATAACACGGGTAACCAAACTATTGATGTTTTTTTTAGAGGGGTGGCCACCGAAGCACAGCGCGGAAAAGTATATGAAGCCTTGTCCAAAGCGAGACCTATTCCTCCCGGGCTATCAACTTTCAACACCAACTATTATGTAGGACTCGACCCATTCAATACAATGTACGAAGATCAGAGTTTGCGACAATACGCGATACAAACCAACGGCCTTCCGGCAGGTGATTACGAGATTTGTATCACCGCGTATTTAGCCTCCGACTCCAGCGAAATAGGCAGCAACTGCTACAGTTTTTCTGCTGATTACTTTACTCCGCCCATCCTTATTGCCCCCGATAACAATGACACAGTATGTGAACCCTATCCCTTTTTTAGCTGGCTACCTCCGGTACCCAATAACGGACAGAATTTTACATACACGCTTACACTTTACGAATTGCAAAACATGCAAACGGTTTTGAGTTCCGTGCAAACCAACCCTGCTTTTTACGAGCGCAAAGGAATTCCAACAACCATTGCACAATACGGTATTAATGCCCGTAACCTCCGCCCGGGTTACCGTTATGCCTGGAAGGTTTCGGCAGAGGTAAATAACCAAACTGTGGCCACAAGTGAAGTACGGAGTTTTGTTTACTGTGACAGCAAAATTGTAACAACCAACGATACAGTTGCGAAGAAGAAAGAAGTCAAAAATTTACCCAAACCGGGCATTCCATATTTGGAAACAACTCCCGTTGTCAACAACAGCTTTTCTACGCTTGACCGTGGCTTGCTGAGTTTTTTATATGAACATGGTAGTAAAACGCCTACTGTGGGCATGCGCATACTTGACATGAAAGGAAGTATGGTATTCAACAAACTGCTGGAGGTAAGTTTTGGCAACAACTACTTCAGTGCACCACTTACCGATTACAAGGGTATTCTGGCATCAGAACTTTATGAATTGCAAATAGTGGATATGAACGGTTCCATTAAAAAACTTCGCTTCAAAGTAAAGCCGTAGTGTTATGAAGAAACTTAGAAGATACAGAAAACCATTAGCCATTGCATTAGCCGGATTGCAGCTGATTCCTGCTTTCATGCCGCTAAGCACATTTGCACTTACCGGTGGTCCATCGGTGCCTGAGGTGCAGCAGTTTAGTGCGGCAGAGAACACAGAAATGGTTAATCTTTTCACCGGTGATTTCAGTTATCAGATTCCGCTGATGGATGTGGGCGGCTATCCGCTTACACTCAGTTACAGCAGCAACGTGGGCATGGAAAGCGAAGCAAGCATGGTGGGCTTAGGCTGGAACATAAACACCGGCAGTATATCGCGCGATGTGCGTGGCTTGCCTGATGATTTGTGTGGTGATGCTATACAAGTAACCAAGTCTGCTTTGCCTAAAGTAAGTACATCATTTGGTGCGGCTTTCGATATGGAGTTTACAGGTTTTGAAGCGAGCGATGCAGCAGAAGGGGCAACCGAAGCGGCAGCTGATGGAGGCGTTAGTGTAGGGGCTTCATCAAAATTTGAGTTGCAGCATAGTAACTATGAAGGATGGAGCGCGGGACTTTCGAATGGGTTAAAACTAAAAGGCAGTAATAGCAGTGGTTTTAAAACAGATGGTCAACTGGGAGTGGGTTTTGCGTCCAACAGTAGTAAAGGATCTACCATCAATACTTCAGCCAGCATTGGTTTTGAAAAAGATATAGCTGACCACCAAACATTGAACGGAGGTATTGGTTATGCGCTGGCTGTGGATTCACGCACAGGCATTAAGAAAAACAGTTTTAGTGCTGAGATTGGTTACAAGAACAGAAGTTTGTTTGGCCGCAACGGTACCTTTATGATGAACGATGCAGGGATTAAGAACGGCAAATTTTCGGGCGGAGGTAATTTTAGCATAGGTTACAGTTCACCCAGTATGAATCCTACTATTGACTGGCCTATGTATGAAGACGGCTTTGGAGGACAGTTTAAACTGGGAGCAGAGCTGGGTGGGGTGGTAACACTTGCAGGCGAAGCTGAGTTTTCATACTCCAGTTCGCGCTATGCAAAAAACTACGATGAGTTGCCGGCTTTTGGATACATGTATGCACACAAAAGCCGCAATGGGCGAGAAGTGATGGATGTACAACGAGACAAGGGAGGCTTGTTCAGCAAAGAAATACCTAACCTGCCCATGACACAGTTTGCACACGACCTTTATAATGTAAATGTGCAGGGCATTCAATCTTCGTTTCGTCCTTTCAGAGGTGATGCAGGCACTTTGTATGACCCAGCAGCAAGTTCAACCAGCGTGAAAGGAGAACTTGGTGGAGATGCCGGCCCCGGTGATTTGGTAAAGGTGGGAGTAAATATTAAAGTACCCATTAAATACGGACAGTCAAATAAATGGCAAGAAGGGAATGCGTTCAACAGTTTAAGTTTTAAAGAACAGGTAGAC
>CAZLXD010000314.1:2447-3198 GCA_964563185.1 uncultured Chitinophaga sp.
TATGGGAGAGGCTACCGCTATGGCTAACGATACTTTGTTTAATACCATTGGAGGCTTCTCTGCTGTGGCTCCATTGGTGGATGAACATGGCAACACTAGCACTCAACTCTTAAAAGGTAATGGAACTTATGCCGGTGGGTATGGACAGAGTTACATTCGAAAGAACCGCGAGGTTCGTCAGAATAATTTTCAATGGTTAACAGCAATGGAGGCAGCGCAAATGGGGTTTTCGAAACAAATTATAAGCCATCCCATCAATAGTTTCCAAAGCGTATCTAACCTTACCACTTATCAAAACAGTATATCAAAAAGTAACAGAGTAAAGTATGCATCATCCGGCAAGCATATTTCTGAAGTAACCGTTACCCGAACTGATGGCACTCGTTTTGTGTTCGGCATTCCGGCTTACAATAATCATATCACCGATGTAAGTTTTAATATAAGTGGCGAAGAGAAAGACAGCATTGGTTTAGTAAACTATACTCCACGTCAGGACAACAGTCCTCAAAATAACCGGGGTAGAAACCACAAGTATGAAAGAGAACGTGTGCCCGCCCACCCTTATGCGTGGCTACTGACCGATATGCTTAGTGCCGACTATGTTGACCTGACAGGTAATGGTCCCTCGTCCGATGATTTGGGAACCTATACCAAATTCAATTATACGCGTAGCAACGACCAATACTTTTGGCGCGTTCCGGTACAAAAGGACAAAGCTATTTTTAAGGAAGGCTCTAAAACTGACCATGAG
>CAZLXD010000315.1:0-3186 GCA_964563185.1 uncultured Chitinophaga sp.
TAAAATTAAACTTTTTGCCTAATTTTATCCAGTCTGATTTTTAGGGGTACTTACAATAGCACTCAGGCTTATGACTCATTGGGAGTATTGCTGCCACTAATGCAAACGGAACTGGACAGTGGCCGCGTGCCCGTGAGTATGCTCTATTACCATTACGGACGCATAGAGGAAAACGCACTTGCCGATAGCCTGCTGGAGCAAAATGGCATTGAACTGCGCGATGTACCGGGGCGTAGCGAAAGCCCCTTTGAAGAAGCCGCCTGTTTTATTGCCGCCCCGGCAGTGGACGAGGTAGAGCTGGATGCCGACAGCACAGTCCGTTTTGTTTTTCCCGAATCGCTTATCAACAGCAACGATACCCGCAGCATTGATCACTTAGAAGTTGATTTTGGAAACGGAGAAGGATACAAAACCATCCCGGTTGATGGGAGCACCGATGTGTATTTTGGCGACCAAACCGATGCCATGGTAAAACTAAGGCTGCATTTTACCAATAATACCCATGTGGACGGAAAATTTAACCTGAAAATTGTGGGCTATGCCGGTTTTACCCCCGATACCTTTTTTACTGTTACCTCTTTTGCCCCCTATGGCGGAGCCTACCACAGTGCCCGCGTATCCATACGCTATGGCTGTGGCAACAACGATAAAAAACTGCGCAAGCCCTTTGTTATCACCGAAGGTTTTAACGGGCCGAAGAATAAATTTTATGAAACCGGAAGAAAAAACGGGAACGGATATTTGAATGATAGGCAAAATGGACTCAGACGTTGGAATCTGCAGTTGACAGAGGAAATCGAACGACTCGGCTACGATATTGTATTTGTAGATTTTGATACCAACTATACCTGGCTACAGGCCAATGCCTATGTGGTAGAGGCGGTGCTGCGCAGGGTGAACCAACTGAAATGGGCCAATGGCAGCACCCATAAAAATGTGCTTGTTGGGCCCAGCATGGGAGGTGTGGTGTGCCGCTATGCGCTGGCGCATATGAAAACATTGGAGGCGGCCAACCCGGGCAATGCGGATTATGTGCACGATACCAAATTGTTTATTGCCCACGATGCCCCCCTTTTAGGTGCTAACCAGCCACTGGGTTTACAGGCGTTAAAAATGCATGCCTACAAAACCATTTTTGAAGACCATAAACCGGTAATTGACCCGCGGGAGTTTGAAGATATTTATTGGGACTACCTTGATTTACTATGCCCTGCTGCGCGGCAAATGCTCATTTACCAGTACAATTACGCAAGTTCACTATACGGTTCTTTTTATACAGAGATGAATAATCTGAACAGTGGAGATATTGGCTGCAAGGCGGTAGCTATAAGCAATGGGTCGGGCTCGGGGATAAAGCAAAAAGATGTAACCAACACCATTACGCTGGGCGAAGGGACTTTGATGTGGCATGCCTATAACCATGGTAATGGAATTTTCCGGTATGCTGATATTTATTCCATGTCGAACCAAACTATAGGAAGCGTGTTGTATAACGGGTTGTTCCAAAATAAAGTTTTAGGAATATCCTTATATAAATCCAGTTGGTTAGTAAAAACAGCGGTAGCCTGCCTGCCGGTTGATAATGCTCCCGGTGGAATCAATCCGATAAGTGGCGGAGCCATTGATGCTTTTATTGCTCCGGTTGTTTCATTTGGCAATTACAGTTTTATTCCTACTAAAAGTTCATTAGCTGTGTACAATCAGGGATATTTGTACAATATCAACTCCAACACTTCCGAGTCGCCTTTTGGGGCTTTTATTTCTCCCGACCAAACTACTCCTACAGGCGGTATTTACAATCAATTTCATGCAACGTTTACCAGTGGTAATACCAAAATTTTCGAACATATGTTGCACTATATTCCGGCAACCATACCGGCAGGTTACAGTTACAATTTTGCCGACACTAGCGGAGACAGGTTAGGCAGTGTGGAAGTAGAAGGAATTTTGGCTGTAAATGAAGGATACGCCATTGGCTATAGCCAGCAACTCACAAGCAATGCCCCGCCAACTGATAAATATTTTGCTGCGCAAACATTCAGAATTAATACAGCCTGCGTAAGTAGTGCTCCTCAAATTACTATAAAAAATAACGGGCAATTGATTATTGGCGATGATGCCGCCAGTCGCACAGGTACATTGGTGATTACCGAAGGAAGTACACTGAAACTGGAAAGTGGCTCGTCCCTTCGCATTCGCAAGAACTCATCGCTAAAAATTGAAAATGGAGCAGAATTAATTATAGAGCCAAATGTTACCATTGAATTGGCCGATGACGAATCAATGCTGGATATTGGCGGGCAATTAATTCTAACCGGAAATAATAACCACATGACGGTAACAAATCAAAATGGATTTATTCGTTTTGCCTTTCCTTCAAACGGACTTAGCAACATTACCGCAACAGGTACAAACAGCAGCATAGAGATTGAAGGAGACGCTATAACGGATAAGGTAATTGAAGTAACATCGGGCACGGTATATCCAAGTAGTTTGGGGTTGTTTAAAATACATACGGGTACGGTAGAACTTGCGGCTGGCACCGGATTTAAACTGGAGAACTCAGTTGATTTTTATGGGGTAAAATTTACAGGAAGTTCTTACGTTTACCCGCACAACGGCATTGTGCTTACCGGGCAATCAAATACCGAAACCATTGCTATTGAAAAATGTGTTTTTCAATTTACCAATACTGCCATAAAAAAAGAATCTTCTTCAGATGTAGATATGCTTTTTTTGAATGAAGTAGTGTTTAACAACTGTGCTGTGGGTGTACATACTATTTCTCATTCGGCCAATTTATATAATGCGCGGTTTATTGATTGCTTAACCGGCTGGAAAGGGGAAGATATGAATAACCTGAGTGAGTTTAAGGGGTGGTGTACCGGTGATGGTGAAACCGGAATTGATTTTTCAGGAACAAGTGGTTCAGAGTTATTTGTTTATTCATCGCGGTTTAAAGATCAGGATTTGGCTTTAAGTGTAGATGGTGCAAGTGTTGCATATATCAAGTGCAGCACTTTTGAAACCAATGATGTTTCCATTCATTCATCCGGTGGAAGTTTTATTGCCATGAGCCCAAATCAAACAACTACCCGGTTAAACAGCAGTACAGGTTTCGGCAGCGACAATTTATTTGACGATAACACACGAGACCTTGAATTTTATCAATCAGCCGGATTTGAT
>CAZLXD010000316.1:0-2795 GCA_964563185.1 uncultured Chitinophaga sp.
TTTCAATCGCATAGCATTCTCCAGGGTTTGCATTATCAGGAAAATAATGCCGTTCGTTGCAGGACGAAATGTAGTAAAGAAGCGTATGCTGTTTATCGGCTGCACAATAAACTGACCTATCATTTTCACGGTACGGGTAATGGGGGAGCCATCACCTACTGCCGGAACACCCAAGCGCATCATAGATCCGCTTCCATCGGGAAACTTGCATACTTCAATGTTGGTGTTTTCATCGGGCGAAAAAATACGGGAGATAGCAATGCCGTGATTCAACTTGCGGTCAGCTAAACCTACACCGCTCAGCATTTCAGAGTTGGTGAGAATATTTTCTCCCAGTTTATCCGACAGGTGAGGCAATGTTTTGGTTACATACTTCTGGCGAAGCAATAAATCCATAGTACCTAAAACGCCTCCGCTTACCACCAGGCCCTTGCTTTTGAAAACGCGCTTATTTTTTGAAAACCACGAAGTGGAAGTTTCTGTGTGAATGACATACTCCCCATCTATGTGTTCAATCTTTGTTACCAGAGTTTCGGCTTCCACTTTGGCACCAAACATATTCTCGGCAAACCATAGATAGTTTTTGTCGAGGGTATTTTTTGCATTGTGGCGGCAGCCAACCATACAGGCCGCACACTCGGTGCAGCCTTTACGGGCAGGGCCCAAACCCTTAAAGTAAGGGTCGGTTTCAATGTTTGTAGGGCCCAGATAAACGCCCACTCCATCTACTGACTTAAACGTATGCCCGTAGCCCATTTCTTCGGCCACTTCTTTCAATACTAAATCTTCGGCATTGTCTTTTTGATACTGAGTAGTACCCAGCATAAACTTAGCCCGCTCAAAGTATGGAGTAAGCACGCCTTTCCAATCCTTAAAATGCGACCAAAGTTTATTTGTATAAAAATTCTCTTTGGGCATCATGTGTGTATTCGCATACACCAGCGAACCACCGCCCACACCAACACCACTAATAACAAACACTTGGTTAAAGAAGGTTAGTTTCTGTATGCCGAAGAACTTTATAAATGGCATCCACAGATACTTACTCAGTTGCCAGTCTGACTTGGGAAAGTCGTTCGCTTTCCATCGCTTTCCTTTTTCGATAACCAATACGGAGTAACCTTTTTCGGATAAGCGCATTGCGCTTACGCTACCGCCAAAACCTGAGCCGATAACGATGTAGTCGTATTTGTTTTCAGTAGACATAGCTTTTTGTAAATCTTATTTGTGTAGTGTATAAATCTATAACCGATGTTGCAAAATGAAACATACCCGATAACTCTTTGTTCGTACTGTCGAAATTCAGTTGGCTGAACCAATACTGCAAACCATTTGTGCTGATACTTCTCATAAACTTAACTTCAATACCGGTAAGTACGGTATCGCCCGCCATTATCTGCACTTCATGGTAAGTTTCCTTAGGAGAGATAACTGCAGACGGAGTATTTATCTTCTTCACCTCTTCATCGTGAAAGTTGTTGAACACCAAATGTTCTATTTGAATAGTATTTTGACCGGAGTTTTCTTCATCTAACACAAACACAAAGGGGAGGGCAATACTGCCCGTCATAGGGTTTACACTCCACTTTTTCATGCGGTTACTGCTTTCGTGAAACAGGCCTACGTTCCATACTTTATCGGTGGTTCTATCTTCATCGTTATTCTTTAACCACCACACCCATTCGTACGGGTGCAGTTCCGGATGGCAACTGTGGTTGCAGTCTAAACAGAATGTTCCGTAAAAACCCATAGTGGGCTTATCGTTTTCAAAGTTTGCGTGTTCTTTTAATCCGCCACCATTAGGCAGTGTAGGGTAAAAAGAATAATTAAGAGGTGCCCTGAACAGTCTTGGCGGTGTCAATTCACAATGCAGGCGGTAATTGCGCTTATCAACGTTCAACACATCGCGCACAAAGGGAATGGTATCATAGTTGGTGCGGTGGCTGGGTCGTATATCCTGCCGGTGAATTTTCCTTTGCCGGTCGTAGGCATCAAACACCCGCCACAGATATTTTTTTGTATTAAAATACAAATCGAAGTTGATGTCGTACTCGGTGTATTGCTCGCTGCCGCTGCGGGAATTTCTGGCCACGGTGCCGACAAACTTTTCCTTCTTCATGCTTAATGCCCGCCAGTTAAAACCACCAAAGGCATGAATAAACCAACCAACAGGACCTAACTTATGGTGTTGCTTTTTCCTTTCTATCATGGAGTCGAGCAACATAGGTTCTACGAGGTCAACAATTAACTCGTTGATAGTATCGTTGGCAGAAACTTCGGCATTGGGAAGCAGCAGATATTTAAATGTTTCAGGTGTTTTTGAAAAGGAGGAAACCGTGTAAGATGTTTGCGCTAAACTTGTTTGCAGTAATATTGTTACGGCTATAACAGAGAGGTAAGTTTTGTTCATTTTTTCGAAAATAGTTTTTTGTGAGTGATAAGTTTGAAATAACCCCGCTAAATATCTGGAGCAAAATTTCCGCTCATCCGTTTGTTATTGCAGGCCCCTGCAGTGCCGAAGGCGAAGAGCAGGTTTTTAATACCGTCCGCGAAATTGTAAAGCATGGCAACGGCAAAGTGCATATGCTGCGCGCAGGAATTTGGAAGCCCCGCACCCGCCCCAATTCTTTTGAAGGCGTGGGGGAAATTGGCTTGCCCTGGGTGAAAGCTGCGGGGAAAGAAGTGGGGTTGCCGGTATCGGTAGAAGTGGCCAACCCCGAGCATGTGGAAGCAGCACTTAAAAACGATATTGATGTTTTGTGGATTGGGGCGCGCACTACCGTTTCGCCTTTTGC
>CAZLXD010000316.1:2805-3184 GCA_964563185.1 uncultured Chitinophaga sp.
AAAGGGCGTAGATATACCCGTGCTGATTAAAAACCCCATTAACCCCGATTTAGAATTATGGATTGGTGCCATAGAACGTTTTTACCAAAGCGGTATAAGAAAACTGGGGGTTGTTCACCGCGGGTTTTCTTCGTTTGAAAAAACCATTTACCGCAACCCGCCTATGTGGGAAATACCCATTGAGTTGCGCAGAAGGTTTCCGGAAATTCCGATTATAGTAGACCCCAGCCACATGGGGGGCACGCGCGATTTAATTTACATTTTATCGCAGCAGGCTATGGATATGGGCTTTGACGGCTTAATGATAGAAAGCCACATTAACCCCGATAAAGCCTGGAGCGATGCCAAGCAACAGGTTACCCCCGAAAGACTGGGCGAA
>CAZLXD010000317.1:0-3174 GCA_964563185.1 uncultured Chitinophaga sp.
AACACAGTTTGAAGGAATAATAGTGGGCAACAAAATAGATTCTGCCCACTGGAACGATACCACTAAATTTTACTGGGTGCTTAAGAATAGCCCCGCCACTTCCGTTAGTAACCTGCACCAACATTTGCAGTTTGTTTCCGCCTCACCGGCCAGAAACATTGATTTGCTCAAGGAAAAGTTATACGAACTGGTAGCCCAAAAACCCGGCACGCAAAACAACACCGTGGTGGCTAACATACGCCACTACGAAGCGCTCATCAATGCCGGTTCTTCCTTAAACGATGTAAAGGCCGCTGTAGAAAACGGTATTACAGGCGAACTCATTTCGCTCCACCTTAAGCGCTCCCTCAACTACCTTGGCGAAATATCCGGTGAGGTTACTAATGAAGAAATACTGGGCAACATATTTTCCAAGTTTTGTATTGGGAAGTGAAGTTGTTTTCACTTGTTTGACTTTTCATTTGCACCGAACTTCTAAGCACTACCGAAAACTATTTTTACCACCGTTCAGTTTTCACGGTTTGTATTTATTAAACGCAAACCTATTCGCGCAAATACAAGGACTTAAAAAAGGCGTTTGCCTTCGATACAATTTGCGAACAGGCTTAGTAAAAGCATTTTAAAAAATACAAAGCCTGCACCATTTTCCGCAACCTTTTAACCCCGTTTGGGTAACTTAAAACCTCAAAAGCCCGCCTCCCGGCTTCATCCCGGCAGACGAATTGTCCATCCGCCCTCCTCCCGTTCATATTCCTCTACTGGCGAGCGGAGGCTCGTGTAGCACTTAGCCGGTAGACCGGTTCTTGTGGCATGTAATTCCCGTTATATCCTATTCCCAAAACCGGGAACCCCTATCCGGAGTTCTGAATGCCATTTCTCAGTAACGGCAAAAGCAATTATTTTTCATCTGCCAAATTTGAAAAGGTGAAATGGGGGCATTCGGTGTTCGTTATTAAATTTGGTTAGAGGTGTTAATACCAACAACGGCATAAAATAGCGGTGGTAGCAATACCAACCAAGTTGAAAAAATATATTCGGACAATTGATTACCCTTCGGTTAAATCCAACCACATGAAACAACTTTTCGCCTTTCTTTTTCTTTTTAATTGGGCGTTTGCCCAAATACCCAACCCGCACAAGGTGGCTTATAACTGGAAAACCGACACCACCCGCCACACCCCCGATTTTAACGAACTGACCATTGTTGCCGCCAAAGACGAACTGCGCACGCTCGACTTTCCCCTGTTTATTTCAAAAACCGATTCGCTATACAACTACTATGAATTTGAACCGGCCATTGTGTTGAGTTTTGGTAATGAACACCGGGCATATCCGCTAAGTGTGCTTACGCTGTACGAGCTGAGCAACGATACTATTGGCGGTAAAAACGTAATGGTAACGTTTTGCCCCATGTGCAATGCCGCCATGGTGTACAACCGCCAGCTAAAAACAAAAACAGACGAACAGTTGCTCACCTTTGGCATTTCGGGGTTACTGCTGCACAACGATATGGTGATGTACGACCGCGAAACAGAAAGTTGGTGGATGCAAATTGCGGGCGAAGGAATTGCGGGAAAATACTCCAGTGCCGGTTTGCGCATGTTGCCCGCCATGCTTATTTCGGTAAAAGATTTTTTCGACCGCTTCCCCGATGGAAAAATCCTATCGCCCGAAGCGCTGAATACTTATCTGGCAACGCATAAGCACCGCCCGTTCTACCACCTTGAACATGGCAGCAAGCTTTCGCACAAGTATTATTTGCCCGAAAAAACAGGCCAACGCCTGCCACCGCTGGAACACGTACTGGATGTTCACCTGCTCGATTACGACCGTATATACCCATACAGCACTATTGCCAAACTACAGGTAATAAATACCACAGCCGGCCAAACCGATGTAGTTATTTTTTACCATAGCGAAACCGTGAGTGTGCTGGACCGGGACAACCTTTCTAAATCGCGCCATACAGGAAGCGCCACCGCATTTAACCGTCAGCTCAACGGCAAGGTGTACACCTTTCGCAAAAGCGGTGATTGTTTTACCGATGACCAAACTAACTCGCGCTGGGATATTACCGGCTACTGCCGCGAAGGCGCACTGGCGGGGCAGCAGTTAGAAATGCTTCCGCACAGCAACCACTTTGCGTTTGCTTACCTTGCCTTTTATCCCGATGTGGAAATTTACAAACCATAGGGCCTGCACATTGCTACAACTCTCCTGCACAAAATCTACTTTTGCCGTTTATAAATGAAACGGGTAGATAACCTTCCCTTTTACTGGAAGTCTTTTTTTTGGTTGTATGGTTATGTTTTTGGGATTTGTTTTTATCTCTATTGCAAATTTATTTACTACACCCGCCCTGTAAAATTTGCAGGAGCAGCCTTGCCCAAACAACCGGCAGTGTATTGCATTTGGCACGAAGACCTGGTGCTTTATTTTAGTGTATTTCATCAGGTAGAAAAGCAGGTCTGGATGAACCACCCTGCCTGGTACATGAAACCTGTGCATGTGCTGTTGCACTTAACCGGTGTGCAACACATTTGCTTAGGCAGCAGTGGTAACAGCGGTAAGCAGGCATTGGAAAACGTTATCGGTTTTTTAAAACAGGGCTATAGTACCACCGTTGCCTGCGATGGCCCCGCAGGTCCGCCATTGGTGATGAAACCCGGTGTGCTGCTTATGAGTTGCGATGCACAAATACCTGTAGTACCGCTTCGCCTTGCCAGTGCTAAAAGCTACCGCCTGGGTGGTTGGGATAAAAAGGTAATGCCCTTTTTGTTTTCGCCCATTATCGTTCATGTAGGTCAACCAGTACAAGTAACCGAACAAAACTTTATCGAAGCACAAAAGCAGGTGGAGGAGTTTTTGGCAGTGGTAAAAGAATAGTTCAAGTGGTGTTATACCGAGGGCTTACGGCACTTGCTATCCTTACATCCCAACTCGTCCCACACTGTAGCAACAAAGCTGCCAAACCATTAGCATGGCGTTCATGTGCCTTTGTAAATTGCCCTCCCGCATTAAGCCCAACCAAAAAATTGCCAAAGGTAAAAACAGGCTGCCGTTAGGTTTTAACCCGAGATATGCAATAAGAAGACACTTGCATTCCGCGACACTGAAAATTATTAGGTTTCGAGAAGAAAACACATTACGCCAAAATGGTTAATTTGGAAATCG
>CAZLXD010000318.1:0-3172 GCA_964563185.1 uncultured Chitinophaga sp.
GGCCGAGGAGGAGCCCCGCACTTCAATGCCTATTTCGCCTTCGTAGGCAAACACGGTATCGGCAGCATTATTCAGCAGCCCGCTTCCGTTATCTATTATCTTAAAACCGGACGAAATTTTAGGATCATCAGGTATGTTTTGCCCATAGGTGTTAATATGAATAATGGGTAGGTTAGTAGTAAACGGAGGCGATGCCGGCCCGTTACCAAAACGAATACTCCATGATGTAACACTCCCTTGAATTCCGCTATGAGCATCCAATACGCGCAGGTACCAGGTGCCGTTGCCATTTTGCCCGTTGTTGAATTGCCCCAAATCCCCTTGCGGTAAAAAGCTGCCGTTAAACGGGGCAACCCCTGCGGCAATAGGGGTGGTATAAGTCATTTTAAACCCTGTATTGGTAAAGTTGTTGCCCGTGCCTCCTACATTTTTAAATATCAACACATCGGTACCATTGGGCGAGAGTAAATGCACTTCTAAGTCCGAAACATTGTTGTGAGCAATATTCAGCGTTAGTTTTTCAAAACCCCATGTGCCATTCAGATTAGCCTGATTAAGCCCGCTGACATTACAGGCAAATTGGCTCCATTGCGCATTATCGGTAATAGTGCCGGTGTTGCCATTAAAGGTTTGCTGGGGTTGTGCGGTAAGCGAAATGCAGTAGAAAGCGGGGAGAAGGAGAAGTAAATTTCTTAACATGAAAAGTGCAATAGAACCTGTAAAAACAGGTTGAAGATAACGGTTTGATAATATAGTAAGGATTTTGTTTTGCCGGGTTGCAACTCTTAAAAAACTGTAACAGTACCTTTCAATTGTTACGGAAGCGCATATATTTGCCGCGGGCGAGTCCCATACGACCAGCTCCTGTTTACTCCTCCAGGGCGGAAACGCAGCAAAGGCAGACGGTTGAGCGGTGCGATATGGTCAACTTGCCCACTTTTATTTTCCCTCCTCTTCTTCCACAACCTGTTTATTATTCCCTCGCTTGTTTGAGCATTGAATGTGATATTTGTGCCAATAAGTCATTTAACTGCTTAAATCAATCAACTACTTAACTAATCAACCACAACCATGAAATTTTTTATAGACACTGCTAACCTCAACGATATTAAAGAAGCCGAATCATTAGGCATTCTTGACGGAGTAACCACTAACCCTTCGTTAATGGCCAAAGAAGGTATAAGTGGCGAAGCCAATATTTTAAAGCACTACGTTACCATTTGCGAAATGGTCAATGGCCCGGTAAGTGCTGAGGTTATTTCCACGGAGTTCAAAGGAATGGTGGAAGAGGGAAAAAAGTTAGCTGCCCTGCACCCGAACATTGTGGTAAAGGTGCCAATGATTAAAGAAGGCGTGAAGGCAATTAAATGGTTTACCGACAACGGTATTAAAACTAATTGCACTTTGGTGTTCTCCGCAGCGCAGGCAATACTGGCTGCTAAAGCAGGTGCCACTATGGTATCTCCGTTTTTAGGCAGAATTGACGACAGCAACTGGGATGGTGTGCAACTGATAGAACAGATAGTTCACATTTACGGAGTGTATGGTTACAAAACTGAAGTGCTGGCCGCTTCCATCCGCTCATCCTTACACATTGTTCGCTGTGCCGAAGCCGGAGCCGATATTGCTACCTGTCCGCTTTCATCTATACAAGGCTTATTCAACCACCCGCTTACCGATATAGGTTTGGAGAAATTTTTAGCAGACTATAAAAAGGTAAACGGATAACCAAACCAAGGTTACCATACGTTGAAAAACTCAAACGATTTGTTGCTGATGAACTCCCCTCCGTCAGTATAAACCATTACTCGGTACTTTCCTGGCGATTTGAAAGTTCCTGTTTGCCAGGCATAAATCCAGTCCGGTTCCATGTTTTGTTCTATGGTGCTTAAAAGCGTTTCGCGGGCTTCTTTGTCTACATTGTAAATTTTGTATACCAAATGCTTTTGTCCAATGCCGTTCGGGTTTCGCAATAGCATGTAAATTTTGCCGGTTACGCTATCAGGAGAGGTAATGAATTTTGTGTTGTAAAAAGCGCAGTATCCATCTTTTTCAACTGAAGCGCAGAAACTGAGAGTGGTTTGTGCCTTTAAAAAGAAAAGGCCCAGCGACAGGAATGTAACAAGCAAAAGACGGAGCATAGATAAGTTTTTGATGAAGGTAAACTTTAAAAGCACAAAGAGCCGGAATGCTCCGGCTCTTTGTGGTAGTTGTAGTGTTTAATATTTCCGCTCTCCGCTCTTCGGGATGTTAGCAAAGTGCCTGCCTGAACGGACGGGCAGGCATTCCGGAGTTCAGATATACAGGATTTTAAATCCTGTTTTGTTTTTAGTTGGTCATGCGCTGCGGAACATGTCGGAACAACAGACACCACTTGCACCTCTACTTCTTCACCTCCAGCACCTCGCGCAGGGTTTGGTTGTCGCGCTGCAGCAGCAGCACTTCCTTTTCCAGTTCGGCAATGCGCAGGTTGTGTTCGTTTAGTTGTAGTTGCAATTCGTTGTTTTGTTGCAGGGCGCTGTCTAACTTGGTTTTGGGTACCTGCTCGCCCACAAACGAGGGGCGGTAAAACCGCAGCAGGTCGTCCTTCAAAAATTCGCTAAACTGCATAAGGTGCGAAATTCTCCAGTCTCTTTTTTTTAGTAACTCATACGTCCATCGGTGCGACAGGCTACAGTTTTTTGCGAACTGATGAATGCTCATGTGCTGTTCTTTAAGCTTTAGGGTAATGTAGTGGCCTATATCGAACAACTTTTCCTTGGGGCGGGCTACTTTAAACATGGTTTTTAGTTTTGTTAAAATAAAGAATGCTGTTGGCAACCCTAATATACAAAAGCCGGACGAGTGTTATACTATACCGGCAACCAATTTTGCAAGGTCCGATAGCTGTTTTAATGATCAGAATACAGATAGCTGTGAAGTAAACACGGACTCTTGTTACCTAAATACAGACACAGGTAAACTAAACACGGACTCTTATTACCTAAATACGGACTCTTGTTACCTAAATACGGATACTTGTGAAGCAAATACAGACATTGGTGAAGTAAATGCGGATACTTGTGAAGCAAATACGGACATTGGTAAAGTAAATGCGGATAATTGTGAAGTAAATACGGACAACAATTACCTAAACACGGAATGTTGTTACCTAAATGCGGAATTGGAGGAG
>CAZLXD010000319.1:0-3166 GCA_964563185.1 uncultured Chitinophaga sp.
GGATTCTATCGGGTAAGCTATAGTTCCGATGATGGCATCCGAATTAGTTTTGATTGTGGTAGTTCTTGGGTGGTTAACCAATGGGGAACATCCGCAGTTAGTGGAACGGTGGTGGTGTATTTAAGTGGTGGCAGCCTTAATGTCCGTGTTGACCATCGCGAAAACTCTGGTGGTGCTTCGGTAAGTGTAGATATATGCCAAATGGATGGAGACAACACCTACGGTACCTATCCTACATGGAACGCTTATGTGTACGACAACCAAAGTGTTAGCGCAAACGATTATCAAGGCTGGTTTACAACAACCGGTTCCGGAGGCACACTTATTAGCAACAACTTTGGAAGTGGTCAACCTTCAATGTTAGGTCAGCGCTGCGGCAGAACTATGGATAACGACTATTACAACATACGTTACAAAACAACAAAGTCTTTTTCCAACGGCTTGTATGTATTTACAGGAACCAACGATGACGGAAGGAGATTGTATATAAACGGTGGATTGATATTTGACAACTGGGGCTCATCATCCGGAGCTACTACATCAGGTATTGTACAACTCAACGGTTCGTACAATCTTGACTACGACATGTACGAAATTACGGGTGGAGCATCAGCTACACTTACAGAGTGCCAACTTCCTTTACCCGGCAACGATGTTAGTTTAAGTAACTACAGTACCGGCACATGGAATATTTACGATTACGGTACTGCCAACTATAATTTTGCGTTGGCAGATTTTAGAGGGGCATTCACCAGTGGTAGTGCTAACTCAACAAGTGCCAGCTTTAGTTTAACCAATGCTACCGTTGCATCGGGTTCTAATCCGAACACCTGCGGAAGAGGTGGCAGCGGTCAATCTATAAGAGCATTACTTAATAATACATTCTCACCCGGTGCATATACCGTTACAGTGGGTAGCGATGACAACTATCGCTTATCCTTCGATGGCGGTTCTAACTGGGCATACAACGGTGGTTGCTGTGGAGGTGTTTCGGGTACCACCTACTTAAATGGAAATTATAATATACTTTATCAAGGCAACAACGGTGGAGGCAGTGGAGCTGTTTACAATGTTAGTATCACTTGTCAATCACCGGTTGCGGGCACTTTGGTTTCGAATCAAAGTTGTGGAGGTTCATCCAACACATCCATCACTTTGTCCGGCTTTACCGGTTACATTCAATGGCAATCAACTACTGATGGAACCACATGGTCGAACGTTGGAGGATTAACAACAAATGGTACTTTATCGGTAAATCCATCTTCAACTACATTATACAGAGCTATAGTAAACAGTTGCGGTACAACAGCTACTTCAAACATTGTGGGGGTTGTAAATGCTACTTCTGTACCCGGAAACTTTACCATAAGCAGCAATATAACACTGGGCGGAACTATTAATGTAACAGGCGATTTTACAGTAAACAATAGTGTTACTATTACAGTACCCCAGGGATGTCCGCTTACAGTAAATGCAACCAATGTAACAGTGAACGGATTTATTAATGCGGATGGTGCCGGTAATGGTGGTGGAACCGGAGGCGGAGCGGGAAATGCTTATGCTAGTTGCAGCAACGAAAGTGACCAACAACAGTTTGGCGGAAAGGGATTTGGCGGAAACGCAGCCCCTGGTGCAGGCGGTGGTGCGGCAGGAGGCGATGGTGGAGATGCCAACGGTAGAGCTCGCGAGTGTGGTAATGTTTTTTGCTCAGGTAATGATAATGGACACTTTGGTGGCGGTGGCGGTGGTGGTGGTGGTGGTGGTGGTGCCTATGGCGGTACCGGAGGTTATGGTGCATTTGGCGCCTATGGAGGCTGGTTCAATAATGGAAATAACCCTTCTCCGGCTTTGTCGGGTAGCGGAGGCAGCGGAGGGGCAGCGCAGGGGACCTCTACTGGAACGGACATTAGCATGGGTTTTGGTGGAGCCGGTGGTGGTGGTGGTGGTGGCGGTAAAAACACCGGTAGCGGTGGCGGTAACGGAGGCAGAGGAGGCGGTGCGGTTTCCCTAACTGCTACCGGAAATTTGTCAGTGTCCGGAACAATTTCCGCTAATGGTACCAATGGAGATAACGGTGGTAACGGAGCAACAGGCTCCGATAACCAATGGGATTGTGATAAAGAGAGTTGTGGTAGTTGCAGCCTTTGTAGCGAAGAAACATTTGTTGCTGATGCCGGAGCGGGTGGCGGAGCGGGTGGCGGTTCCGGAGGTGGCATTAAACTGCAAGCATTCGGCAACACTTCTATTACAGGAACACTCCGTGCTAATGGAGGTACGGGCGGTAGTGCCGGATTGCCTAATCCAGGCAATAGCACTTGTAATGATTATGCTCTTGGTGGAGGTGGAGGCAGTGGTGGAAGGATTAAACTTTTTATCAATCCTTGTGCCACCAATAACATTGGAGGTGTCCGTGAAGCCAACGGTGGCAATGGAGGAAGCTATTACTACGGAAGTGGAAACACAGGTTCGGCAGGTACTGTAGAATCAACCATATCGCATCCTTCATACTCACCATTAGCTACGTTGACGATTAGTAGCAACCAAACACTTTGTTCGGGTAGTCAGCCTGTCAACCTATCTTCTTCGGCAGCATCCGGAGGTATAAATACTTATGGCTACCAGTGGTATGTTTCTACTACTACTTCATCAGGAACAACGGGAACCGGTTCATCTCCGGCTTCGGGTTGGTCGGCTATTTCAGGTGCAACGGGAGTAACCCTTACAGGTGCCCAGATGGGAAGTCTATCACAAACAACTTATTACCAGTTGCGATTGCAATCCGGAATATGCTATACATGGACAAATGTTGTGACTATAACAGTAACCACCCCTCCCACCGCCCCAACTGCTGTAGCATCCAGCAATGGCAGTACTATATGCAACGGTCAGTCCACTACCCTTAGCTTCTCAGGCGGCAGCGATGGCAGCGGAGCTACTTATGAGTGGTTTTCGGGCAGTTGCGGCAGCACGGTAATAGGTACGGGGGCTACCTTAGCGGTGAGTCCTACTTCTACCACCACCTACTTTGTAAGAAGAGTGGGTACATCGCCATGTAACGGCACAATAACGGCATGTGCGAGTGCACCCATCACGGTGAACGCCCAGCCTACGGCACCAAGCGGAGGGACAAAAAGTCCTAACATCCCCGCGATATGCACGGGCAGCA
>CAZLXD010000320.1:0-3150 GCA_964563185.1 uncultured Chitinophaga sp.
GGTGTTTCGTTCACTGTATAACCATCGGGTAAAGTAAAATGATCTTCAATCACCAACCATCCTTTTGTTATAGCTAATTGTAAAGGTGCCGGAATTACAAAGTTTGTTTTAATCTGTCCGGTACTGTAAATCTGTTCAAGAGTAATGCCCTTCCAAATATTTTCTACTCGCAGTCCTTCGCTGCCAACTGTGTAATTGGAATAATCTGCTTTTTCAGTTTTTGTTTGAGCGCCACTTTCTGTCAGGTAATACATTTTAAAATTACGGCTGAACTCAAACTGAAAATCGCCCACAAAAAGCGAACTGCTCTTCCGGTTAACATCAAGTTGGGTAGTAATGGGCTGATGTGCTGCAGTATAAATGCCTGGTTTTTTAGAATCGGGTGTTAAGCGATAGTCTATTGTCCTCCATTGCCCGTTGTTGTAGTAATGTAATGGGAAATAACTTGTTTGGGAATAACTGTAGTTAGTTCTGTAAGGATTAACAAAGAAGCGGGTATGGCTGGTTCGCTTATCAATAAGTTCAACACAATTAGTGCACTGGGCGTTGTAAGGCAAAACCCCAAACTCCGGATGCGCTCTGTTTTCAGAAGATGTCTGTTGAGTAAGAATCTCCGGAGTAAACCTATGGTCAGTTTGAAAGGTGGTGAAGTTGTTCTTCTTTACGCTCATTCCCTGTGAGAACAACCGGAATGCAAGAGCGAGAAAAATAAACGAGTAAAGGATTCTTTGCATGTAGTGCCAAATATAAATAAAGACGCTATTCAAACTGGGGAGGTTGTGGCGCATTAAAACAAAAGCCCGATGAATTTTCATCGGGCTTTTTACGAGGTCGGAAGCGGATTTGAACCGCTGTGGGAGCTTTTGCAGAGCTCTGCCTAACCCCTCGGCCATCCGACCGTTTTGAGGGAGTGCAAATGTATTTAAAAAATCAAATTAACCAACCCGCTCTTCCAGCTCAGTATATACTCTTTCTACGTTTCCTTTTAAGGGCGGATTGTGTTTGCTGATGCGCACTTTAATGTGTGTTATTCTAGGAAACTGCTGCTTAACGCTGTCAAGAATCCGCTTGCACACATGTTCAATAAGCCTTGCATGCACTTCCATTTCTTTGCGGGTAAGTTGATACACTTCTTCATAGTTAATGGTCTTCTCCAATTTATCGGAAGTGGCCGCTTCGTCAAAATCTGAGTGGATATAAATGTCCACCGTGTACTTTCCCCCAAGCACCTGTTCTTCCTTATAATATCCGTGGTGCGAGTAAAACTGCATGCCTTCTACTGCAATAACGCCCATACTGTAAATTTTGCATGAATGTAGAAAGATTGTCCGTTGGAAAGAGTGAGGATTTTTGAGTTATTTGCCGCTCAAATTTTTAGTTATGCGTACAGATTTATACAACGGCCACGACTACTATTTAATAGATGACCTGCTTACTACGGAGCATAAGCTCATTCGCGAAACGGTTCGTAACTACGTAAAGAAAAACCTGAGCCCGATTATTGAAGACTATGCGCAGCGTGCTGAGTTTCCCCGTCATATTGTAAAAGAACTGGGAGAAATTGGTGCGTTTGGGCCAAGCCTTCCTGCCGAGTATGGTGGTGGCGGATTAGATGAAATATCGTATGGTATTATTATGCAGGAGTTGGAGCGATGTGATTCAGGAATTCGTTCCACGGCTTCTGTGCAGGGCTCGTTGGTAATGTACCCCATATATAAGTATGGCAGCGAAGAGCAGCGCAAGAAGTATTTACCCAAGTTGGGCAAAGGCGAGTTGTTTGGCTGCTTTGGTTTGACGGAGCCTAACCACGGCTCTAATCCAGCAGGAATGGAAACCCGATTTGAAGATAAGGGCGACCACTACTTGTTGAACGGTGCCAAAATGTGGATCAGTAATTCACCTTTTGCCGATATAGCTGTTGTATGGGCGAAGAACGAAAGGGGGAAGATTCAAGGGTTGATTGTAGAGCGCGGTATGGAAGGGTTCTCTACACCAACCACACACGGCAAGTGGAGCTTGCGTGCTTCGGCTACCGGGGAGTTGGTTTTTGATAATGTAAAAGTTCCGAAAGAAAACCTGCTGCCGAATGTGGAAGGGATTAAGGGGCCGCTGGGTTGCCTTTCAACGGCACGTTATGGTATTGCCTGGGGAGCTATTGGTGCCGCATTAGATTGTTATGATACAGCCCTGCGTTATTCTAAAGAACGGGTTCAGTTTGGTAAGCCTATCGGGCAGTTTCAATTGCAGCAGAAGAAACTTGCCGAAATGATTACAGAGATTACCAAAGCACAGTTACTGGTTTGGCGATTAGGGGTTTTAAAGAATGAAGGCAAAGCAACGCCCGGGCAAATTTCAATGGCAAAGCGCAACAGTTGCGAAATTGCATTGGATGTTGCCCGCGAAGCCCGCCAAATGTTAGGCGGTATGGGCATAACAGGAGAGTATCCGATTATGCGCCACCTGATGAACCTGGAAACTGTAATTACTTACGAGGGCACCCACGACATTCACTTGCTTATAACCGGCCACGATGTAACCGGGCTGGATGCTTTTAAATAAGCCTTAACTGCATTTGTTGAAATGGTGGCGCACATATTATGTGCGCCACCATTTCCTTTTATAAAGCCTCCGGCTTTTTTACCAGCACCTCGCGCATCAGTGCGTTTTCGGTGCGCAGTTTTGTCTCCACAGGTCCGCTGTTCATTTGGTCAGGAGGGCATTATGAAAAAAAACTGCGTGTTGGTTAATCTATTACCGGCTCAGGAAACAGGCAAACCGAGTTTCCTTTTATGGGTTTCCTGTACAGGAGAGAGCAAACCAAGTTTCCTTTCGTGGGGTTTCTGTACAGGAAGAGGGCAAACCGAATTTCCTTTCATGGGTTTCCTGTACAGGAAACGGGCAAACCGAATTTCCTTTCATGGGTTTCCTGTACAGGAAACGGGCAAACCAGATTTCCTTTATGGGTTTCCTGTACAGGAGGAGGGTAAACCAAATTTCCTTTTATGGGTTTTTACATGCAAAAAGCTACAAAATGGGACTGTTTTTGCCCAAAATGGGGTATTGGCGGAGGGGGAAGCCATTTTAGGCCCGGATATGCAGCCTGCCGCACAGAGGCACGGAGGAATATAAAAGCAGGGGTTGGATAGGAGG
>CAZLXD010000321.1:0-3147 GCA_964563185.1 uncultured Chitinophaga sp.
AGCTGCACACTGCGCAACCTATCTGCGTTCAAGATTTATGCGCCTAATCCTTAATACTTATTCCTATAAGATTTACCTAGTTATACTTTATCGCAAAGAAAAAAAGACCAAAACATTCGGCTCTAACTCATCCTGAAGGCGTTTAAGATTCTTTTTCTTGCGTTCGTTGTTAAGCCCCGCTTTTAAGTATCGAGAGGGGGCTACTTGAATGCAATCAGTGTTTTTTTCAGGCTTAGTTAAAAACCAGTTAGGGTGCAACCGATAAACATTCTCAACTCCAAATGCTTCTATTGCTTTTTGAAATGTCACTCTTGAATCATCTTCCTCAATAATTAAGTTCTTTTCGGGGAAAATAACGGTCATTCTTGTGTCTGGGCTTCTGCCCGTTTGCTTTTTAATAATCGCCCTGTCAATTTTTATATCTTCTTCATTTAAGCTTTCTTTAATAGCATCAGAATACAAACCCAATTGAGTTAGTCCTTGGATTGCCTGCTTTATTCGATGGGATTTCTCCTGTAGCTGTTCTAAAGTTTCCATTTGTTTAGGTTTTAGGCGGGCAAAGCTAACTGAGCTAAAGCGAGATAACTATGCGTTGTGAAAGTTTTCTGAAGATTTTCTGGACTTTCGTTTCCTACTGCTCATAACCTGTTTCTAAAATAACTTCTATTTTTTGTAGCCACAGGCTACATACTTGCCCGAGCGTAGGCACAGCCTACGCTCAGCTATAGCATTTTACCGCAGCCTCTGCCCGTTGCCATATTAGCGCTACGCTTATTCCAGCCCAGCCTCTTGCATCAGCCTAAGTGCATGTGGAGTTAAAACAAAGCTTTGCAGGCCGGTGCGCTGGGTAAAGCCTCTTTTTTTAAGCGACATCATCAGCTTGGCCAACCCGCCTTTTGAAAGCCCCGTTAGCTTGCGCAATTGTGGGCTGGCACTGTGGCTTTTGTTGTAAAAGTGAATAAACAGTGCTGCCACATTGCGTAAAGTTGACATTTCAACATGCCGCCACCCTTCGGCTTTAAGTTTTGCCGCCAGCTTAAATATGTTGGGCGATGAGGTTTGTAGTATTGGTGGTAAGGGTTTCAGCTGCCCGGTTATTCCTTCGATAGTTTTCGACAGAGGTTCGGATAGTTGTGTTTTTCCTTGGATTGTTTTGTTGTTGGAATCGAACAGTTGTTCTTTTCCTTGAACATTTTTGTCTATGGGCTTAATCTCTTGTTTGTTTCCAACAACAGTTTTGTCGTTGGAATTAAACGGTTGTGTTTTTCCATAGCATAAATTTTCATAGGAATAAAATAGTTGTGGAAGCACATCGCGAATTTTGTCGAAGGAAAAAGATGCATTATTTTTTCCTATGAAATTAATTAGTGCCTCCTTTTCATGCTCTAAAAGGGCATTTTGTTTCAGTAATACGTTTATAATTTGGTTTAGCCGGCCAACCTCTGTTTCCAATGCCTGTATTCTTTCTTCGTTCATGGCACTACTTTTTCCGAAGATAGGGAAAACGGTAAATTGAGAAAGGGGGGCGGTTTTTGAGGTTAGCTTTGCCTTGCTTTGTTCTTTAAGGGAGCAAATTCAATGGGCGGGCTTAAGCAAAACTAACCCAATAGCGAACCGTGAATGATTTCGTAAATAACAAACCTGCCTTTTACAATTTTAAAAGCCACCACCCAATTGCTGAAGGTGATACAACTGAAATTTCTTGTTGCAAGTTTTTGTTTAGGCAAAGGGCATAAAGCACATTTGGCTTTGCGTATGCTTGTATGCGCACTAAAAATTTATCGAGCCAGCGGCTACCCGAGCCAGCCGTATTCAGCGACTCAATATGGTTAGCTATTTCATCAAGCGTTTTAAGCGCTTTTGCCCTTATTTCTATTTCCATTTTTAAGCAATTGCTTTTGTTGCAGCCTGGCTTTTATCTGCGCAATGCCTTTTTTTAGGGGGGTGCTTTTACCCTGCGGGCGGCTAAGGTATTCTTCCAGTTCCTCTTCGGTAGCTTTCCTTCCAATACCCAAAGCCATATCGCGTGCAGTTAGTTTGCGCGGAGTATTGGAGGGGGCAAGCCCTTCAAACCGGGTTGTTTTATCAGAAGGTTCTTTAAACACATTCCGAAGATAAATTAAAAGCACGAAAAGGGGCCACACGGCCTTAAACAATTTATGAAACACCCGGCCGGGCGTTTGTGCTAAATGACAGCTATCAATAGTGCCGCTGACCATCGTCAGCAACCCGGCACCGGCAAAGCACCATGTTTGCCCTAAACTACGCGATATGAAAAAGATAAAGTTTTTAGCCCTGCTGCTGGTGCTGCTTTCCATGGCGGCATGTAAAAAGGACAACGATGATTCGGGCGATGGCGAGGAGGACATTATAGGCATACCGGTAATGATAACCGGTGAGGTGAACTCTTCTGCTACCCAGGCAGTAAAGGTGCTGGCACTGTCTTCGACCGACCGGTATAAAACTGCCGATATAACCAACAACCGCTTTACCATTCAGTTAGACAACGGCAAACCCTGGGGGCTTATATTCCTGAACAGTGGCGACCAGCCGCTTGGTTTACTTTCGCTGGGCAATGGTATTGAAACCCTGCCCCTGCCTTTTATGGCTATTGGTACCGATACTATAGACCTGCAAACCATTACCCGCAGCGGAAACATTTTTACCCCAAGCCACAACCCCATAGGTGCCGAAATAGTAATGACCAGCGAACAGCAAACCGCCACTGCCGGTATGGACGATTACCTAGCCGCCCTGCTTAAAAACCCCGATGTAAACGGCAACGGGCAAATTGATTTGCTGGAAGGAAAATTCTTTAAACTGGAGGTGATATACTTTATAAAGCCCGGCAACTTTCAGGGCAGCAACCTTACCCCCACCTTCGACCCCTACAACCTTATTGAAGGCTACCGCTTGTTTTTAACCGTTAAGGACAACAGCTTTCCCGAAACCGTTTACTACAGCGGCCCCGGAGGCTCTCCGCTAAACAATACCCCCTCTGAACACTACCTGAGCTTTAGTGATAGCCGCGTATACAGCACCGCATATCTGTATAATCTAATAGATACATCTTCCTACATTCCGGTAGCCGGCACCTACACCATTAACTACGCGGGCACCAACCTTACCTTTAACCTGCCCGACCAG
>CAZLXD010000322.1:0-3130 GCA_964563185.1 uncultured Chitinophaga sp.
TAATACCTTAGGACATGAACAGCTGTGGAAGTCCTACCCCGAAACAGGCGAAGGGAAAACACAAGAGTTTATATCCTACGCCAAAACCTCCGTAGGACATGAACAGGAGTGGAAGTCCTACCCAAAAACAGGCGTAGGACAAAAACAGGAGTTGGAGCCACACACCAAAACAGGGGTAGGGCAGCAACAGGAGTTAAAGCCCCTACCCAATTTTATTGAGCCGGCCCCACCGCTTATTTACCGCCTGGCCGATATACTGCGTAAGGATGGATTTAAGTTTGTGGAAGCCCCCACTTTAAGGCGGGCGGCCCAACTGCTTATTCACTTCCACAACAAAGGTTCGGGTGCTTACCCACCGCTGCGGAAACTAACCGGCCTTTCGCAGGGTGGCCTTAGCAAGTTTATGGCCACGCTGCGCGGTAGGGCACTTATTATGCGCACCGGTTACCGGCAGTACGCACTTACTAACCACGCTCAGGAACTGCTGCAAAAAGCCCTGGCCGGCTAAGCCGCAGGCCTTTTTGCCCTTGCCGGTCGCCCGACCGTTAAAACAAGTTGCCTGTAACAACTGTTTGGTCAGGCGACCAAACGGGGCGCATTATTTATTAATTGATTATCCGTAAGGAGAAGGCTTAAAGCACTACATCTTTCACCTTTACATCCTGCTTTAACTTACGCACCACAAATGATTCCTTATCCAGAATATTGCGAACGGCTCCGTATTGCAGAAACCGCTGCTTTACGAATTTCTTTAAAGTAGGGTCGCTTAACTTAGCGTAGTTGGCAGCAATATCATTTACGTTTTTAATAATCTGCTGAATGATACTCTTGTAGTAATCTTCCTGCATCTTTTGGTCCGATACAGAAGGAACACTCTTACCGGTTACGCTATCGGTTACCAGCGTTACAAACGGAGCATTCTTTTTCAGGTCTTCCATATTATCGGCTAAATCCTTTAAAGGGTTCAGCACTTTCTCGTTAGCGGTAATCAGTTGGGCCATAGCCTGCACAGCAGGGTCGGCAGCCATAGCAAACAACGATTTGGCTTCCTCTAAGCGGAAACCAACAATAGCATCGTAAGCGCGGCATACATCGCCTTTGCTTACGCTTCCGGCTTTGTCGTATAGTTTAGCTGCCAGCCCATAACTTCCTTTTGCCTGAGTTTCGGCAGCCAGTTTTTCCAATGCCTCGTCATCTTTCTTTTCCGAAAGGGCATCGGCCAGTTTCAGTATCAGGTTGTCGGCCTCCTCATCGCGGTGTTCTGCATACAGAAACTCGGCATACTTCTTAATCCCTTCGCCAATACCACCGGCCAGGTAAGCATCAATCGCCTTCTGAAACTCTTTGCGGTTGTAATAAATATCTCCCGCCTTTTTGTAGCCTTCTTTGGTTTTCAGTCGCAGGTACGTTTCGGCAGCTTTGGCTTCGTTGTCGCCACCTTTCTCAAAATACGAATTGGCAATCTGGTCAATCTTTACGTTGGCCTCTCCAATCAGGTAATATTCCAATGCTTTTGAATAGCTGCTTTCGCCCTGTTCAAAGTAGCGGTCGCCAATTAAGCGGGCACCTTCTTTAGCATCGCCCGATTTTCCGAATAAGTCCATCGCCTTCTTTAAACTCTTGGCCATGTTCTTTTCGTCCTGCCCGGCAAAAGCCTGCTCAACATAAGCTTCGGCTACTTTCTTTAGGCCTATCTTCTTGTCTTCTTTAGTAGCGGTGTTGTAGCTGTTGGTAGCATTTACCAAATCGCCTTTCTCAAGGTAAGCATCGCCCAGTATCACATTCACTTCCTGAGGTTTCAAACCGCCCTTGGCAAACGATTCCTTGGCTTTGGTAATCAAGTCCTGCTTTTTGTAAGCATCGGTTTGTTCCAAAGCTTTCTTTAATGTTTCGTTCCCTTTATCAATATCCTTATTCTGCGCTCCGGCACTTAAGGAAACTGCCACCGCCATAAGGGTAAGCGCTGCAGCCTTAATCAGACTAAACCTTTTCATAAACTAAAATTTTCGTGTGTTCGGGTTAAATATAGAATAAGTTCTTTTCGGGGAAACCTTATTTTAGTCAGTAATTTTATGAATTCCATCCTTTTTTTAGTGGCGCTAGCCTTTGCCCCCGGTATTTATTTGGCAGTAGCAATTTACGGGCGCGATAAATACGACCGCGAACCGAAGATGATTTTGCTGAAAGCATTCCTGTTGGGCTGCCTCAGTATTATCCCTGCTGCGTTTATTGAAATCTATCTGGCTAAACCGCTCGACTTTGATGAATTGGGGATATGGAACACCGTTATACATGCCTTTGTAGTGGTGGCACTTACCGAGGAGCTGTGCAAGTTTGTAATGCTGCGGTTTCACGCCTACCGCCTGCCCGAATTTAATGAGCCGTTTGACGGTATTATTTACGGCACATTCGTTGGCCTGGGTTTCGCTACCGCTGAAAACCTGCTGTATGTTTTGCAGGGAGGGGTAAGCGTGGGCGTTATGCGCATGTTCACTTCGGTTCCTGCACATTACGCTTTTGCGGTTATTATGGGCTACTATGTGGGCAAGGCAAAGTTTGAACCCCAACACCGTATGTTGCACATGGCCCGCGGGGTTTTCTATGCCACCTTTATGCACGGGGCTTACGACTTTTTCATTATGCAGAAAGCTTATCCGGCACTCGCTATTCTAACCATCGGGGTGTTGTTGATGTCGCTGCGTATTTCGCGCAGGGCGGTGGAAGAACTCCATGCCGATTCGGTTTTCCGCTTTCATAACGGGCATTTTAATAACTCCGGTGAGCCGCATGAAAGAAGCAGTTCCTAACTACGATTTTGTATACCGGCTGCTGGAGCAAAAGACCAAAGAATACAACCGAAAGGAATTCATACAAAGCGACCCTATTTCTATTCCGCACAGGTTTACCAAAAAGCAGGATATTGAAATTCTCGGTTTCTGGATTGCCATGCTGGCCTGGGGAAACCGGAAATCTATTATCAACTCAGGAAACAAATTGGTGGAGTTAATGGAAGGCGCTCCGCATGATTTTATTTTGAACCACCGGGAGAAAGATTTGAAACGGTTCCTTGATTTTAAACACCGAACATTCAACGCTACCGATGCACTTTACTTTATAGAGTTTTTCAAAA
>CAZLXD010000323.1:0-3123 GCA_964563185.1 uncultured Chitinophaga sp.
TTCATACATGGTTTGAGAGGTTATGTCGAAACCTTCTGTGACATAATGTTCCTGCACCTGCTGCTCAATAACACCAACAAGTTCGTAGAAGGCATCTGTATCTTCTTCACCTTTTGAATTGGCTTCGATATTAAACTTGCCGGGATAGGTTGTAATATGCAGAGAAGCATATGTGCCATTGTCGGTTGTATCTGTGGAAAAATTGTTGATGTGTGGTGTTTCAAAGCTGAATGAAGAAGGACTAAGTATAGATGGTTGAACTATCTTAATATGGTGTTGGCTGCCATCAATTGTATAAACAACTTTTATTAAAAGTTGACGAACCAGATACAGTACTCCGGCAATTGAAATGCCAATAAAAAGGATTATGCCAAGCCACACGGCCCAATTGGGTAGGTTAGGAAATTGTGCCATAGCCACAATGAAAGGCACTATGAAGAGAGGAGGAAAAATAATTGCCAGAACTACTTTGTACGATTGAACCAATCTTACGTTGTAGGCAGGCATAATCAGTTGAGTTGTGCTTTTTGTGCAGTTGCCCTGCTTTTAATATCTTCCAACTCTCCCTTTGGTATAGCCGCAATCAACTTTTGGGTGTATTCGCGCTGCGGGTTGTTGTAAATGTCATCGCTGTTGCCCATTTCCTCAATCTTCCCTTTGTTCATAACCACCATGCGGTCGCTCATAAACTTAACCACCGAAAGGTCGTGTGAAATAAAGATGTAGGTAAACTTAAACTCCTCGCGCAGTTGTATAAGCAGGTTAAGCACCTGTGCCTGCACCGATACATCGAGTGCCGAAACTGATTCATCACAAATTATGAACTTAGGGTTAAGGGCTAAAGCGCGGGCAATACAAATACGCTGGCGTTGCCCACCGCTAAACTCATGCGGGTAGCGATTAAAGTGCTCGGATTTCATATTTACCTTGCTAAGCAGTTCAATAACTTTTTCCTTGCGCTGCTTTTCGTTGCTGAGTATGCCGTGCACCGTCATAGGTTCCATAATGGCGTTGCCTATGGTAATGCGCGGGTTAAGCGATGAGTAAGGGTCCTGAAAAATAATCTGCATGTGCTCGCGCATCAGCTTCATATCCTGCTGGCCAAGGTCCAGAATGCTTTTGCCATCGAAAATTATCTGGCCGCCATGTGCAGGAGCCAAACGCAGAATGGTGCGCCCCAAGGTAGTTTTACCGCAGCCCGACTCGCCTACAAGACCCAATGTTTCGCCTTCGTACACATCAAAACTTACATCGTCCACCGCTTTTACATATTCCACCGGCTTACCAAAAAAATTGCGCTTGGTAGAGAACCAGGTTTGTATATTCTTTAGTTGAAGTATGGGCTTGCTCTGCACTAACTTCTGCCTGCGGGCCACGGTATCGGCCTCGCTTACCACAACCGCGTTAATGGCTTCGTCCACCGAAGTAGGTTTTTCAATAATCTGCCCGGCCTCGTTTTCCTCCATGAAGTCAACCACGGTAGGTAGCTTTTTTAAGCGCTTACCCAATGGCGGACGGCAGGCTAGCAAACTGCGGGTGTAAGGGTGCTGCGGGTTGCTGAAAATTTCCAACACACTGCCCTGCTCCACAATTTTTCCTTTATACATTACCAACACACGGTCGGCTATTTCGGCAATTACACCAAGGTCGTGGGTAATAAACATAATAGAACTATCAATTTCGCCCTTCAGTTGCGCCATCAAATCCAATATGGTTTTTTGAACGGTTACATCTAAAGCGGTTGTGGGTTCATCGGCAATAAGTATAGAAGGATTACAACTCATGGCCATAGCTATCATTACCCGCTGCTTCTGTCCACCTGAAAGTTGATGAGGATAGGCATCTAAAATGCGTTGTGGGTTTGGCAACTTCACTTTTTCAAACATGCTCAGTGTAATGTTCCTGGCAACATCCTTACTAACCTTCTGGTGTAGCATAATAGCTTCCATTACCTGATCGCCACAGGTAAACACCGGGTTCAGCGAGGTCATCGGCTCCTGAAAAATCATGGAGATTTCGTTGCCGCGGAACTTGCGCATTTCTTCTTCACTTATTTTGGCAAGGTCAACAGTTGGGCCGTTTTTAGGGTAAAAAAGAATTTCGCCCGAGGCAATGCGGCCGGGAGGGTTAGGGATAAGGCGCATAACAGAAAGTGATGTAACAGACTTGCCCGACCCCGACTCGCCCACAATACCTATAGTTTCGCCTCGGTTTAATGTAAAGCTAATGTCGTTCACCGCTTTCACTATCCCTTCATCAGTCTTAAACTCGGTTATCAGGTTCTTTACTTCCAACAGCAGTTTTCCGTTACTCATTTACACTTGTGTTCGTTTTAAAAGCGGCTAAAAATATCCTTAAATAGATACTTTGCAAAAGCAGCGCAAAATACGGCAGTGGCCAATACTCACGGAAAATCGTGAGGCCGATAAAAAAATATGGCTATTGTATGTTGTAACTCTTTTTCAGAAGTATAAATCACTCTTCTTTAGAGCCACACACTAGCCCAAACACCTTTTATCGAAACAAAACTACCCACGTATGCGACAGCTTAAGATTACGAAGAGCATCACCAATCGCGACAGCGCTTCTTTAGAAAAGTATTTACAGGAAATCGGACGCGTTGACCTGATAACGGCAGATGAAGAAGTTCAACTGGCAAGAAAAATTAAACAGGGCGATACACAGGCTCTGGAAAAGCTAACCAAAGCCAACCTGCGCTTTGTGGTATCGGTTGCTAAGCAATACCAAAATCAGGGGCTCACTTTACCCGATTTAATTAACGAAGGAAACCTAGGGCTGATTAAAGCAGCCGAGCGCTTTGATGAAACCCGTGGTTTTAAATTTATATCGTATGCCGTGTGGTGGATTCGCCAATCAATATTGCAGGCTTTGGCAGAGCAATCGCGCATTGTGCGTCTCCCGCTCAACAAAGTTGGCTCGCTCAATAAAATCAATAAGGCATTTCAGGCATTGGAGCAGGAGTTTGAACGGGAGCCTGCCCCTGAAGAGTTGGCTCAAATGCTGAATGTTGATATTGATGAAGTAAAAACCACCATGGGTGTTGCGGGCCGCCATGTTTCTATGGATGCCCCCTTCGTTGACGGGGAGGATAATTCGCTGCTG
>CAZLXD010000324.1:0-3121 GCA_964563185.1 uncultured Chitinophaga sp.
TACTTTTCGAAAACTATTCGCTAACATTACTCGCCTGTTACTTTTATACCCAACAGAGCGAAAAAATATCCCTGATTACAAATTACCTCTATGAAGAAAATCTTCTCTCTCGCAACAGCATTGGGTCTCTTTTTTTCCAATGCTTCAGCACAAAACATTAACGGAACGCTGGATGACATTAAGGAGTTCAGTACCAAAATTACGGTGCCGCTGGTTATGCCCGATGGAATTAAGCTGATGACGGACTTTTATGTTCCGCGCACGCGCGATTCGCTTAGGGTATCTCTTGGTACTTTAGACTTAGGAATTGCTACCATTCCTACCGATACGCTTACCTTCATTCCATTGGGAGCGCAGTTGCTTTTTTACGATTCGTTGAACGGACAACCTAACCCTAACCCCTACCAGTTACCTTCTGTATTTACCCGTACTCCTTACGACAAAGGCGATTGGAACGAGGGAGGCTCTATATTCCCCATCTTGGGCTACAACTATATTATGCAGGATATGCGGGGCCGCTATTCATCAGAAGGAGTTTACTTTCCTATGTATTCTGATAGCTGGAACAAGAATGCTTACCACCCGGGCATTGGGCATGTGTTGGATTACCTGCCTTCTACCGACCCTAAACATTCCAATAAACATGAAGATGGCTATGAGTCTATAAAGGCTATTACGGCACTCGACTCTATTTATGCTACAAACGTAGGGGTTCAGGCGGCTGCTAATTATTACGATGGCTTACCACACACTAACACCAAGCTGAGCGGATATATAGGAATGTTCGGAGCCTCGGCTTTGGGAAATACACAGTTACAGTTAGGTGCTGCTCACCGTATTCCTGACTCTATTCCTGATTTAAAGTGTTTGATGCCGATTGTAGCTACTATCGAGCACTACATTTCTACCGGATACAACAACGGTGTTTTCCGCGACAGGATTGTGACTGGTTGGTTGAAAGGGCAGATTTTTGATACGGAAGATGACCTGATTCCGATTGATAACGACCGCCAGAACTCTATTCACACCTCGTTTGACTATGACCTTCCAAAGAATATTTCTGTAAATGGCATTACCCGCGAATACCAGCAGAACAAATTTGAAGCGGCTAACATGTCGATTGACCACTTTGTGGCGGTTAGATATAACAGAATGGACGGCACGCTTAGCCCTGCCGGATTTTATCCTAACTCAATTGGCCGCCCGGGTATGGATGCAAATGTGGCTTACGTAAGCCCGAATGGAGAAGCGGTGGACCCTGTTACTCAGTTACCTTTGCCAAACCTGAACACCAGCCGTTACACGAACCTGGATGTTCCTGTAATGCACATTACAGGATGGTGGGATATTTTTACCGAAGGACAGATTAACACCCGTAACTTTACTTACGATGCCCTTACCGGCACCAACAAGCAGTTACAGAAAATTGTAATTGGCCCCTGGGCACACCAAACTATTGCTTCGCGCGAAAGTGGCGACCGTATTTACCCTAAGAACGTAGTTGACCTTACCAAGTTTGACCTTTCTGACTTCGACATCAATGACATTCCTTTGGCAGATGTAGTGAAGTCGGACCTGGTAACCTGGTTCCGTTACAACCTAAACTATGACCCTACCCATTTACTGGGCGAGCCGAAGTTTATTATCCGCGAAAGCCAAACCTGGCAGAAGCTGAACCGCGATGCCACGCTGTTCGGAGATATTATGGTTCGTATTCCTTCAAAGGATTTTGTTGTTCCGTTTGTGGACATGATAAATTTCCTTGCCGGTAAAGGTGGTTTATCAGGCTTGAAAATCGAGGTAAAGAACAACGTGTTTGGCCAGTTTGAAACTGAGCAGGCCGTGCCGAATGTGGGAACTATCCTTCCGAGTTTCGGAGGGCAGCCACTGAGCACTATCCCTAAGGTGGACTTTCTGAATGATGTGGCTAACTACCGTTTCTACATTCCGGGTTGCGATTCGGCTGCCGATGCAGTGGCCGGTTATGCCGATAACTATAAGATTGGTAACTACTGGTTAGGTACCGAAACTTTCCCTCCTACCGAGCACATGGAGTGGAAGAAAATGTATATGCACCAGGATGGTTCGCTGAATTATAATGTTCCTACACAGGATGAGGGTTACAAACTGTATGTGCACGACCCGGATGATCCTATTCTGACGGTGGGTGGTGCCAACATGATTGTGCGCTCGCCCGATGGAACCCGTAACAGCCAAAGCCAGATGGAAATAACTGACCCTACCAATGCCCCCTATACTATGGACAGAGAGGGTGTTATACAGTTCAACAGCGACCCTGTGGCAGTGGGCGATTCGTTTACCATTGTTGGTTTACCGGTTTGTACGCTGTATGCCAAGTCGAACCCGGCCGGTGTAACCAGCGGCCCTACCGATGCCGATTTTCATGTGCGCATTTGCGATGTGTGGCCGGACGGACGTGTTTATTTTGTGCAGGATGGTTGTATAGGCGCCCGTGGCCGCGACTATGCCCGTGCGTTGGTTGACCAAATGGGAGTTCCCGGAACGGCTACTTACGGTAACGGTGTGGAAGACCCGGCTGACAGAGACCTTCCGTTTACGAATATTGAAACCGGACAGATTTATGAGTATGTATTTAAAATGTGGCCCATTGCTTATTCGTTTGCTCCGGGGCACCGCGTGCGCGTGCTTATTTCTTCGTCAAACTATACCCGCTACCAGGTAAACCCCAGTGTTCCTTTAGAGGATGGCGAATATTTCCGCAGAAAGCCGGGTGACGGACAGTTTTACTATTTCGAAGGACAGCAGATATTTCCACGCTCGGCTGTGCAGCGTGTTCACTTCTCGCCTGACCATCCTACCAGTATTAACTTTCCGGTTTACAACACCGCGCACACTTATAACGATGTAAAGCCGGTGGTTAACACGCCAAGTTTTGATGCTACGGTGTTCCCTAACCCTGCTTCGGACCAAATACAGGTGTTTAGCAATATGCCGGGCGACCATGAACTGGTAATTACCGACATTGCCGGCAAGCGTATTTTTACCGGCCGCTTTGACGACAACATTATTATTAATACCGAGCGCTTTGGCGGAGGGGTTTATTTTGCTACCGTTACGGATATGAATAACCCTACCGAGA
>CAZLXD010000325.1:0-3117 GCA_964563185.1 uncultured Chitinophaga sp.
TGCCATACAAACCATCACTTTAGATTTAGCATGGGAGCATCGCCCTAAGCGCGGCTTCTCTGGCATAGTAGGCTTTAACGGAAGTACACAAACCAATAACTATAACTACGGCTACTTTATTCCGAGCTTCTGGAACTTTGGTGCCGGAGCGTATGCTATTGAGCGTTGGAACTACAAACAATTGGAACTGGAAGCCGGTGTGCGGCTGGACTATAAATGGTTACAGGCTTACCTGCCCGACAGCAAGGGCGGAACCAAGCCTGTCCACCAATGGGTAGTGCCCAGCGGAAGTTTGGGGATGGATTATCATTTTAATGAACAGATACGCTGGAATGTAAATTTGGCCACCGCCTGGCGTGCTCCGCAGGTAGTGGAACTTTATGCCGATGGTGTGCATCATGGTTCTGCTTCGTTTGAGCGCGGCAATGCTCAGTTAAAGGCAGAGGTTTCGTTTAATATTTCCACTTCGCTGCAATTGGATTATAAGTGGGTGCGCGCATCGCTGGGTTTTTATCAATACTTCATTAATAATTTCATTTATCTGAAGCCAACTCTTCCGGCACAGCTCACCATCCGTGGTGCTTATCCGGCTTTTACTTACACACAAGCCAATGCTTCACTTACCGGAGGCGATATTGATATTACCCTGATACCATTCAGAGCGTTTGAAATAAGTAACAAAACTTCGCTGCTGCGCGCGCGCAACCGCAGTGCCAATGAATGGCTGATATGGATGCCTCCGCAGCGTATGGAAAATTCATTCCGTTACACCTTCAAAGATTTTAAAACAGTAAAGGGATTTTATTTGGGCGCGGGTGTGCTGAATGTTTTCCGGCAAACGCTTGTTCCCCAAAATCAGGATTATGCAGCACCGCCCAAAGGCTACTGGCTGCTTAATTTTGAAACCGGAGCATCTTTTTACATCGTCAACCAGCCGCTTAATATTCACATAGCGGTTACCAATGCTTTAAACGCGCGCTATCGCGACTACCTAAACCGCTTCCGCTACTTTGCCGATGAGCGGGGAGTAAACGTAGCGTTGCGGATTAATGTGCCTATTCAATTTTCAAAAACAAATTCAAAAACCAACTAAAAAGATAATTCAATGAGAAATCAATTCAAATTCTACAGCCTTTTTGCAGCAGTAATTGTTTCACTGTCGGTCTTTTTGTATTCCTGCAAACCCGAAGAACACAACCATGGCGATGAACATGATGCTATTGTAAAAGTTCAATTGGTGTTTACCGACTCTGCTACCAATACGGCAGCAGGAACATTTACCTGGAGTGACCCGGATGGTATTGGCGGAAACAATCCTACTCAGATTGATACCATACAGCTGAATGCCTCTAAAGTGTATACCGTAGCGCTGATGGTTTATGCCCTGCATGACGGAACGCACGAGGAAAATATAACTGCTGATATACTGGCCGAGAAGAACGATCACCTGTTTGTGTATAGGAACATTACCGGAAACCTTTCGGTAGTGGTAACAGATAAGGACGACAACAATTTACCCATTGGGGTTGAGAGCAAATGGCTTACCGGAGCCACTTCCAGCGGAAGTATAAATATTCTTCTGCGCCACCAGCCGGGGGTAAAAGACGGCAGCGAAACTCCGGGCGATACAGATGTGGATGTTACTTTTCCTGTAAACGTACAGTAGTATGAAAGCATTTGTTAAAATGGATAACCAATAGCTAACTGAAACTGTCCCTTTCTAAATTGGGCATTTTCAAACAGCCAGCGGTCGCCATCGGCTTTGCGTGGATCGCGTAACGGGAAGCCGTAATCGAAGCGGATAACAAAGAAGTTGAAATCAAGACGGATACCTGCGCCAACATCTACAGCAAATTCTTTCCAAAAGCGATTGAATGCAAAGTTGCCGTTGGTGCGGGTGTCTTTTCTCAAAGTCCATACGTTTCCGGCATCCATAAACAAGGCGCCTTTCAGCCATTTGTAAATATCGAACCGGAACTCTGCGTTTAACTCCAGTTTAATATCTCCGGTTTGGTTAAAGAAGCCGATATTCTTTTTCTCTCCGGTTTCAGGATTGTAAGCGGTAGAATCAACATAACCACCGGGGCCCACCTCGCGGATAAGGAAGCCCCGCAAGCTGTTGGGTCCGCCCACAAAAAACTGTTTTATGAACGGGAGCGCGTAGCTGTTGCCATAAGGTATGCCTATACCGGCAAACGTGCGTATGGCAAACATGCCGTGGTTTCGTATGCGGAAATAGTTTCGCCAGTCGCCTTCTATTTTGAAATATTGCGAGAAGGGTTTGTTGAACATCAGGTATAGTGAGTCGTTACCGGTTTTCAGGTTGGCTAGTTTAAAGCCTGCGTAAATAACATTGCCGGCTGTTTCAAGGCTGGTGCGGAAATACATAAACACCCGGTCTTTGTTCGAGCGTTGATTGTCGTATATGAACGTGTAATTCGGCCCTATAATCACCTGCTCTTCGAAACTGCTTTTCAGAATAGGGTTTTTATCTAAGCGGCTGATAAATTCGGTGCCTCTTTTGGGAATAAGGAAGAACGCTACTGTAATTGGATTAAAGAGATGCCGTTTGGTTATTTTTTCGTTCCATTCATAACCAAACGAAGCGCTGAAGTTGTGCAACTGATACAGGAAGGTTACGTTTGCCGAGGTATCAAAGTCATAACGGTTCTCAAACGTGTAGCCTATGTTCAGGCGGGTTTTGGGGTTAGTGTTTTTTGAGAACAACTTAGCCCTGAAAGGAACAAGAAAGCGGTTTAAGTAATAAGTAACAGAGGTGCTTACATTGGTGGTAATTACCTGCACTTTTTCCTTTTTGCTGAATTTTAGCTGCACCCCTGCCGAAGCATCAAAAAGAAACTGGTCGGCACGATGAGAAAGATTTTTGTTCTTGTAGGAAAATGACCCTGCCAAACCAAACAATCCTTCATTGGTTACGTTTGCTTCAATAGTTCCTGATATGGCTTGCCGCTTTGCCGGGGTAAGCGATACTATGCAATTGAGGTAACTGTTCCGCTCTTTAGACTTTACAAAATCGAGTGTAATGAATTTGAATGTGCCCAGCTGATTGAGGCGGTTTAAAGTTCTTATTTCATTATTGCGCCCGTATAGCTGGCC
>CAZLXD010000326.1:0-3100 GCA_964563185.1 uncultured Chitinophaga sp.
TAGCATAAGCAATGTGGCAACGCGCAATACCCTGCTTATTTTCTGTTTCGGTAAACAACCGAAGCGATGTTTCTATGTACTGTAGCCTGGTATTATCAATTTCAAACTCGCGGTAAAGTGTAAACAAGTTATAGTAAAGCGATGCCAGAACATTTTTATCGCTGCTACTAAGCTGCCCTTTACCTTCCAGTATTCTAATTCCCTGGTTGTATGCTTCACGGGCTTTAAAAAGTTCGCCTGTAAAACTGTAGTTAACTCCCGCCATTTTAAGTGCATTGGCTTGCAGGCTGTCCTCACCAACCATACCTGCCAGTTCAGCACACTCAAAAGCACATTCATTCGATAACAGGTATTGGCTGCTATGGTTAAGATAACTACACTTTTCCAGCAACAACTCCGCTAACAACAGCTTATTATCCTCAGCCCGTGCCAAAGCAATGCAACCATCCGCTTCGGCAACAAACTCATCAGGGTGTTGTTTAGCCAAATGCCGTAGCTGCTGCAACTGTGTTGCACTATCTGCAGTGGTTGTTATATTTCTTTCATTTGTTTGCATGTCAGGCAAAACATGTTTGGAATAAATATAGCTATTTCCTATATCAAGTATAAAAAAGCCCTTAAAAATACAATACACTCCCACTTGGCCGCGGGGGTCATAGCTTCAACTCTGCCAATGCCCGCCCGTCCGCTCAGGCGGGCTTCACCAACAACCCAAACTTATATTTTACATTCATTCCACGCCTGCCTACTGCCGCTGCTGCTTTTACCTATTGCGCTATACTCCTTATTCCTGCTTACTGCCTACTGCCGCTATTGCCCTTTGCATTCCTCAGCGCCCTCAGCTTTTCGTGCAACCCTTCTCCCTGCCTCCTGCCGCTGCTCTTTCCCCTTTCACCTTTTGCTCCTTGCATTTTGCTCTTTGCCTTTTGCCCTTTCACCTTTCACGTTTGCCCCTTGCCATCTACTACCGGCCGTGCCCATACAGTTCTCCCATCTCCTTTAGGAGAGGGGAGATGCCAACGGCAGAGGGGTGAGGTTTCACAACCCGCCCATAAGCCACTACAGTTAAACAGTTTTCTTCTACAGGCAGGCAGTTTTCCATTACCGTCCGTCCGTATTCATTTACAGGCAGGCAATATGCTCCTACCGTCCACCCATTCCCCTTTACCCTCAGGCCATATACTTCTACAGTCCGGCCATATCCTGTTACCGTCTGCCGGTATTCTTTTACAGTCTCCCCACATCCGCTTACCGTCCGCCCGTTTTCTTCTACCGTCTGGCCATACCCCTTTACAGGCAAGCCATATCCAATTACAGCCTTCCCCGATTCTCGGTTCCTTCGGCCTGCATTTCCTGCCTCCCGGCATTAATTTCATATCCTTTCCCATTATCCGTATTCCTCCCTCAATTGCAAAAAAACATTAAGCCACATACTACTGCTTTTCACTTTCCGTTATTAAAACATCAAACAACCAAACAGCTAAACAGCCAAACAATAAAACACCGCCATGCAGCAACTCTCCGTTTTTTCCTAACAGTTAAAACATACCACTATGGCAACTTCAAAATTCAACTGCGCCTACTCCGAGTTCTTCAGTGGCGCACGCATGGTTACCCGTGCAGCCATCCGCGAAATCACCTTCATCGGCACCAAAAAAGTAAAATACAATGCCGCCTACTTCTCTGCACTGCTGGCACAGGTAGGCGTAGTCGAAGCCATGCCCGATGAAGACACCCGCGAGGCCTACATCAGCATCCTCAAAATAAAACTTACCGAAAAAGCAACTGCGGTCCTTAACAAGTGGCAGGACCTCAAAAGCAACATCGCGGCTGCCGTTGCCTTTCAGGGCGAACTTCTCCGCCCTGCCCTCGAAGCAGCCGGGCAAAACTACTACGAACCGGCCGCCAACCACGATTGGGAAAGCGTCCAAAGCCTCATCACCAGCGCCAAAGCATTTATCACCGCCAACTCAGCCGAACTTCTGGCTGACGATAACATGCCACCCGCCTTCAGTGCCGACTTCGATACACTGGCATTAAACTTCAATAATGAACTCAACCCTTATCAGGATGCCATCGAACAGGCCCGCATTGCTTCCTCCGAAAAACTCACTGCCGCCAATGCCCTTTACGATAAAATCATCGAGATATGTAAAGATGGACAGCGTACTTTTAAAACAGACGATGCCAGGCGCGACCAGTTTATATGGAACAACGTACTCTACATCATCCGTGGCGCGGGCATTGCAGGCATACGCGGTACAGTACTGGATTTAAGCACCCAACAACCGGTAGCAGGTGCCACCGTTCTTATAGTTCAAACGGGCGATACCGGAGTACCCGATGAAGAAGGCGTTTACCGCATTACCGGGGTACCTGCGGGCAACTACACCGTCCGCTGCACCGCTGCGGGCTACAATACCCTCGAGCAGCCCTTCCAGGTACTTACCGGCACCATCTCCACTCTCGACTTCCGCTTAACTACCCTGTAAACAAAAAGCCCCGCATTTGCGGGGCTTTTCATGTTAAGTTAGTTCTTCAACAAACTATGCTTCTTCAGCTACTTCTGCAACTGGTGCAGCAACCTTATTGCGGCTGTCAACCTTAATAGTTACATGGTTGCTGCGCTTGCGTAAGCGGTAAGCACGTCCTTGCGGGGCCGGTAAAAAACGCTTCAGCATAGTGCCTGCATCCACAAATATTTCCTTTACGTACAAATCGTTGTCCTCAGGGCGCTGGTCGTTCTTCAGTTCCCAGTTCTTAATAGCACTCTTCAAAAGCTTCTCTAACTTGTTCGAGGCCTCCTGCTTGCTGTATTTAAGTATGGTAAGTGCTTCGTAAGCTCCTTTACCGCGTACCAGGTCTGCTACCAAACGCATTTTACGGGTACTGGTAGGATTGTTTCTGAGTTTCGCAACTGCTTCCATTGTATTTCCTTTTTACTTTCCTTTTAATTCTAATGCTTACTTAACCTTCTTCGAACTGTGTCCTTTAAACTGGCGGGTAGGTGAAAACTCGAACAGTTTGTGGCCTACCATGTTATACGTTACATATACCGGAAAAAACTTGTTTACGTTGTGCAAGGCAAAATTTTTGTTTA
>CAZLXD010000327.1:0-3097 GCA_964563185.1 uncultured Chitinophaga sp.
TTGTTTTTAATCCGAACGGCCTCTACCACAGTGTCGCCAAGTATCTCATCGGTTTCGGTATTCCAGTATACTTTAATGTTTGGTGTATTAATAACGCGCTCCTGCATAATTTTTGAAGCACGCATTTCATCTCTGCGAATGAACATATGAACGGTGGTGCAGAGTTTCGATAAGTAAATAGCTTCTTCGCAGGCGGTGTCACCGGCTCCTACAATGGCTACTTCCGAGTTTTTATAAAAGAAACCATCGCACACGGCACAGGCACTTACCCCCGAACCATTCAGTCTTTTTTCGCTGGGTATGCCCAGCCACTTGGCTTCGGCACCGGTAGCGAGGATAACCGCATCTGCTTCTATCATTTTGGTATCATCAATCCACACCTTTTTAGGCGATACTGAAAAGTCAACTTTAGTAGCCATGCCAAAGCGTATGTCTGTTCCAAAACGCTCCGCCTGCTTTTTAAAATCTTCCATCATTTCAGGGCCAAGTATTCCCGTTGGGTAACCCGGATAGTTTTCTACTTCTGTTGTATTCATTAACTGTCCGCCTTGTAAAAGGCCGGTATACATTAATGGTTTAAGGTTGGCGCGGGCGGCATAAATAGCGGCTGTATATCCCGCAGGGCCTGAGCCAATAATCAAACAGTGAACTTTTTCTACTTCGTTGCTCATATTTCTTTCATTAAGAGTGGGCGAAAATAATCACCCTGCATAATTGGCGGGGTGAGAGTAATCAACATAACTGATGATTTTAGCAAAGGTTGGCAGTTAGCCATTTACTTAGGGCTTAACCTTACTACCGGCACTATCATTTCTTCCAACGAAATGCCCCCATGCTGAAAGGTGTTTTTGTAATAGTTTACAAAGTGATTATAGTTATTAGGGTAAACCAGGTATTTATCTTCTTTGGCAAAAATGTAGGTAGAACTGAGGCGCGATTTAGGCAGCCCTATTTGTTCCGGTTCGCGTACGGCATATACATCGCGGTCTTCGTAATTCAGGTTTTTACCTGTTTTATACCGGATGTTAGTAGTGGTCTCGCGGTCACCTACACAGCGCGAAGGGTCCTGCACACGCACTGTTCCGTGGTCGGTGGTAAGTAGAATATTAACGTTTTTATCTGCCAGTTTCTTTAGCGCATTTTGCAATGGAGAGTGGTCGAACCACGAAACCGAAAGTGAGCGATAAGCTGCCTCATCGCTGGCCAGTTCTTTCAGCACTTCCATTTCAGTACGGGCATGGCTCAGCATATCCACAAAGTTATAAACGATAACGGTGAGTTTGTTATTCATATAGTTGCTGATGTTGTTCTCCAGCAAACTGCCATCGCGGTGGTTGGTAATTTTTACATACTGGTGTTTAATGGCTCCGTGGAAAGTACGGTCAATAAAATCCTTCAGAAAATCAGCCTCGTGCATATTCTTACCGCCTTCGTCATCGTCATTTTTCCACATATCGGGGAACTTCTTAGAGATTTCCAGTGGGGTCATTCCCGCAAAAATGGCATTGCGACTATACTGTGTAGCGGTAGGCAGAATGGCAAAGAATGTATCTTCTTCATCCACTCTAAAGTTATCCATTACCAGCGGCTGTATGGATTTCCATTGGTCGTAGCGGAGGTTATCAATCAGAATAAGAAAAGTGGGCTTGTCATCTTTAAGCAGTGGTAATAGTTTGTTTTTTAGGAGTGAGTGGCTCATAACAGGAGCATCTTTGCCAGGCTCGCTGTTTACCCAGGTCTTATAGTTCTTAATCACAAACTTGTTGAACTCCCGGTTGGCTTCTTCCTTTTGTGTGTTGTACACCTCTTTCATGGCACTTTCGCTACGGTCCAGTTCAATTTCCCAGTATATGAGTTTGCGGTACAACTCTACCCACTGTTTGTAATCCAGATTGTCCTGAATAGTCATAAACAGCTTTTGAAACTCCTGCTGGTAGGAGGATGTTGTTTTTTCTGAGACCAGGCGTTCGTTGTCAATTATTTTTTTGAGGGTAGAAAGAATCTGCTGAGGCTTTACAGGCTTTATGAGGTAATCGGCAATTTGTGAACCAATGGCTTCTTCCATCAGGTTCTCTTCCTCATTCTTAGTAATCATTACCACCGGCACGTGATAGTCAATCTCTTTTATCCGCTGTAGCGTTTCCAAACCGGTAAGGCCGGGCATGCTTTCATCTAAAAAAACAACATCCACTCCCTTTTGTGCTACTCTGTCAATTGCGTCTTTTCCATTAGTAACAGGTATTACCTTATACCCTTTGTTTTCTAAAAACATAATGGATGGTTTCAGTAAATCAATTTCATCGTCTGCCCAAAGGATAGTTATCTGGTTCATGTATATGTTCAGTTATTTAGTAATTCACAAGTATAAAGCTATTTGAAAGGAGTTATTGTTTGGCTGCAAAATCCAATACAGTTAAGAAATCGTAAAGGCTATCCACATTGGTTTTCCACAGTAAGCAACTCCCTGGCTGTAATTTCGCTCTTTGCTTTGTCCTAATTTGTATTTTGGCGGACGACTCCGATTTTAACCCTGGCTAAATGAAAAAGACTCTACTCCTTCTTCCTTTACTTGCATTGCTAACTTTTAATGCTTTTGCGCAGTGCATCACTAACGTAAACTTCAATAACTGGGTGCAGGGGGGGCACCCGGCTAATGGAAGCTGGAACCCTCAGTTAGGAGGTACCCAGGTGCATCAGGGAGTTAATGGTAATCCCACATTTTTTCTTTCTCCCTTCGACCTTATGAATGTTCACATCACCGGAAATTTCAGAACTACCGACAGTGATGATGACTTTATGGGTTTTGTGTTTAGTTATGTAAAACCTATGGGGGCTTCAGATACCTTTGATTGCTGGCTGTATGATTGGAAACAGGAGCAGCAAGGAGGGGCTTCCAGTGGAATGTCACTGAACAAAGTAAAAGGAGTGATACCTGCAGGTATGTACAACACTACCTTTTGGAACCACCAGAACACTCCGGAGTTTACGGTAATGCAGAACAATTTTGGCAGCGCGGGTTGGAATCAAGGTACCAACCATTCATTTGAGTTGTATCTAACTTATACCAATGCTACCATTATTGTAGACGGTGTTCAAC
>CAZLXD010000328.1:0-3075 GCA_964563185.1 uncultured Chitinophaga sp.
CCGCTAAAGATTCTATGGAGCGGTGTAAAAAGAAGATGGAGATTTTCGGATAACCTTATTCCTTCCTTTCTTTCAGCAACAGCAGCATAGCAACTATGGCGGCTGCCAGGGCGGCTATAAGTATGCTTTGCGCACCCGGCCAGTGCAGTAAGCGAAAAAGAAAACCTGCTGCAAACATGGCTATAGCTATGCGCTTTACTTTTTCGGTTAGGCCTTGGCCTAAGGCGGCCATAGCCAGGTGGCAAACTGCCAGCGAACTTAAGCCGGTTATAAGCATAACATTGGCACCGCGCCAGTGCATAAGTTTAAAAACCAAACCTGCAATGGTTAGCAGCAACACCGGCAGTAAAATACTATGAACAGCCTGCTTCATACCGCAATGTATTAAAAGATTTTTTACCGGTATTTATTGATAACAGTTAAGCAAAACAACAATGTGTTTGCCGTTAACCTGCCTGTAAAATATAAAATGCCGCACTTTGCCTTAGCCACCTAAAACGCAAGCCTGGCGTGGGTTTTAGGCTATTTAACTACAAAAAAACCTTTCGTCCGGTGGCTCCGCCAGTGTAAAACACGGCAAAATTTGTCTTTGCCCGCACATAGCCCGCTTTATACCCTTGTAACCGAAACGGCCTTATGGCAGTATAAAGGACACGATACTGCCCCCTGAAGCCGCTATCAATTTTTTTTAACCGCCTTTGGAATAACCACAGGCAAAAAAAAACACGTATGAAAAAAGTTTTTGTAATGTGCCTTATGGCACTGGGTATGCTGTTGCCTGTAAGCGAAACAACAGCAAAGGAGAGCGCTGAAAAGCGTATTATCAATATATTTATTGAGGACGATGTTTTAAGAGCATCATCGCAGGAACAGGACGGACCCATTGTAAAAATTGTTCTTTTGAACAACCTGCGCCAGATAGTTCAAACCGAAATGTGCGGATACGGTTACTACTGTGAAACCTACCTGGGCGACCTGCCTGCAGGCTTGTACATAGCCAGAGTAGAGACTACTAAAACTTCGTACGCTACTGTAATTACCGTAGAATAAACCGAAAAGTATCTGCCTTAAGCCCGTACCGATTTGGTGCGTGCTTTGGGAGCCTTATTGCCAAGTTGCTGTAACAGCCAGTGTTTGCCGGGAAAGTATACTTCGCCCTGCAGGGTGAGTAAGAGGGTTTCACCTAGCTCGCCCGATGAGCTTTGCACCAGTATTTGGCCGTAGTGGATGAACTTATCAAACACATGCTTTATGGAAGTAATGTGTTTGGTATGGCGCTGAAGGTACTTTTCGAAGGAAAGAAGGTGGTTCGTGAGGGTATCGGTATCCTGACTGTCGAACTGGTAAAGGCACATAAACTGCCAGCGCCTGATAACACAGTTGAAATTGATTTCCTCACCGGCCTGGGCCACCATTAAGTGGCGGATAGCTTCTTTGTACTTGCCCCGCTTGTAGTTAAACAGGCCTAAACCAAAGGCCACATTGGCCTCGCGGTAGGCAGGCGGAAGGGTTTCTTCGTAGCGTTGAATAAACCGCTCCATCCATTCAGGATTGTTTTTGCTGATAGCGGCAATACTGATGATGTTTCGGAATGTAACCGGAAGTATTTTTCCGTTTTCGAGCAGCAGGTTTTTCTTCATGCGCAGGTCAATCCACCACAGGTACTCATCGGTTGCCTGTTCGTAGCCGCGGTTAAACCACCGCAGGCAGCGGTTCATGCAGTAGCCCATACTTTCTGATATACTATCGGAAAGTACGCCTTCGGAGTGTGCTTCGGTGTAGGCTTTAATTACGTTGTATGGCCCGGTGCTTTCTTCGTAGCTATCGGCACTAAGCATAAGGTACACGTGCGCGAACAGGTACACATAAGGGTGCTGTTCGTTGTTGTAAGGCTTTAGGATATGGAGCAGGGTAAAAACATCGGCCTTTTGCTGCTGAGGGGTGCCCAGTATGCGCTGCCGTTCAAGTAATTCGCACAGGTAACGCAGCTTTTTAAGGGCATAAAACTCATCGAGTGTTTTTAGTACAGGGGCCAGGTCGTTGCGGTTGGTGCGTTTTAGTTTGGCATCGAAACCGTTAAGGGAAAGTTCGGTAAGCAGGTGGCGCTTAAAAAAAGTATTAACGTCCTGTTCGGGGTTTTCGTTCAGTTCTTTAAGGGCTTTTTCATTCAGCTTATCAAACTCGTCAAAGTAATGGCGCTCCTTTAACTCGCTGAGCGTATGGCGCAGCAGTTCGGTTTCGTTGCGTTGCAGCGACTCTTGGGCAAAGAAGGCGTAAATGGCCTCCAGCAACTCGGAGCCGGCTACATTTTGCTTGCTTAGGGTGTTCAGGTTTTCGGCAATGGCACCTATGCTTTCGGGGTTTACTTTGCGCTCGGTAAAGCGGGGGTGTAGTTCGTACAGGTAGTTAAACAATGTAACAGCACGCTTGGGTACTTTAAAGTAGGGCGACTGCACATAATCTTTTAACCGCATCATAGCGGGGGTATCAAGGGTTTGCAGTTTGCCAACCAGTTTTGAAAGATGCATAGTGCGTAAATTATGTGAACTAATGCGGGGTGTATGCCGAAACCTTACAGGTGCCCGGCAAATGCCCTGTGCCAACAAATGTAAAAAAAATAACCCCGAAAATGTAAAAAAAGCCCCCTGCCACAAAAACAGCCAAAACCCAATACCACAAAGGGTTACATAACTATTACACCTGTCTATTTACCCCCAATAACCGTTCTGCAAAATGTAAAAACGGGCCTAATTTGTCTTTTATAAGCCCAAATGCATAAACTAACCTTGTTACCGAAACACATAACGGTTGTACCGTTGGGGTTAAAAGGGGTTCTTTACAGTTATGGCTCGGGCTTATGCCTCTTGCAGAATTACATTGCCCCCCTTGCTTGGTAGTTGGTTTGCCGGCAAGTGATTCTGCAAGCCCTTTTTTGGTATTTGAATGTTCTTTGAAGTATAAAAATTGCGTACAACAACTTATATACATGAGAATTAGCGTGTAATGGTTGTTTTTTAACATTCTATGAACGATTCGTAGAGTTCTAAAAATCATTTGTAGAGTTCTGCCAATGGT
>CAZLXD010000329.1:0-3073 GCA_964563185.1 uncultured Chitinophaga sp.
AGCCGCTGTTCGTTCCGAAACACAATCTGCGGCTTTGATAGTCCAATTGTAACAGTAGTAGAAATAGGCCGTGGTACTGGAGCCCGCGTTATTGCCCGTTATGCTTACATATCCTCCTGCATCGTTGTAGGGATAGGAGGCCCCAGCGTTATTTCTATAAAGGTTAATAGTGGTATTGCTGGGCAGGCCAAGCCGGTATCCTGTTCCTACACTAAGTGGAAAGTTAAGAGTAACGGTACTGCCGCCTGAAGGCACATTTACTGTAAGCGTGGAAACAACAGTTCCTCCGCTGTTTTGCAATTCAAAGGTGCGGTTGCCCGAACCGTTGGCATACACATAAACTGACTGAAGCGTGCAGGGCTGCAACACGTTAAAAATGGTATACCAGGAAGAATTCAGATAGCCCCCTCCGCCAATAGAGTTATTTGCCGGGCCTGCAGTATAGGTGGCACCGGGTACCGATGCCTCGGCATAGTAAGTAGTGGTAGTAGAAATGCTTGGAGTAGTAAAAGATGCCCCGGTTCCGAGTGCGGTAGTGGAAGCGGCAGTAGCATACCAATTGATAGTATTGCTTGAAGAAGATGAAAGTGTAACAGTTCCTGTTCCGCAACGGCTTCCATTAGTAACCGCGGGTGCCGAAGGCTTGTTGATATTAATGTAGTTGGTTTTTATTTCACCATCGGAACCATTGCCATTAGTGGCTGTAAGCGTAACGGTGTAAGTGCCGTTAGTGGTATAGGTATGCAATGGGTTTTGCTGGGTAGAAGTAGTGCCGTCACCAAAGTTCCACAACCACGAAGTTGCACCTCCTGTACTCTGGTCGGTAAACTGAACCATTCCGGTACATGAAGTTGTTTTATCGGAGGTAAAGTTGGCAGTAGGGGCTGTGTTTATTGCCGCGCAGCCCAACGAATTGAGCAGCGCAGCCCGGCTACCGCCTGTGGCAAACAGGGCACTGCTTCGTGCTTTCTGTCCATTGGTAAACATATACATACAGGCATCGTAGGTGTAATCCATGTAGTTCATGGTCATTTCAACCGGTGTTCCGGTGCAGGTGCTGTAATGTGGGTATGATGGACAACCATTATTGGATGTATTGTGAAGAGGGGTGTCGTTTACCTGATCGTTACCACAGGTGGCATCGCCCCAAATATGCCGCAGGTTCAGCCAGTGCCCTATTTCATGGGTGGCGGTTCTTCCCACATTAAAAGGAGATGTGGCGGTACCGGTGGTGCCGAAAGCTGTATAGTTAATTACTACTCCATCGGTGGCGGCTGTGCCGCCCGGAAACTGGGCATAACCCAAAAGGCTGCTTCCCAAATTGCATACCCAAATATTTAGGTAAGAATCACGTGGCCATGCATTGCTGCCTCCGTTGGCTGTATACTTCACATTATCGTTAGTGGAGAAAGATGTAGTGCTGGTTTGCCTTCTTACAATTCCGGTAGTTGGGTTGCCGTTTGGATCGCGACTGGCCAGGCAAAATTCTATTTCATAGTCTGCCACCATACTCTGGAATATGGAAGGGGTGCTGGTCCAGTCGGAATTTAGTTTGCGGAAGTCAAGATTCAACTGGTTAATCTGCGACTGTATCTGTTGGTCGCTCACATTCTGTGCGGTGGTATTATACACCACATGCACCACCACAGGTATGGTAACTACAGCACGTTGTCCTCCATCGGGATTGTTAGCATATTGCTGGGTGTGTTGCTCAATAGCATCTAAACTTTGCTGTAGCAGCGGATTGTGTTGTAACTGCTGCTGAAGGTAGCTCATACTACCACATCGGTCTTGCGAAAAAACTGAAGGTTGAAGCAAAAGCAGCAAAGCTGCTAACAAAAAGTAATAGCTTGTTTTCAATGTATTAGAAATTTTAGGAATTCCAAAGTAAAAGAATTTTTAAAACGGGGACCTGCAAAAGAAGCGGGGCTTTTTTTCTTTACCCAACGTTGCGTCAAAAGCATCAAAACCCAAGTCCCATTATGCACCTCCCCCGGTGCCTATACCGTAATAGAGGCCCTAAGCCCGCTGTTTGAAGGGCAGGGCGGTGGTGGTGAAGAAGAAAATTCGAACCCTAGTTGATAACCAAGTACTTAGCAAGGCAAATCTCCATATTTTGGGGGTTTTGCTTGGCTTTTATCGCGAAAATGTTCGGTCATTATCCTTTCTAGTTCGGCTTTTATCAGCACTAGTTCGGCAATCATCCGTTCTTGTTCGCTTATTTTGTAAATCAGTTCCCTACTTGCGAGCGTCTTGCTCGTGCCAACAAATAAAATATAAGGGCAGTAAAGCCTAACTTTAGCTTACTTTATACAGCATAAAACAAAACGGGCGGTAAACCATGCGGCATATTGCTTTTCTCTTTTTGGGTTTATTCAGTATTTCTTCCTCCTGCAAAAAGGAAATACCGCAGAACAACATTATAGGTGCTGCTTCCGGCAAACAAAACTTCAGGTCAGAGTTAAGCAGCAGCCGTGCCGAAACCTACGACCTGCTTTTTGAATATACCCACGGGTAATCAGTTTTAAAGCATCGCGCCCATACCAAAACCAATCGTCCACCACGTGGCACTGCTATGCCACCTTTTGCAAAAATCTTTGGCAAGCTATACTACCATCAGAGTTTACGAAAACGTTGGGCAGGTAAAAATCAATAACTACCCATTGCCTATTGAAACGCACAACGCATACATCGTGCGCGATTTTTCCGAACTGGAAAATACTTTCTTAGGCTTATACGGCACTACTGTTAACTTCTCCATTCAGGGTTCCGAAAGCTCCGACTACACCTTGCAACAAACAGCCTTATACATACCCCAAAAACTGAATGTTGTTTTTAGCGATAACGGACAACTATACAACGGCCGCCCGGCTATTACCCGCAACAGCGGCCGTTACCTGAAATGGACAGCCGATGCCAACAACAGCAAAGGCGTAATAATACGTGTGGAGAACCAATACGAACTAAACAACCAAGGCTTGCCTGATAGGAGTACGCGTATAAACTACGCCACCAACTTTATACTGGCCGAAGATGATGGCGACTACACCTTTACAGCCGATGACTTTAAAGA
>CAZLXD010000330.1:0-3067 GCA_964563185.1 uncultured Chitinophaga sp.
TTTCGCTCTTTTTAATCTCGTTGCCTTGAAAATCCATGACCAATGCTGTACAGCCATATTCGGGTTGGTCGTGGTTGTATATTAGAATAAGATTGTCGCCCGTATTCCATATAAAAGTGCCGCTACTGCCTGAGTTGTACCGGAATTTATTTTCAGCAAGTGTTTCCTTTTTTACATCAAAATTGTCGTTAAACAGGAAAAACAACCTATAGGCCTGTAGTGTTGAAGCCACCAAAACTATTTCGCCTTTTTTAGATTTAAATACGCCAATGGGCGTAACATACCATAGAGGGTTACGTGTTGAGTTACCACTGTTGATTTTTTTAGATAGAGTAGCTTTAGTAGGCTCGGCAAACGGTTGGTGTTTTACAGATAACGCACCTGAGTTAATAGCAATTTTTACACTGAATGTTCCCAACATTGGTGAGTATTGAAAGTCAGAATAGCGCTCAAGTTGAGTATATGCATGATAGATGCCTGCCATTAGCATTGTGTTGTTATCAATCTCAGCAATTTCATAATCCGATGGTACAACCTTTGCCCCTAAATCAATTTCAGTGCCATGCACTGTTCCACCTGTTGTTATTGCCCAAATTTTTAAAAACCAAGCAGACTGGTTCTTTTTATCAAACTTGCCTTGGCGTTCAACTTCCGAAACTAATATAAGGCCACCGTTGTTTGTTACCTTACAATCGAATATCCTATTGATTTTATCTTCTACATCTAAGGTTACTTCTTTCTTCCATAGCTGCTTAAGGTTTTCGTCAAAAACGGTTACGTTAAACTTGTCATTTCCCTTTTCATCATCAAAGGTATTATAGGTAATGAGTGCCAGTTTAGTGGTATCATCGCTAACAAACAATCCGTTAAGGTCTTTATTAGAGCCCATAGTGTAAACCTTATAGCCGGGAGGTTCCTTGTAATTGTGCTGTTCTATTTCAACCGCTTTGCCTGCAATACGGCCTTCGCTTGTCAGTTCAGTAAAATAAGTAACCGCCTTTTCTGTTTTGTTGTTCTCTTGCCTGGATATAATGTAATGGTGGTTGGCAGTTCTTAAATATTCCAAAGTAGATTTTCCGGGCACCCCGTTGAATTCTGTCATGTCATATAGCACAAGGTTACCTTTGTCATTTTCGCCTAAAAGAACATAAGGCGATATTTTCGTACGTGGGTCGGGGTCGGTGGTTTTTACTAACTTATCGGGTATATCTATAGTTTTAATTGAAAAATCCTGAGCCGCTAATATTTGGCTTAAGAAAAGCACTGGCAGTAATAATTTCTTCATTTTAGTTTCCGGTTGTTTGGTTTTAAAAATAGAATTGGGTTTAATAATTCAAAAAAAAGCGGGGCGGCAAAGCCGCCCCGCGGTGTGTTGGTTTTATAGCTTAACCAATTGTATGGTGCTTTTTGAATTGCCATTGCTTACCACTACAAAATAGTTGCCTGCCGGTAAGGTGGGGTTCAGGTCTATTTTTAATGTGTGCTCTCCGGCATTTTGGGTTTCGTTTAAAATGCTTTGCACTAACTGCCCGTTTGCATTTAAAAGACTAACGTTAATATTTTCCTGATTTAGTAAAGTGTATTGCAGGGTGGCATTATCGCGCACGGGGTTAGGGTAGATAAGTAAGTCAATACTTGAATCAGTAAAATCAAGAACCCCAACAGAACCTGCTATAGGCAGAAACCTGGCAGTGGCAAATTGAAACGAAAAACCATCATTGGTTATGCCGGTAGCTACTATTTTTCCATCGGTTTGTAAAGCCATTCCTCGTAAATAGTCTGTATTAGCAGGCCCCATACTGCCTACCATGAGTCCCCCATTTCCAAATGTATTATCGAATGTGCCATTGCTATTGTAGCGCAGTAGCATAAAGTCGCTCTCATTTTGGCCTCCAGCAATTATTTTTCCATCGGGCTGTAAAAGCATGTCGGTAAAAGTGCCTCTTGTAAGAGTAACACTATCGCTAATTAAATTGTAAGTTGTTTTGCCATTTGTTCCAAAAGCCATATCGCGTGTTCCGTTTGAATTGAAGCGAAGAAGCGCGAAATCTGTTCCCAATACACCCGTGTATATACCCTGAAAATAACCACCGGCAATAATTTTACCATCGGGTTGTATGGCTAATTCAATTACAATATTGTTTACTGAATCAATATCTAACGTAACTACCCCATTAGTGCCAAAGGTGCTATCAACAGAGCCGTTGGTATTAAACCTTATCAGCCCAACATCGCCATGTGTAATTGAGCTACCGGTAAAACCACCGCCAACTACAATTTTGCCATCGGCTTGTACGGCCATACATCTTGGTGTATTATCGTTGCTGTTGCTGGGTTTGGCAAGGGTTTTACCGTTAACCCCAAAGGTGCTGTCAATGGCACCGGTAGCCGTAAATTTTTGAACACAGTAATTATTCCCCCAGTCTGTGCATACCAAAATTTTCCCGTCAGATAGTTGTGTGAAACCATTAACTGCCTGCCCTGAAAAATGCAAAGCCGCACCATCGGTGCCAAAAGTACTGTCGAGTGTACCGTTGGAATGATACCGCGCCAATAATAACCGCGGATTGTTAGGTGTGGAATAACTCATTCCTCCCGCTACTAAAAGTTTGCCATCGGGTTGTATTACTAACTTGGAATAGCCCCCGCCATTACCAACAGAGAATATAGTTTTTACAATTCCCGTTCCACCGAATGTGCTATCTTTTTTACCATTTGTATTGTAACGTATTAATGTGTGATAGGTGCCTTGTGCCCCGACCACTATAATTTTGCCATCCGATTGAATGGCCACATCACGTGCGCCATTACTTTGAAAACCAAAACTGGTTAATACCACCCCGCCTGAAAAGGAAGGGTCTAAAAAAGAACTTTGAGCATTGAGCATTGTTGTAAAAAGTGCCATTAGGGCAATCAGGTAGTTTTTAAGTTTCATGTGCTTGGTTTTTCTGCCTACTCTAAATCCCCTTTTCGGCTACCGGGGTTTATGTTTTAAAAAAGCGGGGCGGCAAAGCCGCCCCGCGGTGTGGTTTAACTACGGATTACCCGGCACTACAACGCTGATAAC
>CAZLXD010000331.1:0-3049 GCA_964563185.1 uncultured Chitinophaga sp.
CATCGCCTCGAGCGCCGCGCGCGTCGCGTCCTTCCACGGCTTCCCGGCGTGGCGGTCACCGAAAGCAATCGCATTGGTAGGGCAGGCTGTCTGGCAGGCTGTTGTAGCATCTCCATCAGCTAACGGACGGCCTTCTTTCTTAGCCTCCAGTTTAGCTCCCTGCAAACGCTGAACACAGAAAGAACATTTTTCCATTACTCCGCGTGAGCGAACTGTTACATCCGGGTTCAACACCATGCGGGAAAGTGGTTCGTGTAAGCCCAGTGTTTCTGACGCTACATTCTGGTCGTTACCGGTTCCATATTGCTTATCGAAAGCATCGGCCTGCTGATAATCGTACCAGTTGAATCTCCTTACTTTATAAGGACAGTTGTTAGCGCAGTAACGGGTTCCTATGCAACGGTTGTAAGCCATTTGGTTGATACCTTCACTGCTGTGGTTAGTAGCGGCTACCGGACAAACGTTCTCGCAAGGAGCGTTATCGCAGTGCTGGCAGATAAGCGGCTGGAACACCACATCCGGATTATCTACTTCACCTGTGTAGTAACGGTCAATACGCATCCAGTGCATTTCCCGGGCACGTATCACTTGATCTTTACCTACTACCGGAACGTTATTTTCAGCGTTGCAAGCTACAACACAGGCACCACAACCGGTACAAGTGTTCAGGTCAACCACCATAGTCCATTGTGGGCCCGGACGGTCGTGCTCGTAATAAAGTGTAACAAGTTCTTCCATGATATGCTCACGGTCTTCGTTACCTGCACTGTATCTCTTTTTCTCGTCTAAACTCTTTACATATTCTTTCAAAGTAGTTTCCTTTACCACCTTGCGGGTTTTTACACCACCCAAATCCTTCATAGTAATATTGAAGTGTGTTTGAGTAATGGCTACTTTTTCCGTCTTATCTGTTTTTGTTACGGTAGCCTTGGCAATTTCAGTAAAATTATCTCCCGCTTTGCCAAATAACTGGAAAACGTTCTTGCCCACTTTCAACTCATCATGGGCAACTGCTGTGCGGCCGTAACCTACTGCTACACCAAACACACCAGCAGGTGTTCCCGGAACTCCCACAACAGGAAGTTCTACCGACTGTCCGTTTACAGTTAACTGAGCTACTGCGTATAATTTCTCTTTAAAATCAGGGTCAATGTTGTAACCATTCTTAACCATCCAGGTAGGGTTGGCAATAATGTAGTTACCCCAAGTAACCTTCGATACAGAATCAGGTAATTCCTGTAACCATGGGTTATCGGCCCACGAACCATCGCCCACAGCAATTGATTCGTAGAACTTCACCTGCACATCTCCGAATGAAGAAGCGGCTGAAGAAACAGCAGCTACAGCATCGGCTGCACCGGCACTGTTATATGCAGCACTGCCTGTAGCAGGGGCTACAAATTCGCCATCATGCACGGTGTTATCCCAAAACGCCCAAAAGCCGCTGTATCTGCTTTGCTTGCCATACAGATTAGCCTCCCAGTATTTCTGAATAAATTCATAGTAAGAACCCTCTTTGCCGGACCACTTCAACAGGGTTTCGGCAAACGGGCGGGTGTCGAATAATTTTGATATAGCCGGTTGAGTGGTATTGAATACTCCTGTTTTAGGCTCGGCATCATTCCAGCTTTCCAACCAGTGGTTATCGGGGCACACATACTGGCAGGCAACTGATGTTTCATCTAAGCGGTTGGCAAATGAAACAGAGAGTTCCGCCTTTTTCAAGGCCTCGGTAAATCCTTTAACAGGAGAAGTAAACACCGGGTTGCTTTCGAAGAACAATACGGCCTTTACGCTTCCTCCATTCAGTCCTTCTACCAAAGAAGTCAACCCTTTGTCGGAACCCTGTTTAGTGTTGTAAGTTCTTTCCCAACTTATAGTGCTTCCGTAGCTGCTTAATGCATTGTTAATGGCATTTACCAGCAGTTGTGCATTTGCATCGTTAGAACCGGCCACAACCAGCGCATTTCCTGCACCGGCAGCTTTTAATTCCTCTGCAGCCTTAGCCACTTTAGCATTCTTGGCAGAGCCTCCGCCAACTACAACATTGTATAAATCAACCAAAGCAGAAAGTTCTTCGCTTGGCTTTACTGCAACACGGGTATCAGCTTTGTAACCGGTAATCGTAGGAACCGACTCAATCTGAATGTGACGACTCATATCCTTCTTGTCTTCCGATACTCTTCTGTTGGTAGCATAATCGGCAGAGAATTCTACCGGTGAAACCCAGGTTCCAAGAAAATCGGCACCTACGCTTACAATTACCTTTGCATTGGCAAAGTTGTAAGAAGGAATAGCTCGCTTACCGAATGACTTTTCGTTGGCATCCAGAATTCCTGAATAAGAAACGGCATCGTATGTTATGTGCTCAACAGTAGGGTAAACTGCTTTAAAACTGGCAATTACCGATAATGTGGAAGGTGAAATAATGCTGTTAGAGAACAATACAATCTTACCACCGGCAGCGGCAATACCTTTCAGTTTCTCTCCTATTTCGGCATCGGCTTTTTCCCAGGTAATAGCTTCGTTTCCTTTCTTAGGGCTTTTGTAACGGGCACCATCATAAAGGCTTAATACTGAAGCCTGAGTGCGGGCATTAGTCCCGCCTTGGGTTACAACCGATAGTTTGTTGCCTTCTACTTTAATAGGGCGGCCTTCGCGGGTTTTTACCAATACGGCAGCATAGTCGCCACCCTGATAAAATGCCGAAGCATAGTAGTTAGCTACACCCGGAACAATATCCTCAGGGCGCCAAACATATGGAATAGATTTACGCACCGGCATTTCGCAACTGGCAGCTACCGCAGCAGCCGTTACACTAAAGCCAAGCATTTTCAGAAAATCTCTTCTGTTTGACTTTCCGGTTGAAATGGGTTCAGTAATAGAACTCAGCACAGGCAGTTCATCTTTGAACTCCTTTACAGCCATCTGACGAAAGCCTTCTAACTGTTCTTTTTCTTCTATTCCTTTCCAGTAATTTTTTTCAGCCATTTTATTTTGAATTATCCGGGATTCTTGAATTGGTATGGGATTTTATTATAATTAATAG
>CAZLXD010000332.1:0-3037 GCA_964563185.1 uncultured Chitinophaga sp.
GGGAGAACGATCGGCGGACGCAACTCGAAATCGGATTTCTTCTTTTTCTTTTCTTGCGGGTAAAACCCACGTATGGCAGATTGGTCTTCCACCCCCAGTAATTTTTTTACGCGCACGGTAGTGCCCTTGTTTTTGGTAACGGTTACGCCTTCGTTTGCCATGTTGTTCTGGCATGTAAATGTGGAACTGGACGGTTCGTTCCTGGCTTTATGGAATGAAATACTCGATAAAGGCCTGTTGCAGATTTTCAGCAATGTATGGCTATCGCGCTTTTTCGGTTCAGCTACCGCGTGGAAGATGATAGGCATTTTTGCCGCCTTTCAGTTATTGCTGATGCGCGTAGTGCCCGGCCGTAAATACAATGGCACCATTACACCCAAAGGCAACACACCCATTTATACCGATAACGGCTTGGCCACTTACCTTATCACCTTTGTGGTTTACTTTATTTGCTCGCTGGGTTTGGGTTTGTTCCCGGCCGGTATTATTTACCACCACTTTGGCGATATACTGGGCGCGCTCAATTTTACGGCTTTGGTGTTCTGCCTGTTCCTGTATTTCAAGGGCAGGTTCTCCCCTTCTTCATCCGATAATTCGCACACTGGCAATTTTATTTTCGATTACTACTGGGGCACCGAGTTGTTTCCCCGCATATTGGGTTGGGATGTAAAACAGTTTACCAACTGCCGTTTTGGAATGACGGGCTGGGCCTTGTGCGTAGTATCATTCGCCTTTGCACAAAAGGAATTATACGGCAGTGCCGATTGGAGCATTATTGTTTCTGCAGCCTTGCTGTTTATTTACCTGTTTAAGTTTTTTGTGTGGGAAGAAGGCTACATGAAGAGTATGGACATACAGGTAGACCGTGCGGGCTTTTACATTTGCTGGGGATGTTTGGTGTGGGTGCCTTCGGTGTATACCTCGCCTATTATGTTTATGGTAAAGCACCCCATTGGCTTAAACTCGGTGCTGGCGGCTGTTATTTTTATACTGGGCTTTGCCAGCATTTGGATAAACTACTGGGCCGATTACCAGCGCCAGAAGGTGCGTTCTACCAACGGCAAAACTACTATTTGGGGCAAGGAGCCTCAGCTTATTCTGGCCGAATACACCACCGAAACCGGAGAGAAGAAAAAGAACCTATTGCTGGCTTCGGGCTTTTGGGGCATAAGCCGCCACTTTCATTATATACCCGAAATACTGGCGGCTTTCTTTTGGAGTTGTGCCACGGGCTTCGGCTTTTTTGCGCCTTTCTTTTACGTTAGTTTCTTAACCATACTACTTACCCACCGCGCCTTTAGGGACGATACCAAGTGCCGCAACAAATACGGCAGGTATTGGGATGAATACTGCAAACTGGTGCCTTACAAAATTGTGCCGGGAGTGGTGTAGCCTGTTGTTGCCTGTAAACAAACAACCTTATTGTGATACCTACATGTTTTTTTCAGCGGCACCATAACAATAATCAGGTAAAAGCAACAAAACAGGTGCCTATTCACAAAAGATAATAACAGACAATTTTAAAATCTTTTTTACAATGAAATTGTTTGGTTAAAAAAATGAGTATATTTGTAAGCGAATACTCACTTACATTGAAATTACAAACAAAATGACTGGCAAAAATAACATAGCAGTAGGCTTCCTGACAATGGGGCTTTTTATGGCTTACGGCTTTCTGTTAATTTACCTCCGTGACTTTGCTCCGGGTAAAGAAGAATGGGTAAACTCATACAGTATTGGCAGGCACTTTGAAAGTAGACTGGCTCACGTTCATGGGAACTTGTTTGCCTTTCTAAACATACTAATTGGCTATTTGCTATTGCATTTTGGAGAGAAGCTCCAAAACGTGAAAGCCATTTCTTGGTTGGCACTTACTGGATTATTAATGCCAGTAGGAATATTATCAGAAGTGTATTTAGGTTTGCCTCCGGCTTTAGTGTTAATTGGAGCTATCGCAATGACTGCATCTGTAATTTGGTTAGGTTTTTCATTTTTTAATTTAAAGCTGAACAATGAAGGATAAAGATTTTACCGAAAGGCAAATAGAAATAATGGAAGCGGCTACCCAACGCATTGATAAATTCGGAATACAGGAATTAACTATAAAAAACTTAGCTTCTGATTTGAATTTATCTGAAGCTGCGTTGTATCGCCATTTCAAAAGCAAGAATGAAATTTTACTTGGGCTGCTTACTTATTTTATTCTGGAAATGAAAGAGCGTATTCATTTTATAACTGCCGATAAGGAAAAGCACCCCTCTGAGCTTTTGCAAAAAGTATTTGTATCGCAACTAAACACATTTGTAAAAAAGCCTGCCATTGTAAGTGTAATCTTTTCGGAAGGGATATTTCAGTTTAATAAAGAATTGAGCGATAAGGTTTCATCAATGATGTCGCTTATGCAAAAAAATATTTCCGAACTTATTGTAAGAGGGCAAAACGAGGGGGTGTATGCCAAATTATTAGGGGCCGACACTATTACTACCATTATTATGGGCAGTATGCGCATGGTGGTGTTAAAATGGAAGTTATCCGGCAACAAGTCCAATTTGGTAGCCGATGGAAAAAATGTGCTTAACGGACTTATAAAAATGATAGAGAAATGAGAACTATAACCATTCTAATAGCAGCAATCTGTTTAGTCTTGTTGGGCTATAGCAATACTTTTACTACAAAAGAAGCCGGACAAAGTAAAGCAACTGTTCAGCAGCAAAATCATCGCCATGGGGAAGATGAAAAGATAGAGCTGAACAAGGGTAAAAAATGGAAAGTGGATAATAATATGCTGGTGCATATACGCCAAATGGAGCAGGACGTTGTTACATTTTCCACTTCAGCACCAAAAGATTACAAAGGCCTATCCGATAATCTAAAGACAAACATTAACCTGCTTACTTCCGATTGCACTATGAAAGGCAAAGCCCACGATGAGCTGCACAAGTGGCTGTTACCTTTTATTGAGCTTTCAAGAAAGTTTGCGGCAGCTGCTGAAAAAGAAGAGCAGGAGAAAATTTATCAGGAATTTAAAAAGTCATTT
>CAZLXD010000333.1:0-2992 GCA_964563185.1 uncultured Chitinophaga sp.
TGCAGGTCCAGCAGGTAAGTGCCGGTGGTGCCGCTAAAGTAATCGGATACAAAAAAGATAACGGTTCCTCCGTTCTGAACAAAAATGGCACTCGGCATTACATCATCGTAAGTGCTGCTTTGTGAGCCTCCGTTAACCACGTAGCTAAATTGTACATCGTTGGTGTAGTTATTACTGTTGCCGCTGTTGTAGCTATCATGCACGCGGGCAGTAATGGAGTAATTAGTGCCAGATGGAAGATTGATTTTATAGTAATCGTAATCGTTACCCACGTGTATGTTAGAGCCGGTTGTGGCAACGTTGGCAGTATTGCTGCTAAAGTTAGCTGTAAAGGCATACGCTCCGTTCGAAGTGTTGTTGTTCTCATACTGGTCGGGGCTTAGTGGCTGGCCGGTAATGGTTACCTGTATAGGGTTAGGGTATTGCTGCCCGTAAACCAAGCTCCAGTTTTGCTGGTTGGTGGAGCTGAAGAAACCAATGTAATATGTTCCGGGGTCCACGTTCAGGCCGTTTGTAACAAACTGCACATTGTAGTAGTAACCTGCCTGCATGGAAACGTTGGAGAGTTCCTCAATAGTGGTTACATAGTTTCCTTCCATGTCAAACAAATCGGCACTTAGCCAGCCGTTAAAGTTGCTGCCACCTGCGTTGGAAATCTGGGTATTAACTGTAAGCGATTGATTTTGAGCAGGAGTAGAAGGACTTACGCTAGTGTTGTTATACATCTGTATATCGCTGTAATTACCGGTAACGGTAACAGAAACCGGATTAGCGTAGGTGGAAGGGTTGATAAGCGAGTAGTTGTTACTGCCGTTTTTGTAGAACAAACCTATAATGTAAGTGCCCGGAACCAAATCAAGACTATTGGTAGTAAACGGAACATTGTAGTAGTAGCCGGCCTGTGCGGTTTGGTTGGTGAACTCCTGTATAAAGTCAACAAAAACACCATTGCTGTTAAAAATAGCCGCGGCAAAATCACCGGTAAAGTTGGTGGAGCCCGCATTAGCAATGGTGGCATTTACCGTAAATGAACTGCCTGCGGTAACAGGGTTGGCACTTACTGTAGTAGCTGCGTACAACTGTATGCCATCCTGGTTTACTGTTCCGCCACCGCCACCACCGCCACCGCCACCATTGAGCGGCTTAATACCAATTACCGCCTGCTGGTTGTTGTTAAAGCCACCGGTTCCGCCGCCTGCTCCCAAAGAAGAGGGGTCCAGGTTATTGAGTGAAAAGTAACCGTCACTGTTTCCGCCCCAACCCCAGTTCATGTGAAAAAAGTTGTTATTGTCGTATCCATCGCATACCCAGGTGTGCCCACCCCCTGAGCCAAAACCGGCATATTGCATAGGGCGGCTGTTGTCTAATTCGTTTTTAAGCAGTGCCACCCAGTTAGCATCTGAATAGTTTTGGCGAACCACACCCTGCACAGTAGAGGGGTCGTAACCGAAATAGGTTTTGTATGAATACTCCGAGCATGCCTGAATAGGTGAAAGAGCCGATACCACATAAGCAGCGCTTCCGCCTGTGGCAGCTACACCGTAGTTCATATCAACCGAAATCCCGCAGTGATACATAATAGTAGCCACATCGTTGTTAGCCGATGAAAGAACATTAGGCATTTGTGCCCAGTTGTAAGTGGCACTGCCAAAGTTGGCCGACTGGGTTCCGTACTTCTGGTCGTTGTATGAGTGGAACCCGGTTCCCTGTGTAGGGTAGCTCCAAAACTTCATAATAATAGCCATTGCAGTAGCTACACAACCTGTAACTGTCCTTTGGTTATATTGGTTATCGAAAGGGCAAAGGCCGTTTTCGTACGGAGATTGGTTCCACTTCGCCTGGCACAAAGGGTTAACGGCATTCGTCCCTCTTTCGCCTCCTTCAGGAAGGTAACCGTTCAGGTAAGCAGCCCACTGGCGGGTTATGTCAGGCGTGGTTTCGCTTACATTCTCTTTTACATAAACTATCTGCTTTTCGTAGTTGTCCATCCATTTATCGGTAGAGGCTGAAACTGCGGACGGGTTAAAGGGGCCTTCGGTGCTATAACCTAAAACGGGTTGCACCAAATCATCGCCCGAAACAATAACAAAACCTTGCGAGTTGTTAATGTTAAATACATAGTAAACTGGTTTGCCGTCACTTGTTCTGCCTACGTTGTTTTCGGTGTAAACTTCACTCACTGTTGAAACAGATTCAACGGTGTGGCCGGTGTTTAATTGGTAAAAGTTGCGGCCTACTTTTTCTGCTTCGGCTTTGCTTACGTCTTTAGCAAACAAAAAGGCAGTGGTCATTAGCATCAGGCTTAGCAGATAAAACTTTTTCATGGTAGTTTGTTTTGGTTATTAATTGTAATGCAAATATAATTTCATGTTCAGACCTCCACCATCCCCCTGTTGGGAGATTTACAAATAAAAAGCCACCAAACTGTTAGGCGGGGGAGCTTTTGTGAAATTTAGTTTCAGTTCCACCCCTAAATTTAAATACTTCCGGTTACTGTTTCGAATTTTTCGCTGAAGAATATACGCTAAGTGTAAACTCCCTGTGGCAGTGTGCTTATATTAATGCTTTCTTGATTGGCAGATAAAAATGTGTTCCACCTGTAAATTACCATCTGCTCCGTATATTCTCAGCGTAGTTCCTTTCAGTTCATCGGATTGTAGCGCAACAACTTATGAGGCGGGTTTGAGATAGATGGAGTAGTTTACTCCGCTAACCGAAGCAAAAACACTTGGTGCCGAAACCGCCTACACTACATAAATGCCTTATCCGAACTGAAGCAGGATTTACTGCCGTTAAGCAGCCAGCCCTTTGAGTGTACCCTTTTTGCCAACTATCCGCTATTGAATGAATTGATAATAAGCCACAGAGAAAGGCCCCTTGCTGAAGTTAAATAACAAAAACTTTCAGCAAGCAATTCTGCCGGCTAACACTATTAACCACCTTGTGTAGCCAAATCCTCCATTCGTTGAAGCCAGATCGGAAGAGCACACGT
>CAZLXD010000334.1:0-2991 GCA_964563185.1 uncultured Chitinophaga sp.
GCTTATAAAGTAAGCCAGAGCATGCTGGCGGAGTTTGGTGCGCGCAGGGTAATTGATACCCCCATTGCAGAGTTGGGTTTTGCCGGTATTGCCGTAGGTGCCGCTATGAACGGTGCCCGCCCCATAGTAGAGTTTATGACCTGGAACTTTGCCATCCTCGCCTTCGACCAAATAATGAATGGTTCTGCCAAAATGCTGGCCATGAGTGCCGGTGAGTTTGGCAACCCCATTGTTTTCCGCGGGCCGCAGGGCGCAGCGGGGCAGTTGGGCGCGCAACACTCACAAATGCTTACCAACATGCTGGCTTCGGTGCCGGGCTTAAAAGTTATATCGCCTTCTAATCCGTACGATGCTAAAGGTCTATTGAAAAGCGCCATTCGCGATAACGACCCTGTTATGTTTATGGAAAGCGAGCAAATGTATTCCGACCTAGGCGAGGTGCCCGAAGAAGAATACCTGATATTGATAGGCAAAGCCGATGTAAAGCGCGAAGGAACCGATGTAACCCTCGTTTCTTACAACAAAATGATGAAGGTAGCCTTAGGCGCTGCCGAAGAATTGGCGAAGGATGGCATAAGTGCCGAGATAATAGACCTGCGCACCATCCGCCCGCTGGATGTGGCTACGCTTATTGAATCGGTAAAGAAAACCAACCGCATGGTAGTGGTGGATGAAAGCTGGCCGTTTACTTCCATTGCTTCCGAAGTTTCGTTTCAAATACAACGCCATGCATTTGATTACTTAGATGCTCCCGTGCTGCGTGTTTGCGGTGCCGATTCATCCATGCACTACGCCCCTAACTTAGTAGAGGCTTACTTGCCTTCGGTAGAAAAGGTGGTAAAGGCGGTAAAGGGAGTTATTTACCGGTAACTTACTTCTGCAAATCCTGCAAATGCTTTTGCGCCCGTTCAAAGGTGGGGTCAATGTTCAGGCAGTTTTGGTAAAGCATCATGGCTTCTTTGGTTTTGCCTAAGTCCTCGGCACAAAGGCCTTTGCTAAAGTAGGCACCGGCATAAGCGGGGGCAATCTTTATGGCTTTATCGTAATACTCGTATGCCTGTTCCAGTGAATCCATTTGATAGTAACAAAAACCTACGCCCATATAGGCTTCCACATTGCGGTAGTTTACCTCAATTACCTGTTTAAAGGCTTCAATGGCTTTGTTCAGTTGCGCATTGCTGGCAGCTAACTTGTTGTTTTCATACAAAGCCAGGCCTTCTTCCTTATGAATATTCGCTTTGGCATACAGGGCATCTTCGGGCTTGTCGCTTACCTTAATGGCATTATCGAAATACTTTTCTGCCTCTTTACTCTTTTTGTTTTTCAGCAGCAAGCCAATTTGCACATAGGCATTGTAATATTTAGGGTTTAACTCCGTAGCGGTTTGAAAAGCGGAAATGGCTTTAGCAGTGTCACCCATTTCTTTAAACACATTGCCTTTAAAAAAGTAGATGTCGGCATTCTGCATATCCTTTTCAATGGCAGCGTTCAGATAATCGAGTGCCAGCAGGTAGTTGCCTTTAATGGTAGTGTCCACGTAAGCCAGTTCGGCAGCCTTTACATAAAATACCGAGTTGCTGCTATCGGTGGTTATAGCTTTGTTCATCAGCGCAATGCCGCGTTGCGGTTCTCCCGATTTCATAAACAAACCGGCAGCATAGGTGTAAAACTCAGGCCGGAGGGAATCGAGCGAAAGCGCCAGATACATATCGGTGGCAGCACTCTTAAAATCGTTGTTGGCTTCGTATACCTGAGCCCGCTTATAATACAAAAACGGGTTTAGCGAATCCTTCTTTATCTCTTCGGTTAACTTATTCACTTCGGGAATAGAGGAAGTATCGGTAAGCACTACCTCATTGCCGTTGCCCTTGTTGCATTGGCTGCACGAATCCAGTAACCATACGGCAGAAACTAAAAAGGAGAGGAGAAGAAGTGTTTTACGCATGCGGCAAACGTAATGAAAGCACAACGATTTTCCGATGGATCGGTGCTTTAATGGAACAACATGAGCTTAACACCAAAGAAGATAATAACCAAGCCCGAAAAGCGGCTAAGGATGAACATGAGGTTTTCGGTAATGTAGGGCTTTAGCAGCGATGCCGCATAGCCTTTTAAAAAGTCGGTGCTGAATACAATGCTCAGTGCCACGCCAAAGTGGGTTAATACCTGTGCCGTGTTGTTGTGGTAAGTTTTTACCGCCAGCATAACCGCCCCGAACCAAAAGAAAAACACATTGGGGTTGGTGCTGTTAATCATAAACCCTTTCATGAAAACTTTGCGGTAGCCGGTGTGCCCCTGCCCTTCGTTGGTATGTTTGGGCAGTTTGCCAAAAAGGGTATTCAGGCCTATGGCTATCAGTACCAGCCCTCCCGCTATGTATAAATAATGAAGGTTAACAGCGCCTTCGGCAAATTTGCCTGCTGCCAGATAGAGCAAAAACACCGTAAGCATGTCGCTTACAAAAGTACCCAGAGCCAGATAGGCCACCGCCCTTACAGTGCTGTTAATACCCAGGTTCAGCAGCATAAAAAATATAGGCCCGGTAAAGGTGGAAAGGAAAAGGCCGGTAAGTAAACCCTGCCAAACGGCTTCGAACATGCTTTACTTCAGGGTGTAAATATTATCCAGAAAATCAAGCACGATAGTTTCCAGGTCATCGGTGCCGGAAAGGGCGCCCATCATGCCATACATGGCGGCTTTGTTCTCGTTATTTAAATCGCCTGTGCTGTTCTTTTGCAGCTTTGCAATGGTTCCGGCAGGAAGTATTTTACTAAGGCCTTTTACCGCAGTAGCCTGCACCTTGTTGCCAATGCCTGCCAGCCGGTTGTTGCGCACGGTTTCAATACACTGGTTAAAGTCGGCAATAAATTCATCGGCTATGTTGCGGTGTATGTAGTTAACGGTAAAGTGCAGGCTGGGCGGCAGCTGCTGGCGTTCAAAGTGCCATCCTTTTTTATTCAGTTCATCGGCCAGTTGGTAAACATCCAGCTT
>CAZLXD010000335.1:0-2973 GCA_964563185.1 uncultured Chitinophaga sp.
CAGCTTTTTTTCTTTTTTATCATGAGTGGGGATATTCTGAAAGGAGAACTGCGGTTTGCCCAAAAAATGTATTACGAGCGCCCTTATTGGTTCCGCCAGTATGTGCTGGAAATGGTGATTGTGATAGGCTTAAAAGTGGTGCTGGCTTTCATTAATTGGAAATGCTTTCTGCTGTTTGTTTTTATCCCCCATCAATACGCTGCATGGGGAATTGTGGGCACCAACTACTTCCAGCACGATGGTTGCGATGAAAACCACCCTTACAACCACAGCCGCAATTTTACCGGTTGGGGGCTCAATTTTATGTTGTTCAACAACAGCTACCACGGTGCGCACCACATGAAACCGAACCTGCATTGGAGTTTATATCCCGCTTTTCACGAGCAGCAAATTCGTCCGCACATTCACCCTTCTTTGGACAGAGAATCGCTTCTTGCTTACCTGTTTGAAGCGCATATTTATCCGGCAAAGCGGGTTGATTACCTTGGTAACCCGGTGGTATTGCCACCTGTTGTTAACGATGAAGATTGGGTAGGCGCTATTAAGGTGGAAGAACACCAAACCGATATGGCTGGCTCCTACTGATTTGTGGGCAACCTTCTTTGGGTTTATGCCCGCACGAAATTATATTCGTGCCCTGTTACAGGGCAACCTGAAAAAGCAACGAAATTTATACGCAGCAATAAAATAGCATGGGCAAGAAAATTCTCTTAGAGCACGTTAACGTTCCCAACATTCATACCTACGAGGTTTACCGCAGCAAAGGCGGTTATGCTTCGGTAGAAAAAGCGCTGAAGATGGCGCCCAACGATATTGTAGAGGAAGTAAAAAAGAGCGGCCTTCGTGGTCGTGGAGGAGCCGGTTTCCCTACCGGTATGAAGTGGAGCTTTATTGATAAGAAAAGCGGCCGCCCACGCCACCTGGTGTGCAATGCCGATGAAAGCGAGCCAGGAACTTTTAAGGACCGTTACCTGATGGAAAAACTTCCTCACCTGTTGGTGGAGGGAATGATTACTTCGAGCATTGCCTTGGAAGCGCATCTTTCCTACATCTACATCCGTGGCGAATACATGTGGGTATACCGCATACTTGAGCGCGCCATTAAAGAGGCTTATGCCAGCGGTTGGTTAGGCAAAAACATAAAAGGCAGCGGTTACGATTTAGACTTACATGTTACCTGCGGAGCGGGGGCGTATATCTGTGGTGAGGAAACCGCCCTGATTGAAAGTTTGGAAGGCAAGCGCGGCAACCCGCGTATAAAGCCGCCATTCCCTGCTGTGGTGGGTTTGTATGGCAACCCTACGGTGGTAAACAACGTGGAAACCATTATGGATATTCCGTGGATTGTAATGAACGGGGGCGATGAGTTTGCCAAAATCGGAATCGGAAAAAGCACCGGAACAAAACTGATTTCTGCTTCGGGGAATATTAAGAACCCCGGTGTGTATGAAATTGAGTTAGGAATAACGGTAGAAGAATTTGTAATGAGCGATGAATGGTGCGGTGGTATGCAAACCGACCGTCCCTTAAAGGCCTGTGTGCCGGGTGGTAGTTCGGTGCCTATTCTTCCTGCTAACCTTCTTTTTAAAACCGCTAAGGACGAAACCCGCTTAATGACTTACGAAAGCATGAGTGATGGCGGTTTTGCTACGGGCAGTATGATTGGCTCGGGAGGGTTTATTGTGTATGACGACCGCCAGTGTATTGTGCGCAACACCTGGAACTTTAGCCGCTTTTACCACCACGAAAGCTGCGGACAGTGCTCGCCTTGCCGCGAAGGAACCGGTTGGTTAGAGAAAGTAACCTGGAGGTTGGAACACGGCTACGGCAACATGGAAGACATTGACCTGCTGTGGGATATACAACGCAAAATTGAAGGCAACACCATTTGCCCGCTGGGCGATGCGGCTGCATGGCCGGTAGCGGCAGCTATCCGCCACTTCCGCCACGAGTTTGAATACCACTTGCGTTATCCCGAAAAAGTACGCGACCGCAAACATTTTGAAACCGAACCCTGGGAAAAAGTAAAACACCTGATGGCTAAGGAAGAAGCAGTGGGGGTGTAGGTAGAGATGGTAGAATGGTTATCTCAACTAAGATAATATAGTATGGGTCTGATTGATTGGATAGCTACAAAAACGATAGGTCAGATAAAGTCATTATTATACGCTTTCAACATAGATAAATGGTCATGCCGCCATTGCAAAGGAACAGGTGTTTGTACTGCTGGTTATGAAGTGGCGACAAAGTATAGTTGCAGTTCATGCATTAAGGCTTTTGACCCGAGTTGGAATGGAATTACGACAATGCAAAAAGTCAAGTGTTCGGTCTGCAATGGAACAGGAAAGCGACCTATAGAGTAATGTAATGTGTCTGTTTAAGTATTTCCCCACACTTAACATTGCGCCAACCACCTCATCACTTTCCTTTTCATCTTTCCCTTTTCCTTTACTATAAGATGCTGAAACAAGTTCAGCAAGACAATTTCCGGAAACCTATCCAAATCTTCCTTTCTCTAATTCCCCAAACGGAAAATGCCACCAACGGAACCGTTTGCCTGTTTTGCCGTTTGGCAACCACCATAAAGGGAGCCTTTGCATGGATTTAACGCTCGTTAAATGCTAAAAAGGGAACCCTTTGTGGCATTTACTGCTCGTTAAATGGCAAAAATGGAACCCTTTTACCTGTTTTCCGCACGTTAAATCAATGAAAGGGAGTCGTTTTACCTGGTTTTTAACAAAAAAGGAAGGTTCTATGCTTATTATGCATTGTTTCCGGTAAACAGAATGTGCCTTTACACCTTCAGGCAGCGGTTAATGGTGTGGCATAAAGGTGCTATAACATTGTTTTTTATATGAATTTGCCATAAAAGGTGGCAAAAAATGCCTTTTACTTGTTCAACGGTCAGTAAACCCCACAAAACAACCATAGTTTGGCATTTACCACTCGGAAAAGCCCTCCAAACAGCCGTTG
>CAZLXD010000336.1:0-698 GCA_964563185.1 uncultured Chitinophaga sp.
GTTAATGTCCCCTGCCGGTCAAAGTATGGTGGTAAACACGGCAGCCCCCATTGCTGCAGAAGAATCGCTCGAACACCATCTGAAAAGCCTGGACGATTTAATTGGTTTAGAAGACCTGAAAAAGGAAATAAAGAACCACGTTAACTATCTCAACTTTCTTAAACTACGTCAAGAAAAAGGCTTTAAAGATTCCGACCGTATTGCCCTGCATTCAGTATTTATGGGCAACCCTGGAACCGGCAAAACCACGGTGGTGAAAATGCTGGGGCAAATTTACAAGTCAATGGGCCTGCTTAGTAAAGGGCATGTAAAAGAGGTTGACCGCTCTCAACTGATTGGCGAATACATAGGCCAAACAGCGCCCAAAGTGAAGAAAGCCATTGAAGAAGCCAAGGGAGGCATTCTTTTTATTGATGAAGCATACGCCCTAGCTCGCGAAGCCGATGATTCAAAAGATTTTGGAAAGGAAGCTATTGAGGTATTGATTAAAGAAATGAGCGATGGCTCGACCGATATTGCGATAATGGCAGCGGGCTACCCGCACGAAATGCAGGTGTTTCTCGATTCTAACCCTGGCTTAAAATCCCGCTTCTCCAACTACTTCCATTTCGATGATTATCTACCGGAAGAACTCCAGCAGATTTCGCTACAAGCAGCCAAGCAGCGTAGCGTTAAGTTAACTGACCCAGGGGGCAACT
>CAZLXD010000336.1:708-2968 GCA_964563185.1 uncultured Chitinophaga sp.
CAATGCCCGCTATGCTCATTCTGTTATTGATGAAGCCAAAATGAACTTAGGCCTTCGCCTGATGAAACGCTCTGACCTACGTGAGTTGAACGATGAGGTACTTTCTACCATTGAACTGGAAGACTTGGAAGGGGTATTCCGCAATAAAGGCAAGCGCAAGGCACAGATAAAGGTAAACGAGAAAATGCTTCGTGATGCCATGAATGAACTGAATGATTTGGTTGGCATTTCAAACATTAAGAACGAGGTAAACGAACTGGTTAAACTGGTGCGCTTTTATGAAGAGATTGGGAGGGATGTAACGCGTAAATTCTCCCTGCATACGGTTTTTTTGGGCAACCCGGGAACCGGTAAAACAACTGTTGCCCGAATTATCGGGAAAATTTATAAAGCTTTGGGCTTGCTGGAGCGTGGGCATATGGTAGAAGCCGACCGCCAGGGGTTAGTGGCAGGTTATATTGGCCAAACTGCGATTAAAACCGAAGAACGCATTAAGGAAGCAAAAGGCGGGGTATTGTTTATAGACGAAGCCTATGCCTTGGGCGAAACTGCCGGTGGTGGCGACTTTGGAAAAGAAGCCATAGAAACTTTATTGAAGCGAATGGAAGACCTGCGCGGAGACTTTGCGGTGATTGTGGCCGGTTATACCGAACCTATGCAGCGTTTCTTAGAGTCAAATCCCGGCTTGCGTTCCCGTTTCGACCGGGTTTATACTTTTAATGATTACAGTTCAGAAGAACTTTATCAGATAGCCTACTCCCTGCTTTCCAAAGAAGGAATTAAGCCCGATAATGAAGCAGAGAACTACATGACGCAATACATACAAAGTCTTTTTGATTACCGCGATAAGTTTTTCGGCAATGGCCGCGAAATACGCAAGTTTGTTCAGGAAGCAGTACAGAATCAAAATCTTCGTTTAGCGGGTATAAGTAAGGAAAATCGCACCCGGGAAATGCTGGAAACGCTTACGCTTGAAGACTTGAAAGAATTCAAAATTCAGGAAGGTAAGCGAAGCAGTTTAGGGTTTAAATACTAGTGTAGAAACTACAGCACATGTTTTTCAGCATGGTAGCTGCTTCGTACCATCGGACCGCTTTCCACATACATAAATCCTTTACTTAAAGCCGCTTCGCGGTAATGGTTAAACTCATCGGGAGTAACATAGCGCGAAACCGGCAGATGCTTGCGCGTAGGTTGCAGGTATTGTCCCAACGTAAGTATATCTACCTTGGCTTGTCTCAAGTTATCCATCGTTTCCAGTATCTCCTCATCGGTTTCTCCTAGCCCCAGCATTAAACCGCTTTTAGAGCGTTCAATTCCCCCTTCCTTTAACCGGAGTAATACTTCCAGGCTACGCTCATATTTTGCCTGTATGCGCACTTCGCGTGTAAGCCGCTTAACGGTTTCCAGGTTATGCGAAACCACCTCAGGCTTCACTTCAACAATACGGTCAATGTTTTCCTCAATTCCCTTAAAGTCAGGAATCAGGGTTTCCATGGTTACTCCCGGGCAATGTTTTCGTATCAGTCGAATGGTAGCCGCCCATATCTTCGAGCCTCCGTCAACTAAATCATCCCTATCTACCGAAGTTATTACTACATGTTTCAGCCCCATCAGCTTCACCGATTCGGCCACACGCAGTGGCTCCGTAATATCTACCTGGCCGGGATTGCCGGTTGCTACGTTGCAAAACATACACGAACGGGTGCATACATCCCCCAATATCATCAGAGTAGCGGTTCCTGCTCCCCAGCATTCTGTTTGATTGGGGCATTTGCCGCTTTCGCAAATAGTGTGAAGTTTATGTTGCTCAACATTAGCCTTTACCTCACTGAATTCTTTTCCGGAGGGGAGTTTAATCTTTAACCACTCAGGTTTTGTTATTCGGTTGGCTTTGCTTACAGTGGTTTCCTGCATGTGGCAAACTTAGATTATTTAAGTTACAACAAATGCCCTTGACAAAAAGGAAGTTGCTGAATAAATTCTTTGTGCTGCAATAAAAATTTTAGTTTTAATACAACAAATTATTATATGGCGAGAGATTTGATTTATGTGATTGATGATGACAAGGCGAATGCATTTCTTAATCAAATTATGTTTGGCGATGTGGGGGTAACCAATCTTAAGGCGTTTAGTATGGTACAACCAGCCATTGACGAGTTACGAAAGGTGTGCGAAAAACAGAATGCTGAAGAATTTCCCGTTTAGGATTAGGCGCATAGTTCTTTAAGTGCTATGAATAAAGGGACTGAAGCGACCA
>CAZLXD010000337.1:0-968 GCA_964563185.1 uncultured Chitinophaga sp.
CGTTCGCAAAATAAATTATTCGGGTAAATAAAAATTATGAGTAAGCAAATCATTAATACTGCCAATGCCCCTGCTGCCATTGGCCCTTATTCGCAGGCTGTAAAGAGTGGCAACCTACTGTTTGTGTCGGGCCAAATTCCCATTGACCCTTCCACGGGAAATTTAGTATGCGAAAGTATTGAAGCTGAAACACAGCAGGTAATGAAAAACCTGTCGGCTATATTGAAGGAGGCAGGAGTAGATTTCAGTGCTGTGCTAAAGGCAACTATTTTTATTAAGAACATGAACGATTTCGGAAAGATAAACGAAGTGTATGCCTCCTACTTTGCCGGTAATTTTCCTGCCCGCGAAACAGTGGAGGTGGCTCGCCTGCCTAAAGATGTAAACGTGGAAATAAGCGTGATTGCCAGCTTATAAGTATCACTTTTTTGATACCAGCGCCACACCTGCCAGTATTAACCCTAAGCCCATTAGTTGAGTGGCTCCTAATGTTTCGCCATCAAAAAATCCCCAGCCCATGGCTACAATGGGTATAAGATAGGTAACGCTGGCAGCAAACAGGGCATCGGTGCGCTGCACCAAACGGTAAAAAAGTATCCAAGCTATAAAGGTTCCAAAAACAGAAAGTGCCACCACACTTCCAAGTGCCACCCATGCCTCCCCTGTCGCAATTTTTGCCGGAGCCTCTCCCATTAAAAAAACAATCAGTGCAGGTATGCCAATCATACACATAGCTACACTGGTAGTATGTAACGGGTTTTCAGCCTGTAGCTTTTGTTTGGTGATGTTGGTGCTCATTCCATAGCAAAAAGTAGCTGCTACGGGCAACAAGCTGTAAAGCATATCGGTGGAGGAAAAACCGCTGCCTATGCTGCTGCTTTTTCCCAGCACCAATACTACGGCCCCTAAAAAACCGGTAACAATGCCGACCACTTTCAGCGGTGTTACCCCCACTTTAAAAAGGTAGT
>CAZLXD010000337.1:978-2043 GCA_964563185.1 uncultured Chitinophaga sp.
TACCGAAAATGCCTATTTGCAAAATGGTGCCCAGTTTTTTAAGGGGTAAGTGTTGCCATCCTTGTGTTAAAAAAGGAATAGCGCACAAAAAAGACACACTTATGCGCAGGCTGGCTAGCTCCAATGGGCTAAATGCCACTAAGCCCTTTTTTATAAGAATGTACGAACTACCCCATATAAATGTAAGCAGGGTAAGAAGTAACCAGTTTTGCGGGTTGTGGTTAGAGTTTGACAAATACAAAGGTTAAGGGGCGAAGATGAATATATGCCGATGATTTGCCAAAGGCTGTCAGTTTGCTATTGTCTGTTAACGCTATAACTCTTCAAACTCAATGGTTTTTGCTTTATGCCGGAAACGCAACATCAGCAATACAGCCGCCATGCTTAGCCCGGCAATAAATCCCATCCACAATCCACGTATGCCGTATCCGGCTATAAAAGCTAAAAAATACGAGGCAGGAACCATTACAAGCCAATAAGAAACAAAAGCAATAACCATGGGTATGCGAACATCCTGTATACCCCGCAAGGCTCCGGCTGCCGCAGCCTGCAATCCATCACTCATTTGAAAAAATGCCGCAAGTACCAGTAGCGAAGAGGCAATAGAAACAACCTCGGCATTATTGGTATATAACTTCGGCAACACATCGCTGAACACCAAAAAGAAAAGGGCAAAAATCAACTCTATGAAAAACGTAAGAATAAAAACGGTGTAGCCCGCCTTACGTATACCTTCGTGGTCTTTAGCTCCGTAAGCAAAACCGGTCATAATAGTTCCTGCTGCGGCAATTCCGGTAAGCACCATAAAGGTTACCGAAGCTAAGTTGATGGCTATTTGATGTGAAGCAAGATAGTTTTCGCCCAACCAACCACTCATAATTTGCCCGGCACTAAAAGCCGATACTTCCATAAAAAACTGCAGGCCCGATGGAACACCAATTTTCAATATCTGCCATACATAACTCTTATGCTGCAGGTTACGCACGGCCGACTCGGTGCGCAGCTGGCGTACCTGTTTATCGTACCAAATAAATCCGAATATGGCCAGTGCCATTATCAAACGGG
>CAZLXD010000337.1:2053-2932 GCA_964563185.1 uncultured Chitinophaga sp.
CTGCCCCTTCAATACCCATAGCTGCACATCCAAGGTTTCCATAAATAAACATCCAGTTCAGCAACACATTTACTGCAAGCCCTACTATAGTTATAGCCATACCTACAGTGGTTCTTCCCATTCCGTCTAAAAACTGTTTTCCCGCAGTAAACAACAGCGCAAACGGGGTGGAATAGTTAACAATACGCAGATATTGAAGTGACAGTTTGTTGATGTTATCTGTTTGGCGGAACAACTCAATATTGTTCATTACAAGAAGCATTAAGGCAAAGAAAACCACTGAAATACCTATGGTAATTTTTATGCCCGAGCGGTATACCCCTATGGCTTTCCACTCATTCTTTTCTCCGAAGGCTTCTGACACTAATGGTGAAATGCCAAACAAAATACCCAAACCCAGCAGATTGGTTACCCAGTAAACAGTATTGGCAAAACCGGAGGCCGCAATGTAAGTGGAGCCAAGCCCGCTTACCTGCAGGGTATCGAAAAAACCCATAAGCACCTGCCCCAGCTGTCCGCCAATAATGGGCAGTGCCAGAACAATTACCTCGCGGAATGATTTTTTGTATGTGGAAAATGTTTCTGAATTCATAAATAAATAGTAAAAACAAAAAGCCCTGTCGGTTTACACCAACAGGGCTCGGTTATTCGTTGCTGAATGACTTATTTCTGGCTCTTGTCAACTACCACTTTACCGCGGTAAATCAGTTTGTCTTCGCTCCAGTGCGCACGGTGTAACAAATGCGCTTCGCCTGTTGATTGGTCAACCCCTGTTGTTGGCGCTTCGGCCTTGTAGTGGGTTCTGCGCTTATCTCTTCTTTGCTTCGAGATTTTATGCTTAGGATGTGGCATGACTGTATGTTTTAGTTAATGATTAAT
>CAZLXD010000338.1:0-2903 GCA_964563185.1 uncultured Chitinophaga sp.
GTGTTATGCCGAAGACAATTATTACTTTTTTTTGCCCCGTTTTTTGGAAATGGAGCTTGATTTAAAACAGGCATAGGGCAATAATATGTTTCAGAAAAATCTGTTTGCGTCTTTTGAAATTGATGAACAGCATCTTCCGGCTACCAACAATGATGACGAAAAGTTCCGCTCCTTCCGGCAGGTTTTAATACTGCGCATTGACGAACTCATTCATCGCGATATGGAAAAACTGAAGTGGATTTTGTATCGAATTGATGTAAGTGAAAAGAAGTTGGGCGAAGCCCTGAAAAATTCCGAAGCAGATGCTGCCACTATTATTGCTGATATGATTATTCAACGCCAAATTGAAAAAGCAGAAAGCAGAAAGAAGTTTGGTGATAAGGAAAATGATTGGAATTTTGATGTATGAGCAGAGCAAATAATCCTCAGTTAAAAAGTTGGGTAGAAGTAAAACCCGGTAGCGATTTCCCTATTCAGAATTTACCGTTTGGAATTTTTAGAACAAAACATCAAATACCACATGCTGGTGTTGCCATTGGGGAATACATTTTGGATTTGTATGAACTTGCAGATGCCGGGCTTTTAAGAACAATTCCTGTAGAGAAATTTGTTTATCAGGTAGGCATGTTGAACCTCCTTATTTCTAAAGGCAAGGAGGTTACAAATGCCCTCCGCGAAAGAGTTTCCGATTTACTAAATGCCGAAAACAGTGAACTACGCGATAATGCTGAACTGAAAGCAAAAGCGCTGGTAAAGCAAAGCGATGCAGAGATGGAGTTACCTGTTCGCGTTCCCAACTACACCGACTTTTATTCCAGTAAAGAACATGCCACCAACGTGGGTATTATGTTCCGCGATCCGGCCAATGCATTACTACCGAACTGGAAACATTTACCCGTAGGTTATCATGGCCGTGCTTCCTCTATCGTTGTTTCCGGAACACCCATTCACCGCCCTAAAGGACAAACCAAAGCCGATGATGCACCTGTTCCTTCCTTCGGCCCTTGCAAACTGTTGGATTTTGAATTGGAGATGGCGTTCATTACCGGCAATTCAACCAAATTGGGCGAAAGCATTTCAACTGCTGATGCTGATGATTACATTTTCGGGATGGTGTTGTTCAACGACTGGAGCGCACGCGATATTCAAAAATGGGAATACGTTCCGCTAGGCCCCTTCCTGGCAAAAAACTTTGGTTCCACCATGTCGCCATGGATTGTAACTATGGAAGCACTCGAACCATTCCGGGTAGAAACTCCAACACAGGAGCCTGAAGTGCTTCCTTACTTAAAGTTTGAAGGCAAAAAGAATTTCGACATAAATCTGGAAGTAGAAATTGTTCCCGAAACCGGAAAAGGCAAAACTGTTTCGCGCAGCAACTTCAAATACATGTATTGGAACATGGCGCAGCAATTGGCGCACCACACCGTAAACGGCTGCAACATTTGTGTGGGCGATTTATATGCCAGCGGCACTATTAGCGGGCCAACACCCGATAGTTATGGCTCCATGCTCGAAATCAGCTGGCAGGGCAAAAAGCCCGTGCAAATGCCCGATGGAAGCGAGCGGAAGTTCATTCTTGATAACGACACGGTAGTTATGCGCGGCTGGTGCGAGAAAGACGGAGTGCGTATTGGTTTTGGCGAATGCTCAGGGAAGATTTTGCCGGCAATATGAAATACTACTTACTCCTTCTTCTCTTCCTCATTATGGCTGCCGGTGGTCGCACTATGTTCGAAATAGCCTACCATGGATTAGTAAAGGAGCACGGCCTTACCCCCGACAGCGAAACACAGCAGCTTATCTTACTGGCAGTTTGGTACATAAGTATGATGATTGTTGATGTGCTGTTGCTTAACTACAAAGAAGTGCGCTATCGAAACGTGTTTATTGTATTGCTTACGCTTGGAATCTTAGCGCCTACCATTTACATGTTTTTAACGCACTAATGATTTCCCTCATACATAAACGGGATTTGCTTACTTACATTCGTAATGTGAAAAAAGCAGCAGTAGTATTTCTTACAACTTTGTTTTTTATCAGTCACACCGAGCTTCATGAGTTGCTGAAAGTTCCTGTTCTTGTTGCTCACTATCTGGAACACAAGAGTGAAACGCCAAACTTAACCTTGGCAGAATTCTTCTCCAGCCATTATAGCAGCAGCAACACTAAAGATGAAGACTATGCCCGCGACTCGCAACTCCCTTTCAAAACAGCCGAGCATTTATCTTCTTCCATAACTGTATTTTTATCTCACTTTGATTTTATGTTGCCCGTTCCGCATCTCAATAACAATATTGATCTTCCTTTCTACAGGGCATCTTTTGTTTCATTTCAACTGCTCTCCAATATTTGGCAACCGCCTAAATTTTAAGAGCTAATTCTCTTCCATTTTATCGGCATACGTATATCCGCAGGGTGCGTGTGTGTATTGTATCTACCTGTGGCCATTTCAAAATCCAATTTTATGAATACCGCACACTGGCATTTAATACTTAACCACTTCCCCATTATAGGAACATTGGGAGGCATAGTGGTTCTCTTTTACGGCTTAATCAGAAAAAGCAACGACACTAAAGTGTTGGGCGCATTGCTGATACTGGCTATGGCAATTATTTCAATAGTAGTAATGGAAACAGGCGAAGCAGCCGAAGAGTTGGTGGAAAAAATCCCCAGCATCAGCGAAGTTGCTATGGAAGCGCATGAAGATGCTGCGAAAATTGCCAATGGCATTCTGATAGCATCGGGTGTTTTAGCACTCATCAGTTTAGTGCTGCATTTCTTTAAAAAACATGCAGTAACTATTGCTATGAGCGCAACACTTGTGCTATCATCTGTGGCGTTTGGCTTTATGGGCTACACCGGCTACCTCGGTGGTAAAATTCGCCATACCGAAATTACTA
>CAZLXD010000339.1:0-2855 GCA_964563185.1 uncultured Chitinophaga sp.
GCCACTGCGGTTATACACCTGCACAATGTGGTGCCCTGCTTTCCGAAGCGCCAATGCCAGTTGTGTGGCTACGTTGCCTGCGCCAAGTATGATTACTTCCATAAAGTAAAGTTATGATTCTGCATAAACAGTTTGATGATTCAAAGAAGGCATATTTGCATTTCAACAAAAAGCGGTTCTATTTACAGTTGTAGCTATGCTGTATCTGTTACTCTCCATTATTTGCGCATCGGGGTTAGTGCTTATGTTCAAATTATTTGAAAAGAAAGGCATCCCCATTTTTCAGGCAATTGTATTTAACTACTGGTCGGCCGGCATTTGCGCGGTAGTGTTTATGCCTCAAAAGCAGGTAATCCTTTCAGGCAGCATACTGCAACAAAGCTGGTTGCCATTGGCATTGGGCTTGGGTAGTCTGTTTATAGTAGTATTTAACCTTACCAGCATTACAACGGTAAGGTTTAGTGTATCTACCGCCTCGGTGGCATCAAAACTGGGGTTGGTTTTTCCGGTTATACTGGCGTTTGTGGTTTATGGCGAGACCTTCTCTGCTTTAAAACTTGCGGGTATCCTGCTGGCGTTTGTAGCGGTTATTCTTTCCTCGGTTAAACCACAAAGCGAACACCACCACCACAAACCTTTAGAAGCCCTGCTCCCTTTGTGGGTATTTATAGGCAGCGGTGCCTGCGATAGTTTTACGCAACTGGCTACTAAAAAGTATTTAGGAGAATCGGGCATTGAAGAGTTTTCGCTGATGCTGTTTATGGCAGCAGCACTTGCGGGCACTTTGGTTTTTGTATATAAAATGGTAAGCGAAAAGGCAACCATAAACCTGCAAAGCCTGTATTGGGGAGGGGTGCTGGGGTTTATCAATTACTTTTCTTTTTTGTTTCTGCTAAAGGCGCTGGCTACACTGCCATGGGGCAGTTCTGTTATTTTTCCCGTTAATAATTTGGGCGTAGTAGCTTTTTCAACCCTGGCGGGTGTTGTATTGTTTAAAGAGAGAATAAGCGCGGTGAATTTTACAGGCCTGTTGTTTGCCGCAGCTTCTATTATAACTATTGTGTTTGCCGGACGTAGTAGTAACTGACCCGGTATTCCGTAAATTAGACCAATGAGAGTTTGGAACATTTTTTTGATGGTATGTGTAGCAACCGTTTTATCGGCACAGGATAAAACGCCATACCAAACCGTTGATTACAAGGGGCCGTGCGTAGATTATTACCCCCGCGTTGCTTTAAGCGGAAGCTCCGAAGAGGCTATCAGAAACTATTTAAAGCAAAACCTGGAACATTTACAGGACGAAGGCAGCGGCCTACTTTTAAACTACATACAGCAAAGCCCCGGTGGTGTGCATTTCTCTTTTACTCAAACCTATTATGGTATGGAAGTTTACCAGGCCGAAGTAAAGCTGAATGCGGACCGAAAGAATACAGTGCGCTCGGTTTTCGATAACTCCTTTAGCACCAAACACTGGAACATAGCCCCGGGCAGTTATTCGCCCGCTTCGGTTATTGTGCTGCACCCCGAAACCGGCAGGCCGCTGGTTGCCACCCGCCAGGTGCGAAACGCCATAGAAACGCTGGAAGCCAACGGTGAAATAATTTACCAGCGCGATACCCGAAGTTACTTTGCAGCGCCCGACAGCCTGGTAACCGGAAAAATTTTTAACCCCGACCCGCTTACAACTCTGCAACAATCCTACACCCCGGGCACTTACGATGATGCCGGTGATGTTAATTCCCCTTGGCTGAACAACGAACTGGTTACTGTTTCGTTTGCGGCCGATTTTAACGGCAGTAATTTCCGTTTACAGAACAGCTTTATAAGAATGGCCGATATTGATTCCCCTCAAATACTGCCCGCTGTATCGGTAACCCCGCAGTTTAACTTTAACCGTTCACAAAGCGGCTTTGAAGATGTAAACGCATTTTACCATCTTAACCAATACCGCAACCACATCAACTCGCTTGGCTTTACCTTAGCCAACCATCTGATTACCGTTGATGCCCATGCATGGAGCGGCTCCGACCAATCTTCTTTCTCTCACAACTTCGGAAACCCCGAACTCCGTTTTGGAATTGGTGGAGTAGATGATGCCGAAGATGCCGATGTGCTGATACACGAATACGCGCACTTTCTTTCGTACAATGCGGCCCCCGGCAGCAACACAGGCTCGCAGCGCACCTCGCTCGATGAAGCTTTTGGCGACTATGCAGCCGCCTCCTATTCCGCAGCATTATCTTCTTACAACAAAGAATGGGTGTTTAACTGGGACGGCCCGGTTTGGAGCAACAACAATGCAGGAGGGCGAACTGTGGCCAGCAACAAAGTTTACCCCACCAACCTTACCGGCAGCATTTATCAAAATGCCCCTATATGGAGCACCGCTTTAATGAACCTGCACAACGAAATAGGCCGCGAAGCTACCGATAGCCTTATTCTGCAAACCCACTACAGCTATGCGGGTGGTATTAGCATGGCCGATGCCGCCCAACTGCTGATAGATGCCGATACTTTGCTGAACAACGGTGCTTACTACTGCCCTGTTTACAAACACCTGCTTGCGCGCGGGCTAGTTTCGTTTTATGCCGGTAACCCCTGCGGTATTTCGGGTATTGGCGAAACTCCTTCGCTGCATATAAGTTTTATGCAAAACAACAGTGGGTTTACCCTTACCAAAGCAAATGAGCAACCCCTACACATTTACGTTTATAGCATGACTGGCGAATTAGTGATGGAGCATGAGATACATCAGCCGGTTTTTGAATACACCAATGCTAATGTTGCCAATGGAATTTATGTGGTGCAGGTAACCAACCATCAGGCTTCTTCTACCTTTAAATGGGTAAAGAATA
>CAZLXD010000340.1:0-2852 GCA_964563185.1 uncultured Chitinophaga sp.
GTTGGGAGGCAACGTAACCGATAAGTTTTACTTCGGTTTCGGTTTGGGCATTCCCATTGTTACCAATTTGCAAAACACATCGTTTACCGAAAGCAACCGCAATAGCTCAGATACCTCTTCCTACTTTAATAACTACACCATAGAGTCGGACCTTCGGGCAACCGGTTACGGGGTGAATGCTTCCTTTGGCATTATTTACAGAGCAGCCGCATGGGTACGACTGGGGGCGGCCTACCACTTACCTACCTTTTTTACGCTCAACGATGAGTTTATTATTAACTCCGCAGTTTTATTCGATACGGCCTACATTACCAGCGGAGTGCAGTATTCACCGTTTAAGTATCGGTTACGTTCGCCTATGCAGGGTGTGTTAAGTGCCTCTTTCTTTGTAAAACAGCACGCGTTTGTTTCGGTTGATTATGGGTTTCAGAACTATGGTGCCATGCGCTATAATTTTGGTAAGGTCTATGTAAACTATGCCAATACCATCAACAATTCCATGAAGGCCAACTTTGCCTTTGGTCACACCCTGCGTGTAGGGGCTGAGGGGGCCGTTAAATCGTTCCGTATACGGGCAGGTTACGGCTACACCGGCAGCCCTTTTAAGAAAGCGTATGGCCATAATACTTACCGCGAAACACGCCACGATGTTACCCTTGGGGCAGGCTATAAAGGGAAACGCTTTTATGCCGATTTTGCTTACATATACACCACCACCAAAGACGTAAACACCCTGATGGCTCTCAGCGATATTGAAAGCACCTACAACACCCACCGCCTGTTGCTTACTTTAGGTTGGAAAATGGAAGTGAAGAAGAAACGTTAGCCTGTGGTTTCTGTTTACACCACATTTACTTCGGGGTGTATTTCAATGCTGAACTTTTCAGATACCGATTGCTGAATATCCAAAGCCAGTTGCCATATTTCTCTGCCGGTGGCGTTGCCGTAATTCACTAACACTAAGGCCTGCTTTGCATGCGAGCCGGTGTGGCCTACTACCTTTCCTTTCCAGCCGCATTGTTCAATTAACCAACCTGCCGGCACTTTAATGTTGCCATCGGTTTGCAGATACGAAGGCATAAGCGGATACTTTAACACCAATTGCTCAAACTGCTCTTTACTGATGACCGGATTTTTAAAGAAGCTGCCCGCATTGCCCAACTCGGCAGGGTTAGGAAGTTTGGAGCTGCGGATTTTTACTACAGCATCACTCACGGCCTTTACGTTAAGGTCGAACACCTGCATTTCGGCCAGAGTGTTTTTGATATCGCCATAATCGGTTTTAAAGCGATAAGTGTGGTTAGCCACCGCTGTTTTGGTTAACCGAAGGGTGAGGGAAGTAATCAGAAATTCATCCTTGTATTTGTTCTTAAACACACTTTCGCGGTAACCAAAACCACAATCGTTCAACCTGAAAGTTACTTTCTCACCGGTGTGGCGGTGTATAGCTTCCAATTCCTCAAACACATCTTTTATTTCTACTCCGTAAGCACCAATATTTTGCATGGGAGCCGCCCCCACGTAACCGGGAATAAGCGAAAGGTTTTCAATACCTCCCAGCTTCCTTTCAATACTCCATAGCACCAAGTTGTGCCATACCTCTCCCGCATTTGCCTTCACCAGCAAATGGGTATCGGTTGCACTCAGCAATTCAATGCCGGAAATAGTGTTGTGAATCACCAACCCGTCAAAATTTTTAGTTAAGAGTATGTTGCTTCCTCCGCCAAGTATCAAAACAGGATTGCTTTGGTAAACAACTGCCTGTTGTAGTTCGCGGAAGTTATCTTCAGAACGCACTTCGGCAAAGTATTTAGCAGAGGCATCAATACCAAAGGTGTTATAGGGTTTAAGCGATACATTTTCGCGAATGTTCATACTGTTGGATTATTTAAGCCGGTCAAGGGCGGCTTGGGCTTTTTGATCAATACCATTTTTGTATTCGTGCTCTTCGAAACTAAGGCAAAGATGATAGAAGGAGATGGCTTTATCCTTATCCCCTTTCTGCTCATAAATTTGTGCTGAAGCTAAAGCTGCATTGGCAGCAAAGTAACGCGGCAGGGCTTTCCCTTTTTCAATAGTGCGGTTATAGTAGTATAAAGCGGAATCCTGCTTGCTCCACTCGTGGTATATACGCCCGAAGCGGTAAAGGTACTCCGTACCATCTTCAGCGCTTTTAAAACTCTTATCACTTAGTTTCGCCATCTCATCGGCCGCTTTTTGGTAATAGCCGCCATCAAACAACAGCCGGGCACGCAAAAGATTTACATTGGGCACCGCACCTGTTTCAAACTCTTTTTGCGCCTGCTTATCAGCCTCTACCACAGTAGCGCCTTTCTTTCCGGCTTTGGCTATAAAGCTGAGGTAGTTTAGGGAATCGCCTTTCAGCAAACAACTCCAGGCAATTTTCTGAAATGAAGATTTGATATGGCTTTCGCCTTTATTCTCTGCTATAAACTTTTTAAAGTAAGTGTCGGCATCGGTGGAGAGTTTATGCAGTTTGGCTAAACCGTGCAGATAAGTAAGAAGAGGAAAATCGACATACGCGGCTCCGGAGGGTTTTGTGTCCAATACGCGAAGGGCTTCATCGGTATGCTTGCCGTAAACCCCAATGTGCGCGCAGGCAAATACATTCATCAGGTTATCTTTTTCAGGAAATCCATTTTCTTTTAGCACCGTCCATGCTTTCTCGCTGTCGTTTTGCAAATGGAGAAGCAGAAAGGCGTAAAGCGTAACGGTTTCTTCCATAAAAATGTAATCGTTCTGCTTTCCATAAGCCACTAACTCTTCTAAATCCTTTAAGCCCTGCTGTACGTTGCCCTCCATGCCCAGCAAACTTACCCCCCACTTGTATT
>CAZLXD010000341.1:0-834 GCA_964563185.1 uncultured Chitinophaga sp.
AGACAAATGCCCCAGCCACTCCAGCTTCATTAGACCAGACGACACAGTAAAACCGAGCAGCAAAGCGGCAAAAGCAAGTGTGTGTTTCATATAGGTATTAAAAGCGGGTGAAAGTAGAAAAACACCAACAACCCGCAACCGTGGTTTGTTCAGGGGCATCTTAGTCTTAAAGTAAACCTTGCCTGTTTTTACAAAGCGTAAAGGGTTGCGGCAAAATGTGCGGGGCGGTTAAACACCGGTGAGCACCACACCCGCAAAACGGGGCATGGGCAGCACCGCCATGCAAGGCTAAAAGCCATGTTGTTCTTTCTCCAGCAACAGGTATTTAACCCGTTCGCCTAAGTAGAGCATCTCTACGGCAATTTGTTTGTTCAGGGCGCGGTACCGGTCGCGCTCCTGCGGTGTTTGCTCAAAGCGGTTGGGGCTTTCGTACGGCAGGTGAAACAAAGCCAGTTCGGGTGCCACCCCCTGCGCTTCGTCATCGGTGCATATACTCACCAGTAGCCCGCGGCTGGTGTCAATAGTTCCTATTTCATTCTTCGATGAGAGAATGTTTACCGGCAAATCCTGATTAATGGAAATAACATAGCCGTTCGGCTCGGCACTCTTCAGGTACGTGCAGGTAAAACCGGTTTCGGTAAGCACCCCCACCACACCCGGGTACACATCGGTTACCTTATTGCCCAGCGAAAACGCGTGCTTACCTAACAGCCCGTAATAGTAAAAAGCAGTTTGCGCCCACACCTGCAGCATCAGCGTTCTCCGCGAATTGGTATTGCAGGTAAACACCACATACTTTTTTACAGCCAGTTCTTTGGCGGTTTCATCCAGCAG
>CAZLXD010000341.1:844-2797 GCA_964563185.1 uncultured Chitinophaga sp.
CAACCTGCGTTCTGCAGGTATCGTATTAAACTCTTTAATAGCCGTATTGCAGAATTTATCCAGTTCTACATTAAATCGGTTTTCCTGCGCCTGTATGGCACCGCAAATAAGCAGGGGTAAAAGCAGCAGCAGCGTTACTTTCTTCATAGTTAAACCTTAGTGGTATTGCTGCAACAATATATACATAAAGCAAAAAAGCCGGCTGTATGGCCGGCTTTTTTATAGTTAAATGGTAAGGCAGGTTAACGCAGCAGCGTTACCGAACCTTTGTAGCTGTTATCGCTGTGGTTATTCAGCCATACAAACTCCGCTGTATATACATACACTCCGTTGGGGGCTGCCTTGCCCAGGTAATAGCCATCCCATTCAAAGTTAATGTCGTTGCTTTCAAACACCTTCTCTCCTATCCGGTTAAACACCTTCACGTTCATTTGCTTCAGGCCGGCCATATTCCCGAAAATCTTCCAGGTATCATTGGTGCCGTCACCGTTAGGGGTAAAGGCATTGGGCACATACAGGTTGTAATTAGGAATTACCGTTACGGTTACACTCGAAGTACCGGTGCACCCTAAGTTGGTAACCGCAGTTACATAGTAAGTAGTGCTGTAAACACCGTTAAACACCGGAGCATCGCAATCGTAGCAGGTAAGTCCCTGCGCAGGCTGCCATACGTAAGTGGCAGAACCGTTTTGATTAGTAGTTACCTGCATAGGCAAACTCTCACCCAAATTAACCTGAGTACCTGTAGGCAAAGCTATTACCTCCACCGGATCCGGCTCCAGCACTACCGCCTGTTGCAATGAGGTGCAGCCGTTGGCATCGGTTACCGTTACACTATAATTACCGGGAACCAGACCGGCAAGCGCACCGCTGGTATTCTGTGCTCCGGTAGAAAAAGCGTAATTGTAGGCAGGTGTTCCACCGTTCGCCAAGGCTGTTAACTGCCCATCGGTAAAGCTATAACAGCTTACATCCACTGCAGTAAGCGTATTGGTTAACTGTGCAGGCTCGTTTATTACTACTGTGGTGGAGTCGGCACATTGGTTATCGTCCGTTACTATCACCGTGTAAGTAGCCGCCAATTGGTTAGCAAACTGCCCGTTAGCCGATTGCTGAAAGGTAACGCCATCGGAGGTAGCCGAATAACTGTAAGGAGTAGTGCCACCTGTAGCAATAGCTGTAATACTTCCGGTAGCGGCACCAAAGCAAAGCACATCGGCAGCCGTAGCTGTTAAGTTTATTTGGGCAGGTTCGGTAACAACTATGGGTTGTACCACGGTGCAGTTGTTGGCATCGGTTCCGGTTACCGAGTAATTACCTGCCGCAAGATTAGCAGCGGTGTTAGTGCTGCTTACATTGGGCAACCACTGGTAAGTATAGGTTCCTGTTCCGCCACTAAGAGTAACAGTGGCAGTACCGGTAGTGTTTCCAAAGCAAAGGTTGTTAGTATGTATTTCTGATGAAACCAGCTGTGCCGGTTGGTTAATGGTAAAAGCAGCCGTTTGATTGCAACCGTTCGCATCGCTGGCGCTTACGGTGTAACTACCGGCAGGAGGAGTAACAGTAACGGAGTTACCTCCTGCATTATTACTCCAAACATAGCTGTAAGGCAGTGTGCCTCCGGTAGGGTTAGCGGTGGCACTGCCGTTTCCGCCAAAGCAAATGGCATCGGTAGCATTCACCGTCATTACCGGTGCCGGTGGTTCATTAATAGTAGCCGAGCCGGTAAAAGAACAGCTATTGGCATCGGAAGCAGTAACATCATAAATACCTGAAACAAGGTTAGTGCGGTTGCCCGGCAATACTCCGCCCGGGTTCCAGGTATAAGTTACACTACCGGTAGGGTTTACAAAGTTAGCAGTTACGGTCCCCTGCGATGCTCCTGCACAAGGGTTATCGGTAGCGGTTACCGTTAAACTCTGCGGGCCTGGTTCGGTAATAGTTTCGCTTAAT
>CAZLXD010000342.1:0-2787 GCA_964563185.1 uncultured Chitinophaga sp.
AAGGGGCCGATTGCAATAACGCGAACACCGGCAACATAACTCTTAACTTATCGGGCGGTACCTTGCCTTATACTTATGTGTGGAGCAACGGAGCTAACACCAATGTCAATTCAAATCTTTTTGCGGGCACTTACACTGTAACCGTTTACGACCAAAAGAACTGCAGTGTAACAGGCTCTTACGGTATTACACAACCAACGGCTCTTTTATTCAGCAATCCGGCTATTCAAAACATTAGTTGCTTTGGCGGTAACAACGGCACCATTACCATAAGTGCTAACGGTAGCAACCCGCCTTACAGTTATTTGTGGAACAACGGAAACACCTCACCCTCTAACGCAGGCCTGGCAGCCGGTAATTATGCGGTTACTGTTACCGACCAGAAAAACTGTACCGCATCGGCAGTGTATTCCGTAACCCAACCGCCACTGCTTACCTTAAATCCCGCCTCGGTGCAAAATGTAAATTGCTTTGGCGGAAGTAACGGCAACGTTACCGCCAACCCTATAGGCGGCACCCCGGGCTACAGCTACTTATGGAGCACCGGTTCCACTTCGCAGAACATTAATAATCTTTTACCGGGGGTATATTCCGTTACCCTCAACGACCAAAACTTTTGCAGTGTAAGTGCTTCTTACATTATTACTCAGCCTGCGCAGTTTGTAGTGAATAACGGAACGGTGCAAAATGTAACCTGTTACAATGGCAACAACGGCAGCATTTCCGTTACCGTTTCGGGTGGCATGGCACCTTATACTTATTACTGGAGCACGGCAGGCAATACCAACGTGGTATCGAATCTTTACGCAGGCAACTACGGAGTTACCGTTTACGACCAAAATTTTTGCAGTGTAACGTCTGCCTATAATGTATTGCAGCCTGCACAGATAGTGTTCGGAGCGCCAACCATACAGCATGTAACTTGTTATGGAGGCAACAATGGTAGTGTAGGTATTACCGTATCGGGTGGAACCGCCCCATATTTTTATAACTGGAATAACGGAGCTACTTCCGCTGCGGTTTTAAGTGCAGTAGCGGGCAACTACACCATTACTGTTACCGACCAAAACACCTGCACCGTTACTTCAGTTTACACCATTAACCAACCCACTCCCATACAACTAAATGCGGTGGTAAACAATGAAAGTTGTTTTAATGCTTCCAACGGTAATATTATTACGAACCCCACCGGTGGCAGTCCGGGCTATTTGTACCAATGGAACACGGGAGCCACTACCAACAATATACTGAATCTGGTGCCCGGCAATTATGCGGTTACGGTAACCGACCAAATACCATGTAGCGTTAGTGCGGTGTTTCAGGTGAATCAACCTGCACTGTTAGTTATCAGCAATTCTTCGGTTCAAAATGCCAGTTGCTACTCCTCCGCTACAGGCAACATCAACATTACTCCCACCGGAGGAACCTTGCCATACAGTTTTCAGTGGAGCAATGGTGCCCTTACACAAAATGCGTTGAATCTTTTTGCCGGCAACTACACGGTAACGGTTTTCGATAATAACTTTTGCAGTGCCACCTCTTCTTTTACCATTACAGAGCCACCGCAAATGCAGGCAAGTATTGCAGGCGCACAAAGTGTTACCTGCCATGGCGGTATGAACGGAAGTATCAGCACCAACACTACAGGAGGAATTCCGCCTTATGCTTACCAGTGGAGTAACGGAGCCAACTCGGCCAATGTGGCGAACATCTCAGCCGGTAACTATGTGGTAACCGTTATTGATCAGAATCTTTGCACCGCTACTGCTTTTTATAACATGACCGAGCCTAACGCCATAGTGCTGAGCGATGCCAATATTGAACACGTAAAGTGCTTTGGCGAGCAAAACGGCAAAGTAACATTAAGTGTAACAGGGGGCACTCCGCTGTATAATTACTTGTGGAGCACTGGCGCCACCATTAATACTATTCAAAACCTTTTTGCCGGCACTTACATAGTTACCGTTACCGACCAAAACCAATGCACGGCATCGGCTGCTTATGCTGTAGGCGAACCCCAACCACTACAAGTTAGTGCCACCGCTATTGGAGTAAGTTGCCATGGTGGCGATGGAGCAGTAAACTGTAATGTAACAGGCGGCACGTCCCCTTTCAATTATTATTTGTGGCTGAACGGAAACCTGCAACAGATAAACAGCAGCGGGCAGTTCAACCAATTGCCCATTAATACCTATCAGGTTACGGTAATTGACACGAACCAATGTAAGGATACCACGCAGGTAATGGTTCCGCCTGCCTCGCCCGATGTTTTTGAGGTGCATGTAGACTCTATTTTATGTCCGCAGGATAACAACGGAAACATTATTGTAAATGCGCTTAATGTTCAGAATGCGCCTTACACTTTTACACTTAATACGGGGCAAACAAACAATTCAGGAGTTTTCTCTTCGCTTACCTCAGGCAACTACTCGGTTACCATTAGCAATGTACAGGGCTGCGATACGGTAATGTATTTTAACCTGAATGAACCGGTGCCTGCCTACCTCGAAATTATTCCGCATTTAGATACGCTGAACCTGGGCGAGAGTATGCAGTTTCAGTTTGTGTTTGGCCCTTATCCCGATTCTTCGATTATCACATACAACTGGGAACCGCACGAAGGGCTTAGTTGTTACGATTGCCCAAATCCTATTCCGCTGAATTATCAGTTGGAGAATTACTACCGGTTAAGTGTGACTTACGGAAACGGTTGCGAAGTAAATGCCTGGGCGGTTATTTACATCAACTCCACTTACACCATTTTTATACCCAATGCTTTTGTTCCCG
>CAZLXD010000343.1:0-801 GCA_964563185.1 uncultured Chitinophaga sp.
AAGTTGTTTGCTATGGTTTAGGTTTTATCTTTAAATAAAACTTACATCATTAGTACATACTACAAACCATCGGGCATAGCCCCTGTTAACAGCATTATTACTTTAGCCATAGGAGGCGTAATTGCCGCAGTGGTATTAAGCATTGTTTACATTGCCCTGCAATGGTTCATTCCTATTATTTACCTCAATTTACTTATAACCGCAGGCTTTGGTTTTGGGTTGTACCTGGCTATGGGCTATTTGGTGCGGTTAGGTAAAATACGCAACCGGGCTATAGCTGCCGGTGTGGCTTTGTTTGCCGCTTTGGTAGGTATGTATTCGCAGTGGGCGCTCTTTGTTTCGTTAATGGAAAGGGTGGACGGCAGCGTGCTGTATTTTGTAAAAACATCATTTAGCCTCAATAACTATATGGCCGTGTTTACCGACCCGCTGCGCCTTTTTACCGAAGCCAAAATTTTGAATGAAATAGGAACCTTCTCTATTAAATCGGCAACGGTAAGCGGCATTGTGTTATGGATTGTTTGGGCCATTGAAGCAGTACTGATTATGGGCATTCCGGTATACCTTACTTATGTGCATTCCGGTAACCCCTTTAGCGAAAAGAATAATGCCTGGATGGATGAAACCGCTTTTGACTTAAAGCTGAAGTACATTGAAGATACAACCGCCTTTAAAAGTGCCGTAAAACTGGGCGACTATTCGGTGGTGAACAATTTGGTGGGGAACGAAGCACAGGACCGCTTTTCTACCATTACCGGCTACCGTTCCGAAGGCGATGAAAACATCTACCTCACCTTTAAT
>CAZLXD010000343.1:811-2766 GCA_964563185.1 uncultured Chitinophaga sp.
TTAATTACTACCAACAAGAAGGGTGAAACGGAGGAAAAGAAGGATACCGTGGTGCAATACCTGCGCACCGATGAAACACTGCTGAAACAGTTGGCAGGGTAACCGTTTCTTTTTTTGCCGCTTAAAACCCATTCCGGCAAGCTTAAGGCGTAAGCTTCCTTGTTTATGCTTTACACATGGAAGTTTGTGCTGCAAGCTTTCATGTGCAGGCGGTAATCTTCCAAGCTGGTGCTTTAACCTTGGAAGTTTATGGCGGAATCTTCCAAGATGGGGGGTTACTCCGGCAAGGTTGTGGCGTAAGCTTTCCGGTTTATGCCTCACACCGGCAGGTTCGCGCTTTAAACTTCCAAGTGTGGAGGTTGTGTTTGGATGTTTGGGCGGTAGTCTTCCATGATTATGCTTTAAGCTTGGAAGTTTATGGCGGAATCTTCCAAGATGGGGTTCGGCACAGGCGGAATGGTAATAAAACAAACTTAATATGGCACAAGCGAACGCTAGCACCGTGGAGAAATTATACAATCATATCATTCATCAATTCTATGTATCTCGCACCATTACAGTAAAAGCACTTACCGTTTATTACATGCTTGTATTGTGGGAAGTATCCAGCCCCATGACACCGCGGACATTTAGTTAATTGCTCCTCTGAGTCCAACTTATCTGTGAGATAGGTCTTTATTTGAATAGTTTCATGTAAACTATAATGACACCTATGACACAATGTGACTAGTGCATCATCAGGGTAGTCCCACGGCACCTTACTTCGTACGTAATATTTATGATGGACATGTAAGTGAGTGGCTTCGTCCTTTTCCCTAAAGTTAACCGTCACTGTATCTAAAGGAATTTTTATAACCCCCTCACCAGGAATTTCATACTCAATAAAATCATCTTCGCACTCAACTACAATAGCTTTTCATTGCAAAGTGAGTTTAAATGATAAAACCAAAAACCCTGTCCGCTAATCAGCGCAATGAGCGGCTGCCCGTGTCGGTCGCCTGACCGGCAACACAGGATTATGCTTAACTACAGTTTGGTCGGGCGACCAAATTGAGCGTGCGAATAAATCTTAAAACCACCCGGCCTAAGCAACTTTTCCCGCGGCAATCGTAACTGCTTAAGGGTTAAGATATTTTAACTGCCAGCGCAAAAACACGGCACAGTTCTTTTCACTAATTCCAATATTTTTGGCTGCGTTTTTAAAACATAACTATGAAGAGGACTTTAACACTTTTGGTAGCATTGGGTCTAGTAATATTAGCTAAGGCACAGGTGCCAGATGCCTCAACATTATATCAGAAGGTTGTCAATTCTGTTGTAATGATTGAGACGGACAAATCAATAGGCTCGGGTTTTTTTGTAGATAAAGATATTGTAGCAACCAACTTTCACGTGATTGAAGGAGGTACAAAAGGCAGTGTATATCTTCACAATTCCTATACAGCAATAGAAATCATAGGGGTGTTGGCTACAGATGAATTAAACGACTTAGCTTTACTAAAAGTAAAAACGAACGCTGGAGCCCCTCTAAAATTTTCTTCAATTCAACCAGTCCAGGGCAACAAGGTATTTGCTTTTGGTAGTCCAAGAGGATTGGAAGGGACTATATCCGATGGAATTGTTAGCAACCTATTAGATGTGCAAGGGGTAAAACTCATTCAAATAACAGCTCCAATTTCAAGTGGCAGTAGTGGTGGTCCAATTATGAACGATCGAGGAGAAGTAATTGGAGTAGCTGTTGCAACCTTAAAATCAGGGCAAAATCTCAACCTTGCAATCCCATCCAAACTTTTAGAGACTTTAATCCATTTCAAAAAAGCATATGTTACACCTCTTGCGGATTTCAACGCTGCTTATTTAGTCAAGGCACAAGGCGTGACTGATGGGGGAACCAACAGTTGGACGAGTTATTATGTTCCAGTAATTCCTGAGCCAATGAACATTAAGCTAACCGT
>CAZLXD010000344.1:0-2751 GCA_964563185.1 uncultured Chitinophaga sp.
GTGGATTTACTGGGAAGGAGTTCAACGCTGGGCCTTCCTCCGTTTATTCAAAGTTTTTTCGATACTTCTTCTGTAATAAACACCACCGGAAACTGTGCCGGTAAACCGGTAAACTTTACCATTAGCAGCAACACTACTTTTCTTGATTCGGTGAGGTGGAATTTTGATGACCCTTCTTCGGGTAATGCCAATACATCAGCGTTACTAACGCCCGCGCATACTTTTGCCAATGCAGGTAATTACAATGTTCAACTTATACGCTACCTCGATTGTATTTCAGATACCTCCTACTTATCGGTAAGTATTATCGGCCCTGTGTTTACCACACAAAACATTACCATTTGCCCCGGCAGTTCGTTTACCCTGCCCGATGGCGGAACAGCAAGTGTGGCGGGAACCTACACCGACACTATTCCTGCCTCGAACAGTTGCGACAGTATTATTACCACTAACCTAACGGTAGCTTCATTTAATGTGGATGCCGGAAACAACACGGCCATTTGCAACGGAGCATCCACTCCGTTAAACGCTACGGGCGGTTTAATTTATTCGTGGACACCCACTACCAACCTAAGCAATGCAAACATACCCAACCCGGTGGCCAGCCCTTCGTCTACCACTACTTACACGGTATCAACACAGGTAGAAGTGGGCAACGCTATTGTAAATGGCGATTTCAGCGCGGGCAATACGGGCTTCTCCTCATCTTATGTTTACAAAACCCCGCCTAATACTACCGAAGGGCAATACTGGGTATCGAACAACGCACAGGTTTGGAACGGTGGTATGGTCCCCTGTGGCGACCATACCACAGGCAGCGGCAATATGCTTTTGGTAAATGGCGCTACCGTTGCCAATGTTACCATTTGGTGCCAAACCGTAAATGTGCTACCCAATACTACTTATGCTTTTAGTATGTGGCTGGCTTCATTAACGGCAGGCAACCCCGCACAGCTTCAGTTCTCTATTAACGGTTCGTTGCTTGGTTCGGTGTTTACAGCTTCGAACACCACCTGCCTGTGGCAGCAGTTTTATACCACCTGGAATTCGGGAGCCAACACCACTGCCAACATTTGTATTGTAAACCAAAACACCATAGCCAGCGCCAACGACTTTGCCATTGATGATATCTCGTTTGCACAACTATGCACCGCTACCGATACAGTAGTTGTTACCGTTCACCCCACTTACAGCAATACGGTAAATGCTGCCATTTGCCAAAACGAAGTTTATCTGTTACCCGATGGAAGCACTACTTCCGCTGCCGGCACTTATGTGGACACGCTGGCTACCGTTAACGGCTGCGACAGTATTATTACTACCAACCTTGCGGTGCATCCTACCTATTCCTACAGCATAAGCCAAACCATTTGCCCCAGCGATATGTATCTGCTGCCCGGAGGCAGTATGGTAAATACCAACGGAGTTTATGTGGACACCCTGAATACCATTAACGGCTGCGACAGCATTATTACCACCAACCTAACCGTGGTGCCTCCGGCTATTACCATTACTGCCGATACCGCTGTTTGTTTAAACAGTTCGGTGCAATTGAATGCCAGCGGAGGTTTGTATACCTACAGTTGGTTGCCCGCTACAGGCTTAAGCGATAGCAGTATTGCAAATCCGGTGGCCACACCGCAACAAACCACCACTTATGTAGTTACCACACAGGTGGCCTCGGGCGATTTAATAGGCAACGGAAATTTTAGCGGAGGGAATGTGGCATTTACCAGCGACTACAGCTATACCACCAACCTGCAACCCGAAGGCACTTACTATGTAGGCACTAATCCGAATACTTACCACAGCGGTTTTTCGGCCTGCCCCGACCATACCACCGGCAACGGCAATATGATGATTGTAAACGGGGCCGGAACACCTGGGCTAAACGTGTGGTGTCAAACCATCAATGTGGTTCCTAACACCAACTATGCATTTTCCTGCTTGGTAACCAGTGTGGCTGCCGGAAGCCCTGCCATACTGCAGTTTTCTATTAGCGGCAATTTACTGGCTACCCCTTTTACAGCACCCGGTACCGTATGCCAGTGGCAGCAGTTTTATGCCACCTGGAATTCGGGCAGTAACACCACCGCCAACATTTGTATTGTAAACCAAAACACCACTTTGGGCGGCAATGATTTTGCTATTGACGATATTACTTTTATTGGCCTGTGCGAAGCCACCGATTCGGTCACCATTACCGTAAACCAGCCTTCTACCACCGTAATTGATACAGCCATTTGCAACGGTGTTACCTATGTTTTCCCGCTCGGAAATACTTCTGCCGTTTCGGTAACCGATACCGCATTGCTTACCGACCAATTCGGTTGCGACAGCACCGTTATTACGAACCTGACGGTGAACCCTACCCCGGTAACAAATGTTTCAGATACTATTTGTGCGAATGAAACCTATACACTTCCTTCAGGAAACACAGTAAACACCACAGGAGTTTACACCGATACACTGACTACTACATTGGGCTGCGACAGTGTAGTCATTACCAACCTTACGGTATTTCCGGTTTCGGCCACAACAGTTGCCGATACTATTTGCTCCGACAACTTTTATACCTTACCCAATGGTGATACAGTTTCTACAACGGGAACTTACCCGATTACTTTGCAAAACGTATACGGCTGCGACAGTGTTGTTACTATACAGTTAACGGTTATCAACCTTTCTGTAGTAGTCAATCAAATTGATGTAGCATGTCCGGCAGAAGATATCAAAGCACTTTCAAAACCT
>CAZLXD010000345.1:0-2748 GCA_964563185.1 uncultured Chitinophaga sp.
ACTTTTTCGTATGCTCAAAAGAATATGCAGTTGCTGGGGCATTTAACTTACCCCAACAATGTTTCGTGCAGTAACCTGACGGGCTATGTCGATACGACCGGTAATGAATACGCATTGGTGGGAACTTCCACCGGCCTTTCGATAGTGGATATTACCAACCCCGCCAACCCTACCGAGTTGTTTTTTGTGCCGGGGGCTACCGGCCAGGGAGGTATATGGCGCGAAGTACGGGAGTATAAAGGCTTTGCTTATGTAACCACCGAGCAAAGCAGCGGATTGGTAGTGGTGAACCTGAACTACCTGCCCGATAGCATAGGATACCACACCATTAACCCGAATACGATGAGTACTTCGCATACCATTTTTATTGATGAGAAAGGTATTGCTTACGTAAACGGCACCGATGAAGACCAACTGTTTTTAGACCTGAATGCCAACCCCTGGAACCCTCCGGTGCTGGGCAAGTTCAGCAATAATTATGTGCACGATTGTTTTGTGCGCAACGATACCATGTGGCTTTCGTGTATTAACGATGGCATTACCAAAGTAGTGGATGCCACTAATAAAACCACGGCTAACTCCTTTACCAATAACCTGGCGCAGTGGGCAACTCCCAACGACTTTAGCCACAACTGCTGGCTGAGCGATGATTCGAGATATTTGTTTACCACCGATGAAAAGCCCAACTCTTTTCTTACCTGTTACGATGTAAGCGACCTGACCAACATTACCGAAACCGACCGCACCCAAATAGACCCCGGCAGCAACACTATTATACACAACACTTATTACCTGAACGATTACTGCATTACTTCGTACTACACCTACGGGGTAACCATACACGATGTAAGCCGGAAAAACAATCTGGTGGAGGTTGGCAACTTTGATACCTCGCCCGGCTTTACAGGCGATGGCTTTAACGGAGCCTGGGGCGTGTGGCCGTATCTTCCTTCGGGCAATATAATAGTAAGCGATATTGAAACCGGCCTGTGGATACTGGGCCCCACTTATACGCGTGCCTGTTATTTGGAAGGGGTTATTACCGACAGTATTTGCGGCACCAATCTGAACAGCGTGAAAGTGGAGATAGTGCAGAACAGCAAGGAAGATTATTCCAACTTTTTGGGCAAGTATAGTTTTGGTACGCCCGATAGCGGCACTTACAGCATCCGCTTTTCCAAGAACGGCTACCAAACCAAAACCCTTACCAATGTGGTATTAAAGAATGGCGTGCTTACCACGCTGAATGTGCAACTGGTTCCTTCTTCCACCAGCCGGTTGGTTGTTAAAACGGTAGATGCTTCTACCAACAATGCCCTGCCTTTGGTGCGGGTGCTTATACAGGATGCTGCCGGCAATACTTATCAGGAAGTAGCCACCGATAATAATGCCGAGTATTCCTTCTGCGATTTTATACAGGGCAACTATAATTTTTATGCGGGAAGATGGGGCTATGTAACCGGCCTGGTAACCAAGAACATTAACACCCTTACCGATACCGTTACGCTTGTTTTAAGCAGAGGCTACTACGATGATTTTATTATGAACTACGGATGGACGGTGAGCGGCACCGCTACTTCGGGCGATTGGGAAAGAGAAGCACCTGTTGAAACCGAGTTTGATAACCTGACTGCCAACCCCGGTGCCGATGTAAGCAACGATTTCGGAACCCTGTGCTTTACTACCGGCAACAACGGTGGAGCTGCCGGTGATGATGATGTAGATAACGGCTACACTACTTTGCGTTCGCCATTGTTTGACCTTGCTACCTATCAGGACCCTTACCTGAGTTACTACCGCTGGTTTTTTAACGATGGCGGACAAGGCACGGCCCCTAACGACAGCCTTACCATTACCCTTACCAACGGCAGCGATAGTGTATTGGTGGAAAGTATAAGGGCCACTAACCAGCCGCAAAGCCAATGGTTGTTTAATAAAATACGCGTGGCCGATTACTTAGTGCCTACCGCCAACATGCGCATTTACTTTAAAACTATGGATAACACCCCCGGCCACTTGGTGGAAGCTGCCATTGACCGCTTTGAGGTGGTGGATTCTGTAGTAATAAATGCCGTAGCTGAGGTAGCCCCGGTGGAGTGGAGTGTTTACCCTAATCCGTTTACCCATACGCTGCACATACAGTTGCCCTATGCCCCTGCTGCCGGTACCAAAGCCGAGTTGCTGAACCCGCTGGGGCAGGCAGTGCATACGGCAGAACTTACACAAACTTCCACCATAGTTACACTGCCGGCTATGCTGCCCGCAGGTACTTACCTGCTGCGCTTAGTGCAAAGCCAAACTACAGTAGCTACGGTAAGGTTGGTAAAGTAAGGGGTAGCATTCCGGAGATTATAATTACAGGGTGCCCGGCTGAACCTGTTGCCGCATCTTAATTCACTGTAGCCGATACCGTAATAAATAAGGCATGGCATGCTTAAAAAGCGAGCGATGTTGCGAGGAGCAAGGAAAGAGTAACAAAGCAATATCGCTCAGGAATGGGGGATTGCTTCATTCCATAAACTGCATTCATAATGGCGCTCTTTCTTTTTGCTGTATAAAAGGTGTCGGTTAACCGGTTTGTTATAAACAGGCGGCTCCGAAGGAGTTGAACAACAAGATTGTTTTGAAATAAAATAAGAGTAACTGTTCTGCCTGATGTCCGGTTATAATCTTCCCCCACATCACTTAACGCGCGCGCCAGGCGCAACGCAGCAGGACCGAGTGGACAATGGTAAAAAACTAAAGACT
>CAZLXD010000346.1:0-2748 GCA_964563185.1 uncultured Chitinophaga sp.
ACCGAAACAGGAATGGCTATTTGAATAGTTTGGTCGTAATACACAGTGCGTTCAATGCAGGGAAGGCTGTCAGGGTTAGGAAAGAAATTGGTGTTAGTGCTGTCAATAACGCAGCTTTGTGAAAATCCCGGGAAGGAGCCAGTGAAAGCAAAAAATAGAAGTAATAGTTTTTTCATTTGTGTTGTTTAAGGCGGTGAAGATATGTATTGCACCGATAAAAAAAACGGGGCTGACAAATGTCAACCCCGTTTCGTCAAAAGCATGTATTGCTTAGTTCAGTTCGCCCACCATAGTGCCGGGGTCCACCCACTCATCAAACTGTTCGGCTGTTAAGTAGCCCAGTTCAATAGCTGTTTCTTTTAAGGTTTTTCCGTTTTTATGAGCGGTTTGCGCAATTTCTGCGGCTTTGTAGTAACCAATTTTGGTATTAAGGGCAGTTACCAGCATCAGCGAGTTGTTCAGGTTGGTTTTAATGTTTTCTTCCAATGGCTTTATACCCACGGCACATTTATCGTTGAAAGAAACGCACACATCGCCAATTAAACGGGCAGAGTGCAGAAAGTTGTAAATCATAACCGGCTTAAACACGTTTAGTTCAAAGTGACCGGTGGCTCCGCCAATGTTTATGGCCACATCGTTGCCCAACACCTGAGCCGCTACCATAGTCATGGCTTCGCATTGGGTGGGGTTTACTTTGCCCGGCATAATAGAAGAGCCGGGTTCATTATCGGGAATAAAAATTTCGCCAATACCGCAGCGGGGGCCTGAGGCAAGCAAACGTATATCGTTGGCAATTTTCATTAACGAGCAGGCTACGGTTTTCAGCGCTCCGTGCGATTCTACAATAGCATCGTGCGCAGCCAGTGCTTCAAACTTATTTTCGGCTGTTACAAACGGTAAGCCGGTAAGGTTGGCAATGTGTTTTGCTACGTTTCCCGAATATCCTTTGGGGGTGTTAATGCCGGTTCCTACGGCTGTTCCTCCCAGTGCTAACTCAGCTAAATGGGGTAAAGTATTTTCAATAGCCTTAATGCCGTGGTTCAGTTGCGATACATAGCCTGAAAGTTCCTGCCCTAAAGTAAGTGGAGTAGCATCCATTAAGTGAGTGCGGCCTATCTTTACTATGGGCATGTATTCCTTGCTTTTAGCGGCCAGTGTATCGCGCAGTTTTTTTAAGCCGGGAATAGTTACTTCTACCAATATTTTGTAAGCGGCAATGTGCATGGCAGTTGGGAAGGTGTCGTTACTGCTCTGCGATTTATTTACATCATCGTTCGGGTGAACGGCCTTCTTTTCATCTAACAAACTTCCACCCTGAAGAACATGTGCGCGGTAGGCCACCACTTCGTTTACGTTCATGTTGCTTTGCGTGCCGCTGCCGGTTTGCCATACTACTAAAGGAAACTGGTCATCTAATTTGCCTTCCAGTATTTCATCGCAAACCTTTCCAATCAAATCGCATGTTCCTTTCCTAAGAACACCCGCATCGCAGTTAGTGAGGGCGGCCCCCTTCTTCAGGTAAGCAAATGCGCGGATAATCTCTTTCGGCATTTTGTTGATATCCTGTGCTATCCTAAAGTTTTCGATAGAACGCTGGGTTTGGGCTCCCCAGTAAACATGGGCGGGAACTTCCACCACGCCCATCGTATCTTTTTCTTTTCTGTATTCCATTGCTTTTGTGTTTTGCGGGGGCGAATGTAACAGTTAAAAAAGCAGAAAGGGAAATGACATTTATCTGCCAGTCGAAATAAACTTTCTGCCGTTTCGTCCTAAACTTTGACAAAACGCTGCCGAAAAACTTTCTGCACGTAAATTGTTATAGAATTGCATAACTAAAAAGAAAGTAAAACATGGGAATCTACATTATTCTGGGCGTGTTTATGCTCATCAGTTGGTTGGTAAGCATGCGCCTTAAAAGCAAATTCAACGAATACTCGCAGGTAGCTTTTACAGGCAACCTTACCGGTGCTCAGATAGCTGAAAAAATGCTGCGCGATAACGACATTACCGATGTAAAGATTGTTTCGGTAGAAGGACAACTGACCGACCACTACAATCCGGTGGAGAAAACGGTTAACCTTTCGCCCGAAGTTTACAGCGGAAGAAGCGTAGCGGCAGCCGCTGTGGCAGCGCACGAGTGCGGCCACGCAGTGCAACATGCCCGCGCTTATGTATGGTTGGGCATGCGCTCAAAACTGGTTCCTGCGGTAAGTTTTGCTTCGCGTTGGATGCAGTGGATACTACTGGCAGGTGTGTTAACCATTACCATATTTCCTTATCTGCTTTTGGTAGGTATAGTATTGTTTGCCGCAACAACCGCATTTGCCTTTGTTACCCTGCCGGTGGAGTTTGATGCCAGCAACCGCGCATTAGCATGGTTGAATAGCTCAGGGGTAGTTTCAAGCCGCGAGCACGAAATGGCTAAAGATGCTTTGTGGTGGGCTGCCATGACTTATGTAGTAGCGGCTTTATCATCTTTAGCTACACTTCTTTACTACGTTAGCATTTTCCTCCGCAGAAGGTAAAACCGGAAAGTCTTTGAATTCAAAAAGCACTGCCCGAAAGAGCGGTGCTTTTTTATATGGGTGGAGTGCTTACTAAATTACTCTTACTGCTTATTAAACTTTCCATTAGCCACTATTGCATTCTTTCGTTTTATCGCCACATGGTAAACCCCTGCCGCCAACCGGCTCACTTCTATTTTCTGAAACCCACTATACATCGGCAGCTTTTGCGCATACACTATCT
>CAZLXD010000347.1:0-2733 GCA_964563185.1 uncultured Chitinophaga sp.
GCATATGCACTACTCCCCCCAACGCATCGCTTCCGTACACCGTTGAAGATGGCCCGAACAAAACCTCTACGCGCCCCAGCACATTGTTATCAACGCTTATCACATTCTGCAAATGCCCCGCACGGTATTGTATGTTGTTCATACGCACCCCGTCAACCACAAGCAACACCCGGCTGGCTTCGAAACCGCGCAGCATAGGGCTGCCGCCACCCTGCTGGCTTTTCTGCACAAATACCTGTCCGCTCATGGTCAGCACATCAGCTGTTGTCTGTGCGTTCATCCGCTTCAGGTCTTTGGAGTTAATTACGTAGGTGTGTTGTGCGGCACGCGACTTTAATCCTTCAAACTTGCTTTCGGCAATTACTACTTCATTTATTTCCACCATACGCTCGGTGCTATCTGTTTGTGCCAGTGCCGGCAAAAACAGCCATAATAGGTTTATAGATATAAGATATCGTTTCATGTTGTTTAGTTATTTGAATAAATACATTACTCAACAGCCACCTGAATTTCTCATAGAAATTGCGCTGTTGATTAAGAGTGATAAAGAAGATTAAACAACTATGAAATCGGGCGGAGGGCTTTGGGTTTCGGTGATGTGTAAAACCGGTTTATTGGTTGAGGGATGGAACGAAATAAATGTAGCCGGAGGCATAGAGAGCAAGAAAGATTCCTGCCATACAAACTCAGGCAGGTGGATTCGCTTTTGGTAATGATGAGAAGTGCGGCTATCCTCTTCAAATATGGTTACAAACTTTCCCAGTAAGGATGTTTCCTTATGGTCGAAGTAAGCGGTTAGAATAATTTTTCCGTTGCGCACTTCTTTGCTTACCACGTCATACATATCTCCGTTCAGGCTGAATTCCTTACCGCCTTCGTATTTGTGCAGTACCGCGTATTCCTCGGCTGTAAATACAAACTCTTTTGCCCACCTGCGCTTTTCTGCCTTTATCATTTGGCGCATTTCAGAGCGTACAGCCTGACGTTCCAGCATAAACGAAAGATAGCTTCCGAAAATGCTTAGAAATAGTGCCGAAAGTAAGGTTGCTGAAATTAAAGGGCGCATCCGGTGCAAACGTAAGTGAATTTAAGCAGCGGCAAAAATGGAAATTACACTACCGGCCTATGGCCATCAGTAAATCGTTCAGAGAGTGAACATGCTTTGCATTAGCAGGCAGCACCGGCTGTTGCGACTCTACCAAACCTCCGCCAATAAGAATGGTCTTTTCAGGGTAGGAAGCACTGAGCTTGTTAATGTATTCCTGTAAAGGCAAATCTTTTGTAGGAACCGTAAAATAGCTGACAAGATAATCGGGGCGGAAAGCTTTGTTCACAAAGTCTATATCCTCGTAAGGCAGGGAGTTGCCAATATACGCTACCTCATGGTTGTTCTTCCTGAGCATATACTCGGTATACAACAGCAACAATTCGTGTGTTTCCCCTTCGGGCAAAAAGAGTACAAACCTTTTTGAATTCGCATTGGTTTCTACATACAAATTATCTACCGCCACGCATAGCTTCCTGCGTATTAGATTGCTTACAAAATGCTCCTGTGCCGGTTTAATGCTGCCGGTGGCCCAAAGCACTCCGGTGCGCACCATAAACGGAAAAATCACTTCGCTGAAGGTGCGTTCAAATCCATGCTTCATTATCCCCTGCGAAAGGACCTTTTCAAAGCGGCCTTCGTCAAACTCAATCATGGAACGGATGAGTGAGTCGAGCATTACGTCCGGCTCCTGTTTTTGAAGCGATATCTCCATCACCTTGCGCGAAATGTCTTCAGGAGATAAATGGGCAATGCGCGAAATCTTGAGCCCATGCCGGTTAAGCAGGCTTATGTTCAGCACATTTTTTAGCTCTTCATCGGTGTAGTAGCGTATGTTGGTATCGGTACGGTGAGGCTTCAGGAAATCATAGCGTTGCTCCCATATACGCAAGGTATGCGCTTTTACTCCCGAGAGTAACTCTAAATCCTTAATAGAATAATGAGCCATTTTTCAAATTTAACACTGTATCAATAACACAGAGTTCACAAACAAACATTCGGAGTAAAAGTTTGTACTGCTTATATGACTTTACTCCGCTTTTCGCTTTACAGGCTGCTCGGGCGGACAGAATTTATCTCTCCTATGCTGCAAATCAGCCACTACCGATTTTTTAAACTCTCCCGGCTGCCGGACCTCCATTTCGCGTATATAATCTGCTATATTCAGCTTTTGCGAATGCATAGTAATGGTTTTGAAGAAACGGGGGAAACCCTGCCCGGGTACCTGCACATGATGCAGCCCGCCACTGTAAACAATTACCATTTTACCGGTTTCCATCATTTTTAAAATATCCGCCACTCCTCCCCTAACGCTCATGGGCTTTCCGTCTTTGTCCAGGCCTGTAATACGTTTCATTCTTCCTTCGGGAAGAATAAACACAACAGCATCTTCTCTTATACGTTTTAAAAAGTAATCCCAGGTAGCATCGCGCTCGCGCGAAATGGGCACTATGCCCGGACCAAACATTTTGAAGAACTTGCCCACTACAGGACGGTTGATGGTAGTACTGGCGGCCGGCACTAAAACCTTCCCCGCCATGCGAAACAAAAAGCGCCAGGGTGCAGCACCCAAAAACAGAAACTCGAAAAGGCTGGTATGGTTCAGAAACACCACCAGTCGGACATCTTTCCATGGGTCTTCGTTATGCGGATGCAGCCAATGGTTTTCAACATTGTAAAACATACGC
>CAZLXD010000348.1:0-2727 GCA_964563185.1 uncultured Chitinophaga sp.
CCAGGCAAACCGTTACCGGCATTACCCGGCAGTATACGGCAGCGAACAAACTGATAATCGCTGCAACTGGTCATGTGAAAAACATAATTGCTCATGGCCACATTTCCCGCTGTAGTAGCAGGACAGTTCTGGGTTTGAAAAGTAACGTCCTGAAAACGGAAGTAAGCCTGCGAGTTCATGTAGATTGCTACAATACGCGGGGCGTTTGGCCCTCCTTCGGGATTTGAATTATTTCTGTAAATAGTAGTTGCCCCCGGTGCACTTGTTTTAACCCAGGTAACCGGGTCAAAGCCGCCTTCAATAGTGGTGTAACTGGTAATGTTAGTAATAGCGTTACTGAGCGTGTAGGTACCGGTGCCCAGTTTAATAATTGAATTATTGCACTGCGCCATATTAACAGCCCCTTGCAAGCTTGCAGGACTTGCCTTAGTACCGGTGCCGGAACCGGTTACCGTGGCATAAATTACGGCACAACTTTGTGGTGGTGGCGGTGCCGCTGTGTTTATTACGGAACATACTGTATCGCTCGGGCAATTACTGGCATCGCTTATCCATACACAGTAAGTGGTAGAAGAAGCCGGGGTAGCTACCGGATTAGCACAATTTGTGCAACTTAAATTGGCTGCAGGGTCCCAGTGGTAAACCGGTGTGGTGGAATTAGTCTGTACCAGTAGGTTAACAGAACCACCTGCACACAAAGTAATATTGGTCGGAAAAATACTGATAGACGGCTTTGGATTTCGGGTAACCAGTACCGCGTCAGTTTTCTGGCATCCGCTTATGTAATAAGCCGTAACACTATACAGCGTGGTGTTCTGCGGGTTTACCGTAATAGACTGTGTATTCCATGAATTGGTGCCATCACTCCAGTGGTAACCGGTTGGGGTGCCACCGGTAACGGTGGCCGTAAGTGTAGTTGACTGGTCGGGGCAAAGTGTAACGTCAGGACCTGCATTCACCGGTGGGTCGCTGCTCGGCACCACATTAATAGTGTACGAATAAGTATTGTTACCGGTAATCGGACAGTGGTCATCTTGCACGGTAACAGTAAAAAAGTTGGTACCTACATCGCTTGATGTAGTTGCCCAGCAAAAGGTACCGGTAGGGTGGGCACCTGTTGTAGTTGTAAAAGTGGAACCCGGTATGCCGCTGTTGCTGGTCATGGTAACATTATCTCCTGCATCGGCATCGTTAGATTGTATAGTAAAACAGGTATCGGAACAGGCCGGAATGGTAAGCGTAAAATTGTTGGTACCGTTAACACCGGTGGCGGTGGGAAGCTGATTGGTGCAATTGATAATTGTAAACTGCATATCACGAACCACACAACCTATACGAACACCGTTCCTGTATTCATCAATGCGAATGGCCGCTACTGCCACCTGCAAAGCATCGGGTGTGTAATTAATATCTCCGTTCACAGGGTCCACCGTATACGGGTTAATGGCATTGGTATTAAAAGGTCCGTTGGCGTTATAGGGCGACTGATAACCTACGGTAACTCCGCCATTAGATAGAGAAGTAACCGGTGTAAACACCAGCGAATCGCCATCAATGTCAATAACTCCGTGGTTGTAATTAACCGGTTGGTTCACGCAATAAAACGGAATAGGGTTGTTGAGAAAAAACGGAGAGTTATTGCAAGGGCTTAAAGTATTGTCAAGACATATATCAATGTAAACCGTTTCGTTCAGCGGGTCGGTTAGGTTGGTGATAGCCCCGTTGCGGCAGCAGAGTTCCCAGCTAAGCACCCAATCGTTACCGCAGCCGGGTGGCAGATTCAGGGTACCGGTAAAGGTATATTTTTCTACCCCATACTGACCGGTACCGCTGCAGGCACTGTTGGGCTGCTGCGGGCATACCGGTGTAATATCTTCCGGTGGACCAACCTGTGTAACGGTAATAGAACTGTTTACCCCGCACTGTGCCGAGGAAAAATTTATTTGATGCGAACCCACCATGCTCACTCCATTGCAATCGCGAAACACCTGAAGAGTAATAATGTACTGACCTGGCGAAACACATTCATACGTCATATCCACACCCATGGTGTGGGTAGCCGATACTTCTTTAACGTCTGTAAAAATAAATGCGAAGAGAATAACTACCGGAAGTAGAAATTTGTTCATGCTTGTTCGTGTGTCTATCTGTCAGGGTTAACAGAGCGGCCGTAAATATTGAAAATAGATTTGATAAAAACTAACCTGAAATCCGTGTCGCAACGCCTACACTTACGACAAAGTCAGATAGTTGATGTAACTGGAAGGGTTTGGGTTGCGTGAGTTAGTAAAAATATCCACTCCGGTATTGCCTTTCCTCCAAAACAAAAGCACCCCAATGTTTATATTGAGGTGCTACCAAAGTTTGAGTATTTATTACTGTAACTTTTTCTCTTTTGTTTGACGATACGCATAAGCGGCCACAGCAAACAGCAATCCCACCGCTCCTCCATCAATAGGTGCACCGGTGCCGGGTGGGTTTCCGCCACCGCCCTGGCCTCCGCCTCCGCCTCCGGGTTGTGCTGCTAAACCAGTTGCTATCAGTATCAATACTATCGCAAACATTCCTTTCAATCTGTGGTTCTTCATCATGTGTTGTCTTTTGCCTTGTGTCTAATGTCTTGTGTCTATTGTCTTTTGTCTGCTATTTACTTATTACTGATTAAAACCTTGGCTACCGTTACTTTGCTTCCTTCCTTTACTTTTACTATCGCGTACCAGGCTTCTG
>CAZLXD010000349.1:0-1498 GCA_964563185.1 uncultured Chitinophaga sp.
AAACTCGAAAAGGCTGGTATGGTTCAGAAACACCACCAACCGTACATCTTTCCAGGGGTCTTCGTTATGCGGATGCAGCCAATGGTTTTCAACATTGTAAAACATACGCGACCAAAGCTTGACCAGCGAAAGCAGAAAGAGATTAAAAAGCCTGTTAAGGGTTGCCAAGTTTTTATAACCGTTTCGTACAGCGGGCGAATATACCCATACAGTGCTAACAAAATACATGATGAAAGGCAGGGCGTGCGCTACGGCACTTCAACCCCGCCAATAAGTTTATTTTCGCGGCATGGCCACGGCACAACTTAAAAACTCATTTACATCTACCGGTGAGGTAGATAGTTCCGTGTATCCATCTACCCTAACTTTAAAGTTAAGCGTTAACGATAACGCTCTCCGCTATTTCGTTTTATCCAATACTTATCAGCAGGTGCTTTTCTTTGGCCAGTATGCCCTGCACCATGTTGCTGATGAGAAAGACCTGGCGCAACGGGTGCAGAAAATTTTAAGCAAGGATGAACTGTTGCAATTGAATTTCGGGGAGGTGATTATTGGGGTGGATACGGCTTATTCGTTGCTTCCACCGGCTTTAGCTTATCTTAAAAATCAAAGTCAACACCTTCAGTTCTGTAAAGCAAGTGGATTGAATATTGCTTATGAAACACCGGCCGCTATTATTGAAACACTTACCGACCATTTCCCAAGAGCAAAACTGAGCCACCTGAACTCTTCCTTTTTAGAGCAGTTACCGGCTTACCTTACCGAGAACGCTGATAAATTGTTCGTGAATGTCCACCCCAATAGTTTTGATGTGGTACGTTTTAAGAGCGGGAGCAGCCTGCTAATGATGAACCGCTACCAGTTTAAAACAGAAACCGACTTTATTTACTTTCTGCTGCTTTGCTGCGAAGAATTGAACATTAACCGCGAAGTGACAGAACTTGTTTTAATGGATGAAGTGAAAAAACCTTCCAAAATTTATGACATCTGCTATCGTTATTTCCTGAATATTGATTTTATAGATGCTCCGGGAAACATTCACTTCAGTAAGCAGTTTAAAGGGCACCCGCAGCACCTTCACTTTAACCTATACACCCTTACCTCATGAGAATTATAGGAGGCCGGCTTAAAGGCATTCGGTTTGAACCGCCCAAAAACATTCCCACACGCCCTACCACCGACATTGCCAAAGAAGGGCTGTTTAATGTTATAAACAACAGCTTTAACTTCGATAACATTAAAGTGCTGGACCTGTTTGGCGGTACCGGCAGCATAGCCTACGAGTTTGCTTCGCGCGGCTGTACCGATATAACTACGGTGGAAATTTTTCCGAAGTGTGCTGCGTTTATTAAAAAAACTGCGGAACACTTAAAACTACCGGCCATTAAAGTGTTGCAAATGGATGTGTTTAAGTTTATTGAAACCAGCCACCAGCAATATGACTTTATTTTTGCCGGGCCACCTTATCCGCTTGAAACACTCAACACTATACCCGACT
>CAZLXD010000349.1:1508-2719 GCA_964563185.1 uncultured Chitinophaga sp.
ACTTAGTAGAAGACGAAGGCTGGTTTATACTGGAGCATAACCCCAACCACAACTTCGAAAAGCACCCGCACTTTTTAAAGAGCAAGAACTACGGCAGTACTATCTTTTCTATCTTTGTTAACAATCCAAAGAGCGAATGAAATCTAAAATCCGAAATCCGAAATCTGAAATAAAAAAGATAGCTGTATTCCCCGGCTCATTCGACCCTATTACCAAGGGGCACTCCGATATTGTATTGCGCTCGCTGCCCTTGTTTGATGAGATAATTATTGCCATTGGCAGCAACTCGCAAAAGCAATCGCTGTATACTTTAGAACAGCGCATAAAGTGGATACAAAAGGTGTTTAAAAACGAACCAAAGGTGAAGGTAGAAAGCTACGAAGGCCTTACCGTTAACTTCTGCGCCAAGAAAAAGGCCAACTATCTGCTGCGCGGCATTCGCAGTTCGGCCGACTTTGAATATGAAAAAAACATTGCCCACCTTAACCACGATATGTTGCCGCAGGTGGAAACTGTTTTAATCCTTTCAAGGCCGGAGTTGTCTTCTATATCCTCCACTATTGTGCGCGAGATAATCCGCGGAAACGGAAAAGTAGAAAAGTTTGTGCCCAAGGAGATTGCCAAAGATTTTAAGTAAATGAAGAATTACCTGTTATTGTTCTTAATATTTCCTTTTGTAGTGTTGGCGCAAAACAACCGCGATATTGCCGTAAAACAAATTACCGCTTTAAAAGACGGTGCGCTGGTAGTGCGTTTAAAAACCAACGATAAATCGGTAGAGGCATATCGCAGAAACGGACAGGATGAAGTGGCAGAGCGCATTATAGCAGACCGTAAAGTGCAGAATCAGAAAATTGCCGATGCATTCAGAAGAGAGTTTGATTTTTGCAAAGTGTATTTCATTTATGCATCCTCTACCAACGAATTATTAGAAGGGGAAAAGGGAATATTTTTAAATGACACGCTGGCTGCTGATGCCAACATTCAGCTAACAGGCAGTTTTTACCTGATTGCCGAATACGGTGCCGTAACCGCCAACATGCGGGGCGATGAATACCACTACAAGAATGTGAACAAAACCGAAGCTACATCAAACACCACTTCATCCAGTGCTCTGTTTTTGTCCGACACTGCTCTTGTGCAATTGAAAGAACCGTTCCCGTTTTACCAGATAGTGTTGCTTGAAAACTACGCCAAGGCGGTAGAGCGCC
>CAZLXD010000350.1:0-2713 GCA_964563185.1 uncultured Chitinophaga sp.
CGCTACAGCACCTTAGATATCCTTTCGTTGATGGGTATTAAAATTGGCGGTAATGTGTTGCCGAAGTATCAGGATGTGGCGTTTAACTTCAGCTTTCCGGCAAAGAAGGCGGGGAACTTTACGCTGTTTGGTATTGGCGGCTTAAGCAGTTTAGGCGAAAACGCCAAACGCGATACCAGTGCATGGGAAACCCTGAGCGATAAAAGCGAGTATCAGCAAAAGCAAATGGTGGGGGTAGTGGGCGCCACGCACCTGCTGTTACTAAAGGACAATCACACCTACATTAAAAGTGTGGTAAGTTACAGCTACACCAACAACAGCAGCGGAAGCGATACGCTCGGATACGACTTCTCTCCTTTTAACCTCTACAACGAAAAGTTTATTTACCAAATCCTACGCGCCAATGTTACACTCAATAGTAAATTAAACAGCCGCAACACCGTTCGCACGGGTTTTACTTACAGCCATATCCGCTACCAACTTTTCAGCGAGCAGTATTCTTACCTGCAAAACCAAACCAACACTTTGGTGAACAACAGGGGCACTACTTCGCTGTATCAGGCTTATACGCAGTGGAAACACCGCTTTAGCGAAACCGTGCAGTTAAACAGTGGCGTGCATTTTACGTTCTCCTCCATCAACAACAAATTTTACATAGAACCGCGCCTGGGTGCCGAATGGAAAGCTGCCGAAAACCATACCCTTACACTGGGCACAGGCCTGCACAGCCGCATTGATGCTATAAGCACTTATGTGAGTTACGAAACTCCGAACGGCACCAACCAATACCCGAATAAGCAACTGGATTTTAGCCGAGCGCTGCATGTAGTGGCGGGTTACAACTTCGGTTTCCTCCGCGATTTCAGATTGAAAACTGAAGTGTATTTCCAGTATCTGTTTGCAGTGCCCGCAGGCAGCGACAGCAACCGCACCTTCTCTATTGTTAACTACGATGATGGCTTTGTAAACATGCCACTGCAAAGCAACGGAACCGGTTACAACTACGGCTTGGAGTTAACACTGGAGAAATTCTTTTCAAAGAACTACTTCTTTATGCTCACTACTTCGCTTTTCAATTCGCAATACCAAGCAGCCGATGGTGTATGGCGCAACACCGCTTACAATGTAAACTATGTGTTGAATGCCTTAGGCGGAAAAGAATTTGTGGTAGGTAAAAAGAAGAACAACATCATAGGCATAAACGCCAAACTGGTTTGGCGCGGTGGGCAGCGCTACACTCCGGTTGATTTAGATAAATCAATAGCCGCCAACGAAACTGTTTACGACAACGCCAATGCTTACAGCAAAAAACTGCCCGACTACTTCCGCATGGATTTCGGCTTAAGCTTTCGCAGAAACAAGAAGAAGTATTCGTGGGTATTTTCCTTTGATGCGCAAAACATTATTAACCGCCAAAACGTAGCCCGCGTAGTTTACGACCCCGAAAAAAAAGAGATAGTGAGCAAGCGCAACATAGGCATAGTGCCCGTACTTAGCTGGAAAGTAATGTTTGGGATTTAGAGTGGCTCCACTTTGCTTAAGGTGGTAGCCATTAAACTACCATCCTTAATTTTCACTCCTGCAAAGGTATCCTTACTAATCAGGTAACGTCCATCCAAATCCGTATAGTCTGCTAGGGCCGCCAACTGTGCAGCCGCATGGCACCCCACCGATGACTCGCTCATACTACCAATCAGAATTTTGAAGCCCCATGCTTTGGCAGCTTTAATCATTTCGTATGCAGAAGTTATGCCTCCGCACTTCATCAGTTATATATATATATATATATATATATGCCGTGGAACCCTTCTTTTAAGCCTTCAAGGTCACTAACGGTCTGACAACTTTCATCGGCATATAAAGGTAAAGAGGAATTGAGCTTTAGTTTCTTCATATTCTCGTTGCTCAACTTCGGAAGTGGCTGCGCTACAAGTATACAGCCCTGTTGTTTCAGCCAATCAATTTTAGCGGCAGCCTCTTTTACATAATTCCAACCCTGATTAACATCTACCGCAAACGGAAGCGCACTCAGCTTACCAAAGTTCGAAATCATTTCTTCATCGGCCTTACCGTCCAGCTTAATTTTAAACAACTGAAAACCATTTTGCAAAGCGTCCTCTACTTTAAGTTTCATTTCATTTAAAGCGCAAATGCCAATGGTATACGTATTGGCGGTAGCTATGCCTAATAGCTGCGCAATGGTTTTGCCTGCCTGTTGCGCTTTTAAATTCCATAGTGCCATATCAACAGCGGCACGGGCGGCCATGTTTCTGGTTCCAAAATGCTGCAAAGCTGTTAAGCAATCTTCCGTGTCCGCTTCACCTACATGCTTGACAAAATCAGTTACAAACGAAATGACAGAAGCCTGAGTTTCGGGTAAGTAGGGCGGCAAGGCAGCTTCGCCCCAGGCAGTAAAACCTTTGGCCTGTAAGCGCACATAAACCACAGCAGTGTGCGTGCGCATACCATGCGCAATACGAAACGGAAACTTGAATTGAAGTTGGTAAGGAATGCAGTGAAAATTCACAAAATCTCTTTGTAAGGGCGGGAACACTCGGGTATTGCGCGCCTGGCTAAACTTTTTGAAAAATCTGCTGTAGGTGCTTTGTGAGGGCATTTGATCCTGTCCAAATATCTTTTGAAGCACTGTATCATAACGCAGCCAATCGCAGTGAATGTAGCGTGATGCCCCTGTCCAAATACTTAGCCGGAA
>CAZLXD010000351.1:0-2699 GCA_964563185.1 uncultured Chitinophaga sp.
CAGCAACAAAGACCAAAGCTATGTGCTGTGGGGTGTTAGTCAAAGCTGCCTTAGCCGCACGCTGTTCCCTATGGGCGAATACCACAAGCCGGCCATTAAGCAAATGGCCCGCGATATGGGCTATGTGGAACTGGCCAACAAAAGCGAGAGCTACGAAATTTGTTTTGTGCCCGATAACGACTACCGCGGCTTTCTTAAGCGCAGAGACCCCGAACTGGAAAAGCGGGTGGATGGCGGCAACATTGTTGATGTAAACGGCAAAGTGCTGGGCAAACACCACGGCTATCCGTTTTACACCATCGGCCAGCGCAAAGGTTTGGGCGTGGCTTTCGGCAAACCCATGTTTGTGGTAGAAATAAACCCCGATAACAACACGGTGGTGTTGGGCGAAGAAAGCGACCTGGAGCGCAACGGCATGTGGGTAGGCAAACTTAACTTACAGAAGTATGCTTCCATTCCCGATAATACCAAAGCCATTACCAAAGTGCGTTACAAGCACGATGGGGAGTCGAGCATCCTTCACCAGATGGGCGACCGCCTTAAAGTAGAGTTTATGGCGCCTGTTTCGGCTATAGCGCCCGGGCAGTCGGCTGTGTTTTACGAAGACGATGACATGATTGGCGGAGGTATTATTTTTTCTAATTTCAATATTGCATCTAAAAACAATGCGCTTGAAAAAGAACTACAACAGGCATAACCTATTCCCCCTTTTCGTCTTTCCGCTTATAGCCTTATTATTTCTGTTGCTTCCATCCTGTAAGGATACTAAGGATACCTACAACCCCGAATACGGCTACGAATACTATCCGGTCGATAGCGGGCACTATGTGGCATACGAGGTAGATTCTGTTTCTTACACCTACAACGGGCAATATACCCGCGATACCGCCCGCTATCAGATAAAAGAACTGGTAACCGATACTTTTTACGACAATGAGAATAACCTTTGCTACAGGCTGGAGGTGTATAAGCGGGCCAACAGCAGTTTGCCCTGGAGCATTTATAAGGTTTGGAAACTGAGGCAAACAGCCACCACGCTCATTAAAACCGAGGACGACCTGAAGTTTATTAAGCTTACCTTTCCACCCAACGAAGGCAGCGAATGGAACGGCAACGCCTACTTACCGCTTACCGGCATTTACGAAGTGTTTAAGGACTGGATATATGCTTACTCTGATGTTCATCAACCATACTCCATAAACGGATTCAGTTTCGATAGTACCCTTACGGTAAGTGAAGTAGATGAGGAAAGTTTAATTGAGAAAAAGCTGCGCAAAGAAGTATATGCCAAAGGGGTGGGAATGGTTTATCAGGAGTGGGAAATAGTTACCAAACAGGTGGTAGGGGACGATTGGATTACCGGAGTACAGAACGGCTTTAGAATTCGAATGCGCGTAATGGACCACAACTAACGGGCGGCTTTGCTGTTTAGCATCAATGAATGTGGGTGGAAAATGAAAACACTGAAACACTTCTTTCTCGGGTTTGTATTATGCAGCTTCTTTACCGCTGCTGCACAGGATAACTACTACTGGGTAAAGTTTACCAATAAGAATAATAACGGATTTTCCGTCAGCAACCCTTCGCAGTTTCTTTCTCAAAAATCCATTCAGCGCAGGCAGGCACAAAACATTGCCGTAAACGAAACCGACCTGCCGCTTACACAGGCTTACATCGACAGCCTTTCGCCATACATCACAGAAATAAAACACCGCTTAAAGTGGTTTAACATTGTGGTGGTAAAAGCCGTCAGCCAGGTATATGCCGATTCTGTAAGCCGGCTTTCCTGTGTTGACACTATGGGCAAAATAGAATTCCCGCCCGCCCGAAGTTCAGAAAGCGACAAGAAGTTTGAAGAAATTACACCCGCGGTAAACCAAAACTATGTTTACCCCAACCAATATGGCATTGCATACCACCAGGCAAAAATGCTCAACACCGATCTGCTGCATCAATTAGGCTACCGCGGCCAGGGAGTTACTATGGCGGTATTCGACAACGGATTCTACAACGTGGATAATATTAAAGGCTTCGATTCGGTGCGCCCTCGATTACTGGCTACCCGGGATTTTGTGGAGAATGAAGAGAATGTGTACGATGACGGCAGCCACGGCACCAACACATTCAGTTGCATTGCGGGAAACAAACCGGGGCAGTTTCTCGGCACAGCTCCCGATGCCGAATTCTTGTTACTGGGAACAGAAGAGAACGGCCGCGAATGGGTAATGGAAGAATATAACTGGGCTGCAGGTGCCGAATGGGCCGATAGTGCAGGCGCTAAAGTGTTCTCTACTTCTTTAGGCTACACACAGTTTGATAACGATATTGGCAACCATACTTATAACGATTTAAACGGCCACACCACCATTATAGCGCGTGCCGGTAACATGGCTTTCGCAAAGGGAATACTGGTGGTAAACAGTGCCGGAAACGAAGGCGGAAGCCCCTGGTTCCACATCAGTACACCGGCCGATGGCGATAGTATAATGGCGGTAGGAGCAGTTGATTCAGCCGAAACCATAGCAGGCTTTAGTGGCAGAGGAAATACCCCTGACGGTAGAATAAAGCCCGATGTGTGCGCGCAGGGTGTAAGGAGTGCGGTATTTACCACTGGTGGCGATTTGGGTTACAGTGGAGGAACTTCGTTCAGTTGCCCTATTATGGCCGGTAGTGCGGCCTCACTTTGGGGGGCATTTCCC
>CAZLXD010000352.1:0-2682 GCA_964563185.1 uncultured Chitinophaga sp.
GTTATTGTTGGCGTGTCGGGCCACATTTGAAGATTTAATGCCGCCCAAGTCATAGTAGTAGAACTATAACAGCCTGTTTCTGCAATAATGTTGCGGAACCAAAGTGTATCAACCTCGCCTAACCCAACCTCTACACTAATAGTATCGCTACCATTTACAGTAACACTATTGCTAAAATTGCTGTAATAAGACCACTCAATATCATAAATTCCGCTATCAGTATTCAAATCAAAAAAATTGAACACCTTAGGTGTCTTACCAAAATCCATTTGCGGTAGAATTGTGTCTAATACATCCGGCACCCCATTCACCCTCCCCGTCACCCACACACTTTCACTCGCACACCCCGTAGCGCTGTTCCTGCTCCGCAGCCACAGCGTATCCGTTTCACCTACGTTCACCGTTAGGTGAACGCTCCCTTCTCCTGTAGGAGAGGGGCTGGGGGTGAGGTTACTCCCTGCAAACGCAGCATTATCTGCCCACTCAATACTGTCGCCACCGGCTCCAACAAATATCGAGTCCCACACAAACGTAACAGCCGTATCGCTGCAAATGCTTTGGTTACTAAAGTGAGTAGGCACACCCAGCGGAGCAATGGTAAACTCGCTACTGGCGGCACTGGTATAAACAGCATTAGTGGCCTTTATGCGCACCTTGTAATGAGTGCTGCTCAGTGCATTGCTCGGTATGGTTACGTTGAGGCTGTCCCAGCCAATAGCACCGGCCGCTTCTTTGGTGCCTATGGTTACAGGGCTGCTAAAACTGCCTGCGGTATCGCTCAACTCAGCGGTGTAAACATTGCCCTCGTTAAACAGGCTCCGGTTCTTAAAATAAACCTTGCCACTGCCACCCGGGCAAATATGCACTACTCCCCCTTCGGGGGTTGGGGGGGCGGGGTAAACACTGTCAATCGCAGTGCCGCTATGTTGGCCTATTAAGGCAGCAAAATTAGGTGCCGGTATCCCCTGCATAGCTTCAAACAGGCCCACTGCCAACACCCGTTGGCTCACGGCATCTAACCTTAAGCCATACACTATTGTCGAATTTCCGTATCCTGTTCCATTGCCGGTGTTAAACGTTGTATCCGTAGCCAAACCGTTGCTGTCAATATACGCAATGGTGTTTCGGCTCAGCCCGTTAACGGTTTCAAACTTCCCGCCAATTATCATCCCCTTCCCAAATGGTAGCAGGCACAATACATCGTTATTGGCATTCGGGGTGTAGCCGGTATCTATGGCTCCATTAGCGGCTAATCGCACCATACGGGTTCTCGCTACTCCGTTAAATTGCGTAAAATTTCCGCAGGCAACTATTTTTCCGTCTGCCTGTATTTTTACATCCCGCATAAAATTGTTCGCCCCGCTGCCAATGGCAAAGGCAGTATCTAAAACCCCACCGGTATCTATCCGTGCAATGTTGTTGGCGCTAACTCCGTTGTAGGCCGAAAAATTACCTACAGCCAGTACCTTCCCGTCTGCCTGCTGCGCAAGGCCATACACCCAGTTACCCGCAAAACCGCTGCCGGTATTAAACCCCGTATCTTTAGTGCCGTTTGGCAGCAACCTTACCAGCTTATTTTGGCTGGAACCACCCCAGGTGTTAAATCCCCCGCCCGCATAAATCCTTCCTTCAGCATCAGTTATTACATCATACACTGTTCCGCTTGCGGCATTATTGCCGTTAAAGCTGTTGTCTAAACTACCATCGGCATTTAGCCTAACAAACCGGCTTACCGTAGTGCCGTTGTATTGCGTAAAACTTCCCCCTATCAGTATTTTGTCATCGGGTAACACTTTAACGGCATATATCGAATTGTTTGCCCCGGTACCGCTGTTAAAAGTGGTATCAATCTCCCCGCTTGTATGCAGCCGTATAATTCGGTTTACAATCCGGTCATGGTAACTTGTAAAATCACCTGCCAGTACAACCTTACCCGTACTTTGCACCCCGGCATCCTGTAGGGCATTATTAACCCCCGAACGGTAAAAAAAAGTTTGGTCCAAAGTTCCGCTGCCCGAAAGCCTCGCCATACTGAGCCTTGCATAGTTATTCACCGTAGTAAACGTTCCGCCACAGTATATTTTTCCATCATAACTCTCAAATACAGTGTTCGCAATTCCGTTCAACCCGGCCCCCGGGTTAAAGGTGGTATCCCTGCTTCCGGTGCTGTCTATACGTATTATGCGGTTTATATTACTGCCGTTGTAAGCAGTAAAGCCTCCTGTCGCAAGCAACTTACCTTCTGCCTGTAAGGTTAACTCGTTAATGTAATTATTCGAAAAACCGCTGCCGGTGTTATAGGTGCTGTCAATAGTCCCGCTGGCAGTTAAACCTACTATCCGGTTAGCGCTTACACCATTATAGGTGGTAAAGTGGCCCGCTGCAATTATTCTTCCATTGGGCATTATCGCCACATCTGCCACCGTGTTGTTAGCACCCGTCCCCACTGCAAAAGTAGTATCTAAAGTTCCGTTGGTATGCAAGCGGCTTAGGCGGTTAACACTGTATCCACTGTAACTGGTAAAGGTGCCGCCTATCACATACTTTCCGTCTGCCTGCACCGCTACCGCATAAACCGTTCCCACCACCGAACTCCCCGCAGTAAAACTGGTATCCCTGGCTCCGTTCATTTTTAACCTTACTACCCGCCCTGCCGAATTTCCTGCATAGAAATTAAAAGAA
>CAZLXD010000353.1:0-2665 GCA_964563185.1 uncultured Chitinophaga sp.
CTCCTTTCAGTTCAGGAAACAGCAGCGGATATAAATCGAAACTCTTTACCTCTAATGCCCGTTTGGCATAGAAGAAACCGTAAGGGTCGGGTGTTTTGTAATTGGTAATTTGCAGGATGCCTTCATCAACGGCTGCCAGGGTTATTTTGCTGTTAGGTGCCGCTTTAACTTTAACTTTTTGATGGGTGCGGCTTCTTACATTTTTCTCCGCCACTATTTCCACTTTCATTTTGCGGCTTTTTTCTTCCACCGTTACCGATTTGAACCCATGGGCTACGGTAAGCGGCATATCGCTTTCGGCATGGGGTTTAATGAGTGTGGCGGTGATGTAGGCGTTGGGCAGGTAATCTGCTTTCAGGTTCAGTTCCATGCTGGCAGCGCGGTTCTCAACATTGATGTAACGGTAGTCTATCACCTTGTCCGTTTCTACCGTAACCAACATTTTTCCATTGAAAGGTGCTTTGAACAATACTCGGGCATTTTCACCGGTATAGTAGCCGTTCTTGTCTACCTCAATGTCAATATTGCCTTCGTTGTTTACCTCAAAGCTGCTGCCATAGTTGCCCCAAGAGCCGTAACTGTAAAAACTATTGCGCACGTAACTGTTTACTCCGGGCAGGCCTACACGAATTTCATAACGGCCGGGTGTGCGGGGAATAAAGTTAAAAACGGTATTCTCTCCGCTTACGGTTATTTCCTGGTCAACAATGGTTTTGTCTTCCTGCCGTGAATCGTAGCGGTAATACTCGCTGTAGCGTGACAGGTAGGTGCGGTATTCGTGCTTAATAACCTGCACGTGTGCTTTGGTGCTTACGGTCTTTTCGTCCTTATTCAAGGCTATGATAGGGAAGGCAATGTTTTGGTTAAGGCGGTAGTAGTAATAGCCATCGTTACCGAGTCCGTAAAAGACATCCTGTGTGTAAATATCTATTGAAGATTTGCGGTTAACCGGCCTTCCTGTTTCGTCAAATACAGTGGTGTAAAAATCGGCCTGCATTAAGCCGCGGTTAAAGTATTCTTCGGGTACGGTGTAGGTTTCGGTGGCGTTGCCGTTTTCATCGGTGGTGCCTTCTTTTACAATGTTGTCGTAGTAACTGTTGCGGTCGGCTAAGCTAAAATCGTATTTGTTGTATTTGGCAGGGGAGAAGAGCTTTTCCTTGGCTTGTATTTCTACCTCATAGTTACGGTTGGCGGCAGGCGGGCCAAAAAAGTTAACGGCATTAATGGAAAGTGTAGTGGTTTCACCCGGCTTCAGCGCTTTCTTATCAAGTGTGGTGGTTACTTTAATACGGTCGGGCATAAACTCTTCAATCAGCACACTCTTGCTCGCCATCAGTACATCGTTTGAACTGTATACTTCAAACGTATAGCTGCCTGTAACAGCCGAAGGAGAAAGCTCAATTTGTGTTTCAAGTGAGCCCTGTTCGTTCAGCGACTTTTTGAGTGTTTTTAATTCCTTACCATTCGGTAAAATGAATTTCATTTTCAAAGGAATTTCGCCCGGTTTGTTCCATTTCCAGTCGCGGGCAATTACACTGAAGTTGATTTTTTCGCCCGGGCGGTAAATGTCGCGTTCGGAATAAACAAAGGCATCAATGTTGGTAATGTTGTTGCGCTTACCGCCCACATCGAAGCGCGAGGTTCCCACGTAAGTGGAATTGAATGGCAGGTAGTTGAAGTCGCTGCCGCTGCTGGCGGTAATCATGGCCGACTTAAACCCGCTGAAATCTTTTTTCTTCAATTGCACACGGACCACGCCATCGGCATCGGTAACACTGCTTCCTACTAACTGGTTATTGTTACCATATACTGAAATGGTCACTCCGTTCATGGCCTTAGCGGTTTGAATGGAGTTGGCAAATACCACTACCTCGTTCTGGGTTTCTTTGGCAATAAGGCCTATGTCGCTCAGCGAAATAAATCGGGAATCGCTGCGCCAGTAGTGCTCCATGCTGCGCACTTTAATGTGATAAATGCCTTTAAAGTCTTTCAGTTTATCTTCAATGTTAAACTTAAACAGGCGGCTGTTGCCGTAGCGGGGCAGTGTTTTAGTGTCAATCTCTTTTTCGTAAATCACATCGCCATATACGGCATCGCCTCCGTAGTAATAATCGCCATCATCGTAATAATCGCCTTCGTAGTCGTCATAGTAGGAATCATTGGGGTAGTAGCCATTGCGCTCGGCTGCCAACAGGTTGTTATCGTAAATTTTAGAGATAACCACTTTAATGCGGCTAACGGAGGTAATGTTTATTTCAATATTCTTATTGCCTTTGCCGCCCAGGTAAACGCCTTTACTGTTTACAAAGCGAACAGCGGGCTCTAGCTTGCCAAAGGACACGGTGTTGGTGTATTCTTCTTTCAAAGTGCCGCCAATCTTTCCTTTCAATCCGGCTTTTACTGAAAGCGTATATACTTTGGATACATCAAACTCTTCGCTGGTAATAATCAGGCCTTCGGCCGAAGATTCGGTTTTGAAATTCACCTTCGGTTCAAAGGCTATAAACTGATTAATGTTTTCGGTGAGGGGCGCCTGGCTCATGAAAACTTTCACGGCCCCCTGCGTTCCATCGTGGTTGGCTTCCATGTTTTGCACTACCAGATTAAACGGTGAAGGAATAACCAGTGTGGTTTGTATGTCGGCATCGGTAGGGTTATTGCCGTT
>CAZLXD010000354.1:0-2640 GCA_964563185.1 uncultured Chitinophaga sp.
GCCGCCCTCGCCTCCGTTATACAGGTGGGCAAACAGTGCAGCGGTACTGTATAAAGCCGATTTGCGACCTTTGTAGCCTGTCAACTCCTTTATTTTTTGGCGAATGAGCCACAGCGGCAAAGTTTCCTCACTTATTTTTTCGGGAAGCGGTGGCAAAACCTGCATTTGCCCGCTTCCTTTTTCGGAAATGCCTATTCCGGTCAATTTTTCCAGCATTTCCAATTCAGAAAGGGAATAAGCTGCCTGTTTGGCGGCAATAGCCGAAGCAAGGAGGCTAAGTTTATCCTTTAGCAAAGCATTTTCTGAAACGAGGGCTTCGATAATATGCCCGCGCAGAGCTATTTCTTTTTCGGCAGGGGGGGTAAATGGGTTTGTTCCCTGCGCTTACGTTTAGAATAAACTACAAAACAAAAACAGAATACAAATAAAGGAGAGGAAAACAGCTGCTATACTAATCTACACATCCGCTACAACTTAGTTAAAGCAAATTAGCAGCCCACACATAACTTTAGTATAATGTTAAAATACGAAAGCCTATTTTGTATTTTCGCAGCCTTGAGAGCCTGAAAATGCAGCGACACACTGCCTTCGCCCTCTTACTTCCGGTATTGTTATTCGCCTTTCACCGTAGTGAAGCGCAATGCACCCCCAACGTGCCAAACTTTGTGGTGAACCTTACGGGGAATCCTGACAGCTCATGGATAAGCCCCGCGGTGGTTCGCGATGGGGATTGCTGTGGCAGTTCCTCGCCCGACCGTTGCATTTCGTTTATAGTTACCCTCGACCCCGGTGCCGTAGGCATTATTTTCGATATCTATTCGGGAGCGGTGCCTCCGGGCGCTTTGTATTACCAAATAGGCTGCGGACCGCTGCACCAGGTAGGCGAAGCAATATGCCTAAACGGCCCCGGCCCCCACCTGCTTACCTTCTGCAAGCCGGGCAACAACCTGAACGAATACCTTATTAAATCGGTTAAAGGCCCTGCGGCTTCCGATGATTTGGATTTGTATTATGCCTGCAATGGCATGCTGTATGTTTCGGGGTTTAAGGATACTACCGTTCATTGGAATTCTATTTCGCCCGGTGGCTACGGCACCTTTAACAACATACTCAGTTGCACACAGGGCTGCGATACTGCTTACATTAATTACAACCCGCTTTTGCCGCCCAATATTTATTACCAGGTATGCGGTACTCCTACGGCCGTATGCGGTTTGTATAATGTGTGCGATACCGTACGGGTAAGTTTTTACCCAAACCTGTATACGAATATTCAGCCGCACAATCCTATACTGTGTTATCAGGATTCTACGGTGCTGCTCACAGCCAACGTAAATAACGGCAACCCTCCGCTGCAATATTTGTGGAGCACCGGAGATACCACCACTACTATTACCGTAGGCCCGGGAACATATTCGGTGCATGTAATAGACCAAAAGAGTTGCAGCTATGCCAATGATACGGTGGTGGTTACTAAAGTTGCGCAGCCGGTAAAGGCATTTTTACAGGCCGATTTTGATACCTGCATTACCACGCCATCGGTTACTTTAACCGGCAGTGTAACAGGGGCAAGCAGTATGATTTGGGGCGGTGGAACCACTTCCTTTCTGCCGGCCAATACAGCTTCTACTGTTACTTACAACTTTACCACTGCCGATCAGGCCACAGGCTATGTGGATATTACTCTTCATCCTTTACAATCGGGCACTAACTGTCCTTACCAGGATGATACCATACGGGTAATACTTACTACGTTTGCTTCTACTGTAAGCAACAATGTAACTCCGGTTACCTGTTATGGGTTTAATAACGGCTCTATACAGGTAAGTGCCACGGGCGGCTACGGGCCGTTTGTGTATCAGTGGAGCACCGGCTGGGGATTGCCCTCTATACAAAACCTTCCCCCGGGCAACTATGCACTTACCGTTACTGACAACAATAAATGCACCGCTAATTATAACTACACTATTACCCAACCGCCTTTATTGGCTGTTACTTCTACCGTAACCGATGTGGCCTGCAATGGCGGAAGCAGCGGAGCGGTGCTGCTAAATACTACCGGAGGAATTCCGGCCTACAACTATCAGTGGAGTAACGGAAATACTACTGCCGGCAACGGAAACCTAACTGCGGGCAATTACTATGTAACCGTTTCCGACCAAAACTTTTGCAGTACTACGGGCAGTTACAGTGTTACACAACCAACACCGCTTACATTAAACACCGCAGGCATACAAAATGTAACCTGCTTTGGAAACACCAATGGAACCATTACGGCTAACCCTGCGGGCGGAACAACTCCTTACACTTTCGTGTGGGGTAACGGAGCCACCACTCAAACTATCGGCAACCTGAACGCGGGCAACTATCAGCTAACCGTTACCGACCAGCATTTGTGTTCTGTAACGGCTTCTTACAACATTACGCAGCCATCGGCCTTAGTAACCGCCTCGCCTAATATTCAAAACATTAATTGCTACGGAGGCAACAACGGAAGTATTACGGTGAATATGAGCGGGGGCACTTTCCCTTACAGCTATCAGTGGAGCACGGGCGCTGTTTCGCAAACCATCAACAACCTGAATGCCGCCAGCTACTCGGTGAATGTAACCGATGCCAACTCCTGCTCGGCCAGTGCTA
>CAZLXD010000355.1:0-2591 GCA_964563185.1 uncultured Chitinophaga sp.
TGCAACCATTGGCATCGGTTAACGAACCGGCATAGGTATTAGGCGCCAGGTTAGGGATAACCGTAGTGCCCGCAGGAACCGGATTACCTAAGAAAGAGTAAGGAGCGGTACCTCCGGCTACATTCACCGTAACCGTTCCGTTGTTCGCACCATTACAGGTAACATCGGTATGCGAAGAAGTAACAACCAATGCAGCCGGTTCAGTTATGGTATCTGCCTTAACTACCGTGCAATTATTGGCATCGGAAACGGTATAAGAATAAATACCTGCACTCAGCCCGGTAGGGTTGCTGCCCGAAACACTACCCGGATTCCATGAATAGCTATAGGCTCCGGTGCCTCCATTGGCTGTAACGTTTATACTTCCGGTGGTAGCTCCGTTGCAGGCAACATGCTGCACGGTGGAAGAGGCCGTAAGCAAAGCTGGTTCGCTTACCGTAGCAGTGCCGGTAAAGGAACAGTTGTTAGCATCGGAAGCGGTAACATTATAAACTCCTGAAACTAAGTTTGTGCGGTTACCCGGCAATACTCCGCCAGGGTTCCATGTATAGGTTACGGTGCCGGTGGAGTTTACAAAGTTAGCAGTTACGGTCCCCTGCGATGCTCCTGCACAAAGGTTATTAGTAGAAGTTACCGTTAAACTCTGCGGGCCGGGTTCGGTAATAGTTTCACTTAATGCCACACTGCAACCATTGGCATCGGTTAACGAACCGGCATAGGTATTAGGCGCCAGGTTAGGAATAACCGTAGTGCCGGCAGGAACCGGATTACCTAAGAAAGAGTAAGGAGCTATACCTCCGGATACATTCACTGTAACCGTTCCATTGTTGGCACCATTACAGGTAACATCGGTATGCGAAGAGGTGGCAGCTAATGCACTTGCCGGCTGTAAAATAGTATCCTGACGTAAAACAGAACATCCATTTATATCGGTAACGGTATAAGCATAAATGCCCGCAGCTAATCCGGTAGGGTTAGTGCCCGACAAAGAAGAAGGGTTCCATGTGTAGGTATATCCCGGGGTTCCTCCTGTAACCGAAACATTAAATGCACCGGTAGAAGCTCCGTTGCATAATACATCTTGCCTGGTAAACGTAGTGTTTAACACCGGAGGGCCTGTTACCACTCCAATGGCAGTAGATGAGCATGAATTAGCATCGGTAACCGTAACGGTGTAATTACCTGCAATAAGTCCAAGATTCGAAGCTGTAGTATGGAAATCGCTCCACGAATAGGTGTAAGGGGCAACACCTCCGCTAACATTGGCTATAGCCGTTCCCTTGCCTGAGTGAAAACAACTATCGCTGGTAACTGCAACTGTTACCAAAAGGGAAGGGACACCGGAAACATTCCCCGAGGCGGTGGCCGTACAGCCTGTCGCATCGGTTACCGTAACACTGACCGGGCCGGGCGCCAAGTTGGTTTTCTGAGGGGTATTTCCGCCTCCCCCGCTCCAACTATAGTTAAAGGGCGCAATTCCTCCTGATGTAACAGAAGCAAATGCTTCACCGGTAGTCGCCCCTGCACAGGCAATTCCAATAGTACTAACCGAAGCTACCATGGCAGCCCCCGGCTGGGTAATTGTTACACTTCCCGAAAAGGTATGAGATGGAGTAACATCGGTAACAGTATAGGAGTATGTACCTGCAGTAAGATTGGAGATGGTAGCACCGGTTCCGCCATTACTCCAAGAAATATTCACCGGAGGGGTGGTGCTGTTAACCGTAAGTGTAATCGAACCATTGTTTCCGCCAAAGCAGCTAACGTTGGTTTTAACGATGCTTGAAGTTATACCACATGGTTGTTGAGTAATTGTTTCCGTATACTGCAACAATGCCGAACATCCGTTGGCATCCTGAAAATCGGCTATCCAAGTGCCAGCCGGAAGCGAAACAGTATATCCTGGAAATCCGGCCCAGTTAACGCCTGAGTATGGAGGAGTCCCTCCTGCTATGGCAATAGTAGCTGTTCCGTTAGCACCACAAGGAGCGTTAGTATGTGTGGTAGTGGCGGTAAGGGCCGTTGGCTGATTAACCGTAAACTGTTGGGTAGCGTTACAGTCAACATCAGAAACAGTTACTGCGTATGTTCCTGCAGCGGCTCCTATCAAATTCGGTCCGGTGGTACCATTACTCCATACATACTGATAAGATCCAAATCCACCTGAGGAGGTAACACTAATTCCTCCATTTGCCGCACCATTGCACAAAGGCTGTGTAATAACTGAAGCGATGGTAATTGGAGGTGCAACTACTACAGTATGTGCTTTTGTAGCGGAACATCCGTTAAAATCGGTAACCGTTAAAGTTACATTGTAAGTGCCGGGTTGTGTATAGGTGTGAGTTACATTGGCATTGCTAAAAGTGGGGCTGGTATTGTTTATCACTGTCCCATCGCCCAAATTCCATTGTAAACTCTGGTACTGAGCTAAACTTGGATTAGTGCAGGGATTTACAAACTGAAAGGTGGTAGAGTTGCCTAAGCATATTTGGGGTCTGGTAATATCAAAATCTACGTAAAGGTCATACTGAAAATTAGAATAGTAACAATCCTCCTGAGAATAATTATAGAAGCCAAATCGGCCGGGTTTG
>CAZLXD010000356.1:0-2582 GCA_964563185.1 uncultured Chitinophaga sp.
TATTTTTGCCTATGTAAATGTGGATAGTAAATTCACAGTCTGACGTTAGCGGCAATGCCCTCGCAAAATTTTTGACAGGGTTGTGTAGGGTAGTCGCTAAAGACAAAATACAAAAAACATGGGCGAAGCCCGATTGCTATGCTTCAGCAAAAAGAAAGAGATAATGCTCGTCTATTTTTTAAGCAAAGGAATTATCCCTTTCTTTTTGCGCTGACGCACAATCCCTCCCATTACAGTTTCGTAGTTTAGTGAAATCAAAAAGCATATTCAGCATATCAATAAAATAAATTGACGATAAGTAAAAAAGATTATTAATATCACTCCGAATTTACATCGCTTAACACTAACAGCGCCTTTGAGTACTTTTTGACTTTTTGAAGCCGATGTAATTTTTTATAGATACAGCACATTTATAAAGTATACACCCTAATGCTTTTACGCCATTTTAAAACACCGCTCACAATGAAAATTAAACTCGTTTTAATTCTTGCTATGGCTGTTTTGTTAATACAAAACGGGTTTGCGCAAACAACTTACTCTTCAAATCCCGCGTCCGGCACTTACGTAACATGTCCATCGGGGACCGCAACAAATTGTGGTGGAATACCTGTTCAGGTCGCTGTTGCTCAAATGAGAGTTAGTTCCATTACCGGTAATCAAGTTACGTTTCAAATGAAAAAGTGCGCGGGTACAACGTTTTCTTTAGCAGGAACATTCTACGTAAAGACGGGCGGTGAATGCGGCACAGTGGTTGGCTCACAGACTTATGCAGCTGGGGCTTCATCTGCTTCTGTAACCATAACAATGAGTCATTGTACCGGTTCTGTTGTTTATACCGGAACACTTACTACTACATCAACAGGGGATAGATACGATGCTGGCGACATTACAATAACGGCAACAACTACCTGTAGCATTCCATCCACTTCTTCTGCATCAAATATTGGTTGCAATAGCTTTACTGGAAATTGGGGTAGCGTAAGTGGAGCAACATCTTATAACGTAAACATTAAACCTTGTGGCGGCAGTTACGGAACTGCGGTATCAGCAGGCAGCAGCACCTCTTATAATTTTACAGGGCTTACTCCTTGTGGGTGCTATCAATATCAAGTACAAGCAGTTTGTGGCTGCGGCACACAAAGTTCGTTTAGCGGTTCATCTTCCCAAGTAAATACTGCTACACCAACTGTAACAGTAACATCTCCTTCAAACGGTAGTTCAATTACGGTAGGAAATGCTACAACTATTTCTTGGACACTTTCGCCAAACGGTTGCGCCAGCGGTTACGTGTTACAGTGGGTGCCAACTTCTACAGGTGTTGCCGAAAATATTTCCACAAGTGTAAGCGGCAGTGCTACAAGTTATACTTGGACACCCACCGGTAGTTTCACTACCGGTGCAGGTAAAATAAAAATTTATGACCCCAACAATTCTTCTTGCATCAATAATAACTCTCAAACTTATTCAATAACATTAAACTCAGCATGTAGCACAATACCAACAACTTCAGCCGCCACCAATATTGGCTGTAATAGTTTCAGAGCTAATTGGGGTGTTGTAAGTGGTGCTACTTCTTATAACGTAAATATTAAAACATGTACGGGTAGTTACGGAACTGCTGTTTCAGCTGGCAGCAATACTTTTTATGATTTTACAGGTCTCAATCCTTGTAGCTGCTATCAATTTCAAGTGCAAGCAGTTTGCACGAGTGGAAGTAGTAACTTTAGTGGCTCTTCTTCACAAGTAAACACATTAACCCCAACAGTAAATATTACAGCACCGTCAAATGGAAGCACCATAACCGCAGGGTCGGCAACTTCAATTACCTGGACTATATCACCAAGCGGTTGCGCCAGCGGTTACGTGTTACAGTGGGTGCCAACTTCTACAGGTGTTGCCGAAAATATTTCCACAAGTGTAAGCGGCAGTGCTACAAGTTATACTTGGACACCCACCGGTAGTTTCACTACCGGTGCAGGTAAAATAAAAATTTATGACCCCAACAATTCCTCTTGTATCAATAATAATAGCCAAACTTATAGCATAACTCTTAATTCTGCCTGTGGTACTCCAACTCCTTCATCAGCCTCAAATATTACCTGCAATAGTTTTCGGGGTGGTTGGGCAAACGTTAGTGGAGCAACTTCTTACAACGTGAATATTAAAACTTGCACAGGCACTTATGGAACTGCCGTTTCAGCAGGCAGTAATAATTATTATGACTTTACAGGTCTTATTCCTTGTGGCTGCTATCAGTATCAGGTGCAGGCAGTCTGTAGTGGAGGTAATAGCAACTTCAGTAGTTCCTCTTCACAAGTAAACACATTAACCCCAACAGTAAATATTACAGCACCGTCAAATGGAAGCACCATAACCGCAGGGTCGGCAACTTCAATTACCTGGACTATATCACCAAGCGGTTGCGCCAGCGGTTACGTGTTACAGTGGGTGCCAACTTCTACAGGTGTTGCCGAAAATATTTCCACAAGTGTAAGCGGCAGTGCTACAAGTTATACTTGGACACCCACCGGTAGTTTCACTACCGGTGCAGGTAAAATAAAAATTTATGACCCCAACAATTC
>CAZLXD010000357.1:0-2557 GCA_964563185.1 uncultured Chitinophaga sp.
ATGGCAATAATACCGGATTAACTTTGCTAAAAAGCTTGCTTGTAAATGACGGAGTAGGGTGGCAGTATGTACAAGCTACTTTCCAATACACTGGACAGCCACTAGGAAACTTAGTTGTAGCTGTAAATAGCCCACAAGATTTACCTTTACAATGGATTGCATTGGACGATATTTCGTTAGTAAAGAGCCCTGATTACCTCTACTTTAGTTCTAATACCCCCTATCTAACGAGTTTACCAACGAACATTCCAGCGGGTAGCACTGTAGCTTTAAACGGGGATTTTGAAATAGGCGCAACGGGAACCGCAATAGCTCTTTTTCAAAACCTGAATTTTGTAATGGGAAGTAACTCAAGTATTACAATACACGATAACCATGCTTTGGAATTGACCACGTGCACCATGCGCGCTTGCGAAGAGATGTGGAATGGGATTACTGTAGAATCAGGAGGAACAATTTCTATGGTGAATACTACTATTGAAGATATGACCAGTGGGGTGTCGGTTTATGGAAATGCAAGTAACGCTTATTTCCAAGATAATCAGTTTAATCGCAACCAACAAGCTATAAATTTCTATTCTTTTGAACCTGCTGCCAATCCGGTAAATTACAATGTTACAGGCTGTTTCTTTGGAATGGGCCAGTACAACGAAATGCTGCCCGCCCCCACGGGCTTTGCCAACTTTAACCGCCCGCAATGCGGCATCTTTACTTTTTTGTGCGATGCAACATTAAACATCCCCAACCCGGCTATTACCGGCAACCTGCCGAACGAGTTCAGCGATATGAACCACGGCATAGTAACCGGCATGTGCCACCGCGTTAACCTTTTAGAGAACAGGTTCCACGATATACGCAACTACGAAAATGCCACCTACAACGGGGCAGGCGCAGCCATATTTGCCAGCGCCATACCATTTGGCGGATGGTTTGCCGACCAAACCATTATGGTGCAGCCCAGCGCTACTGCGCCCGGTGCCAACACCACGCCCGATTTTGAAGACTGCGACATGGGCGTTTACAGCAGCCGCCTGAGAACTTTGGTTTACAATACCCGCATGGAGAATGTAACCCACTGCATAAACACGGCTAACAGCCGCAACAGCGTGGATGTAAACGGCCATTGGCTGACGAATACTAATTACGGAGTAACTTTAGCCAATAATGCAGGGGCTGCTATGCGTGTAACAGGCAACCATATTGAAGTAAACGAACCTACCGCTACTTTTGTAGCGGTGGGCGGCAGCCTCGGCTTGCGCAGGCTGAACACCTACGGCATTTACGAAACGGAAGTAAGCAATGCTGTGCCCGTGGTAAGTAATATACTGCTGAACGATATAACAGGCGGCAGAAACGGCATACACCTGAACAACGTAAACGGGGCGCAGGTGTTTTTGAACAACCTGCACCAAACCCGCACGGTGCAGGTGCAGGGTAACCAAGCGGGACTTTATGCCGCCAATTGCAACAGGTTAGTTATAGAAGGCAACACGGTAACGGGCAATGGCGCTACCTACCACGATGCGCTGAATGCAGGCAGCATTAACAGCGAGTTTAGAAAAAGCGGCTTTAGCTTTTACAACAGTGGCGGTGAAATTTGCAGCAATACGTTTACGGACATAGGCTACGGCAATTTGTTTGCCGCCAACTGCATGGATGCCGAAGTGCAGTTGAACGAATTTGGCGACAGCAAATTTGCCATAGCCTTGCGCAGCAGCGGCATGGGGCAGGTGCTGAGCCAGCAGGGCACTGCTACCCGCTCGCATGAGAATGAGTTTACCGGCACTTACGATAACGACTTTAGCCCTACCTACGACCCTAACCTGCGCACCATGAGCTTTATTAACATGGCGAACACGGGGGCGTATACTCCGCCTGTATTTAGATTTAATACCAATAATTCAAGCATAGAAACAACTGACCCTAGCGGCTCAGTTTTGAATGGGGTTGCAAGCACAAGTAATAGTATAGTTTCAATCCCTATTACACCTACTGAGAGTGCCTCCTGCACCCCTGTTCAGTGGCCCTTTACCACGTGGTTCTATGAGAAGGTAGCCGGTGGCGAAAGCTGGAAATACATGGAGGAAGGCTTTGAACCAACGGGAACGCGGATGGCAGAGATGCACCTGCTGCGCAGGCTGAAAGAAAACCCCGAGCTGCTGAACGAAGAGCTGTTTGAAGATTTTTACAACGCAAAAATGGCGGAGGACTACGGCAAGATAAGCAACTACGAAGATGAACTGCTGCTGCTGTGCGACAGCGCGGTGTTTGCCGACAGCGTAACTTTTGTTGCACAACTTAATGATGCTACATATTACCAGCAACAAATACCCGATACGGGCGATATGGTATATAACTACAAGCGGGCAAACGGCATTTACCTGAATGTGCTTACCCAGCAGGATACCGCCATGCTTGGCGCAGAAGACAAAACGTTTATTGAAAGCCTGAGCGCACAGTGCCCCTACATAGCAGGCGAAGGAGTGTTTATTGCCCGTGCGTTGTTAGCCCTGTATGAGCCGCGTTTCTTTTTTGATGATGTGGAGCTATGCGAAGC
>CAZLXD010000358.1:0-2518 GCA_964563185.1 uncultured Chitinophaga sp.
CCTGCAAATTGAACTGTTTTATTTCTGCCTGAGAAAGCATCATGTATGCCACCTTTCCGTCATTTACAAGTTTTAACTTGTTGTGCAGGCAGTAACCGAAAAAGCGCAGGCGCGTTTCGCGGAAGATGTTGTTGATTTTTTCACTCACATAATCGGGGCGTGCACCTTTTGACAATAGCAAGGCAGCTACTTTGTGAGCATTAGGGGTGGTATTATTAAACTGAAAGAAGCCGTTATCGGTAGCCAGCCCCACGTAAAGGCATTCGGCTATAGTAGCATCTATTAAATCCTCATCGCCTAAATCGGAAATAATATCGGCAATCATTTCGGCCGTAGAGCAGTAGGTAATATTGCTGAAAGTAATCTTCGAAAAATCTTCAGGCTGCCGGTGGTGGTCAATCATTACTTTAGGTGCAGGTGCTTTAGCCACCAACTCGCCCATATTCTCTAAACGTGTAAGGGCGTTAAAATCGAGGCAAAAAATAATTTCCGCTTCGTTCATGGCTCTTTCGCACTGTTTCCACCCCTTGCCATTCTCACATACTATAATGGTATCTGTTCCGGGAATCCAGCTCAGGTTGGAGGTATAGGCGGTAGGAGAAACAAAACTTACCTGATGACCCTTCTTTTCGAGGTAAAATTTCCAGCCGAGAGAAGAACCCAACGCATCGCCATCGGGATTGCGGTGAGTGATAATGGCTAACCGTTTAGGGGTGGCCAGTATATCCTTTAACTGTTGAATGCTTTCCTGCTGAAAATTCATGAAGCGCGAATGTAATAGCAATTAGGCCATTTTCAATTGGCTGCGCAGTTTTTGAAAATAAGCCGGAACATGTTGCAGCCGGCTCCCATACCAACTGAACATTTCACCGTTTACCAGTACCACTTTACTAAGAGGGGAAAAATCACAAAACTCCTCTATATGGATATCGCGAAACGAGTACGGCTCGGAGGAGAGGAAAATAAAATCGGGCTTTATTTCCGCTAAATGTAATGGGTTAACTTCCGGGTAGCGGGCGGCATTCGCAAAAACATTTACTACGCCCAGCTTTTTCATCATTTCATGGATAAAGGTGTCTGCGGCTGCTACCATATAGGGCTTCCGCCAAATAAAGTAAGCGGCTGTATATTGCTGTTTCAGTTCAACAACCGGAAATTGTATTTGCGAAAGCAATTGCGCAGCTTTTTCAGAAGTGCCTGTTATGCGCCCAACTTCGCTTATCATCACTAAGGCATCATCCAAACTGTAAACATCACTCATCCAAACAGGGAAGTGCTTTTCTAATTCCTGTATCCCTTCTGCGTAATTCTCTTCTTTGTTTCCTATAATCAGGCAGGGGTTTAGCGCTTTTATCTTTTCATAGTAAAATTGCTTGGTGCCGCCTACTTTTGCTTTATCCTTTACCTTTTCCTGCGGATAAATACAGAAGCGGGTAAGCCCTACTATTCTTTCCTGTAGCCCCAAATCAAACAGCAACTCGGTTTGCGAGGGCACCAGCGATACTATCCGCATAGGAGGAAAAGGGATATGCACGGTTCGGTTTAGTTGGTCGGTTACGGTTACAGTTTGGCTCATCTTCTCTAAAATAAAAAAGGACAGGTTTAGCCTGTCCTTTTTGTGTATGCTTTTAAACTATTACTCTGTAACAATAAACTTCTTAGTATAAACTGTTCCGTTTACACTCAGGTTGGCAAAGTAGATTCCTTTGCTTAGGTTTTCGTTGTTACCAATAGTAATTTCATGGGTGCCTTCGGTTTGGTTTTCCTGTGCAAGTTCGGCTACCACCTTACCGGCAATATCAGTAAAAGAAGCTTTTACTATTGCATTGGTTTCAAGTGTATAAACAATTTTTCCGTTGCCGTTCATTGGGTTAGGAAACACGCTTAGTGAAATTCCTTTTTGTGTGTCATCGTTTATGGCTGTAGCCGCATCCATTGGCTGTGAGGTGTACATGTAGTAGAATAGCTGCATTTCATCGTTGCTGGTAAAGCCGAAGGTTATAAACGGCTCAGTAACATTCCAACTGGTGCGGGCTACCAAACCGGCATTCACACTTCCATGCTTACCGAATTTTACCGGATATAAATCAGGCCAGTATCTGATAGAAGGGTGTTCCCAATCGTAAAAGCCTTTGTCGAAGTTATTCTCGTAGTTGTAAAAGCCCTCGTAAATCTTATCGGTCATTCCTCCTGTGGTATCCTTTACATAGATATCGTAGTCGGTTCCGTATTTATGTGAGTGCGATGAAATCATCCAAAGGTATTTCCACTCCTTAGCATCATTGTTTGTTTCATCGGCATAGTCTCTGGTTTGGTTGCCCTGTGGTAAGAACAATCCTACATTATTTACCAAATTAGCCTTCATTTCTATAGTGTTAGGATTGCGCGGCTTGTAGTAAATATTGATATAAAAATCGCAGGGAAGAACAGAAGTGGCATTGTAGTTCAGGATATGGTAATTCATATCCAAATATGTTTTCTGAGGCCAGAATAAAGCAGTGCCTGTTGGTAAAACAAT